>NZ_JBOCUK010000017.1:0-61515 GCF_050606265.1 Tenacibaculum sp. TC6 | reverse complement strand
ATAAGTTTACACTTTGTATCATCCTAAAATCAATCAACAATACATTTTTAACTAAAGTAAACAACCTATAAATAAACGCTTTAACACTATTGTAAAGATTTAAAATAGTCATTTTGCGTAAATTGCGTTTTTCTTGCGTTACGAAATTTGCAGGAGTAGTACGGAAATAAGTTTACACTTTGTATCATCCTAAAATCAATCAACAATACATTTTTAACTAAAGTAAACAACCTATAAATAAACATTTTAATTCTATTGTAAAGGTTTAGAATAGTCTTTTTGCGTAAAATTGCGTTTTCTTGCGTTACGCAATTTGTAGGGGCAGTACAGAAATAAATTTACACTTTGTGTCATCCTAAAATCAATCAACAATACATTTTTAACTAAAGTAAACAACCTATAAGTAAACACTTTAATTCTATTGTAAAGGTTTAGAATAGTCTTTTTGCGTAAAATTGCGTTTTCTTGCGTTACGCAATTTGCAGGAGTAGTACGGAAATAAGTACACTTTGTGTCATCCTAAAATCAATCAACAATACATTTTTAACTAAAGTAAACAACCTATAAGTAAACATTTTAATTCTATTGTAAAGGTTTAGAATAGCCGTTTTGCGTAAAATTGCGTTTTCTTGCGTTACGCAATTTGTAGGAGTTGTATGCAAATAAGTGTCTTGTTCTAAATAGGTTTACAGTTTTAGACTGTAAATAATGGAAAAATGTAAAGTTATTTAGGACGATACAAGCCTTTTTAATAAAGTTAATTTTATGAAATATATTTTTACTTCTGCGTCAACTATCACATAGTTACCAAAAAAACCTTTAAATATGGTTTTAAGACATTTTTTATTCTAAAACAATGTAAGACACTCTGTGGCTTTATTTCATGTTAATTTGACCTTATTTAGCCTTTAAAACTATATTTTTACATTTAATTAATCAATGGTTAGCTTATTTATTAGAAAATTTCGCGCCATTTGCTTTTTTTTACACTACTTATCTCTGTGGTGTTCTTGTAGCCGTCCGCAGGACATACGTCAGCTTCCGCTACCGAACCGCATTTTTATCAACTATGAAATTTTCATAGTCTTTTATTTCTTTTTATTTTAATATATATTATATATCATTATTATCAGGTAAATTTTTCCCGCACTATATATTAACTTACTGATTACATATATTTTATCTTTTTGGTTTTTTTAATTATTACTTAGTTATATTAACAAGAACATATCGGGTTAATTATGAAGAAAAAGGGGCTATATTTCCCATAGTAGAAATAATACCCCAAAATATTCCAGTTTTGAATGTTACCAACAAAAACCTTTATACATGGTTTTAAGACATTTTTTATTCTAAAACAACCCAAGACGCTCTGTGGTTTTATTTCATGTTAATTTGACCTTATTTAGCCTTTAAAACTATATTTTTACATTTAATTAATCAATGGTTAGCTTATTTATTAGAAAATTTCGCGCCATTTGCTTTTTTTTACATTACTTATCTCTGTGGTGTTCTTGTAGCCGTCCGCAGGACATACGCCAGCTTCCGCTACCGAACCGCATTTTTATCAACTATGAAATTTTCATAGTCTTTTATTTCTTTTTATTTTAATATATATTATATATCATTATTATCAGGTAAATTTTTCCCGCACTATATATTAACTTGCTGATTATATATATATTATCTTTTTGGTTTTTTTTACTTATTACTTAGTTATATTTAACAAGAACATAGCGGGTTAATTATGAAGAAAAAGAGACTATTATTTCCCTTAGTAGAAATAATAGCCCCAAATATTCCAGTTTTAAATTAAACGTTAATCAAGTCTATCAAATTTTTAAAGTAATTAAACGTACTTTTTAACCCCATGTTTGTTGCATAAAATTAATAACGCTTTCTTGATTGGTCTTTTTATATTTTGTTAAGGTGTCTGCTTTACGAATCCCTGTTATTTTCATAATAATATGATCTGGCATTCCCTTTTCTGATGATAAAGTTATAAAGGTTCTTCGTGCTGTATGAGTACCTATCATCTGCCATTTTTCCAGTTCTGCTGTGTGTTTTTTATTCCCTGTTTTAGTTAATTTTTTTACAATTGTTCTTATTCCCGCTTCTTTACAAATTTTCTTTATTTCTGTATTAAATCTGTTTTTTGAAATAACAGGAATATTCCATTGATACTTTTCTAAAATAGCTGAAAGCCTAGGCGTTAACGGAACAAAACTCTCATGCGCCGTTTTTTGGTTTCTCTTTACTATCATTTCTCCATTAGGAGTTGCAACAACATCTGATTTATTAAAAACCGAATAATCTGAAAAACGTTGTCCTGTGTAAATCCCTAACAAAAACACGTCTCTAATTTGGTTATGCTCTTTACTTTTTAACTCTACGGTTTCTATCTTTTGGATTTCTATGGCTGTCAGATGTACCGCATCTATATCGTATTTTTTGACTGTATTTTTCACCTCTTTAATGGTAAAACCATAATTCTCTCTAACCCAATCTAAAAAGGCTAAAAATACTTTTATGTGTCTATGTAGTGTATTATCGTTATAAGTATTATTACTTTGAATTTGTGCTCCAAGCTCCTTTGCTTTTTGCTTATCTACCAAATTAATATAATCTCTTAAAAAACCACAATAGCTATCTATCCAGTTTTCATTCAAATCCCCAAACAACGTTACTTTATTTCGGTAATGGTCAAATAAGGCTATTTTTTTACTCATATTATTGTAAAAATAATCCCATGCCTTTGAGGTGTCTTTACGTTGTTTCTTTGACTCCATAAATACCTTAATAGCTTCACTCACTACATAAGGTAATTCATCACTTTTATAATTATACTTAAACTCTTTATCGAAAACACCTCGTAAAGCTGATTTGGTTAACGGGATATTTTTTTGCTGATATTCAGATATTGTTTGCTCTAACAACTTTTTATAATTGTCTAAAACTAGTGCAATTTGTTTATTCTTTTTTCCCATAGCCCCTCGTTTTACTTTCGGGTAACGGGTAGAAAAATCCCACTCTATTGGGTTTATTTTTTGTTTTGTGCTATATTTGAAATTCTTATTGCTTGTCGGTTCGTCTTTTGCATAAAAAATTAAGTCTATAGCCGTCTCTACTTCCTCTTTAGGTTTCTTTAAATAAAAATACATATCTTTTTTTTACAAACATAACAAAAAAAGGGAAACAAACAGGGAAAGTAAAAGTATATTTAATTGTAATTTAAGCGGACAAACAAAAACAATAAAAACACACAAGTAATTGAAAATGTTTACATTATACACAAAAACAAGAAAACACAAACAATATAGTGCGAATACGGCGGATTCGACTACGTCCGAATCCACTCGGAATTGCTAATGTCTGTACCAAACCGAAAATTAACGCATATTAACCCGTACTGACGGTTATACGAGACCGTTGTACAACATTTCATAATCTCCGAAAAATGCAGAAAGAAAAAGATAAATTTGAATTTGTTTATGTTGAAAACGACGGAACGATTCGTGAATTAGATAACACAGAAATTGAATATCTACAAACTGAATTCGAACCATTTGATGGAGCTAGACCATATATCAAAAGTGATTATAAGCAATTAACACCTGACAAAAAGATTTCAGGCTTTCTCCATAGAGATAAAATCCCTAGAGACATTAAAGTCATAAATACTAATTTGAGGTATGCGGAAATTAGACTTCCAATTCGCATACATGATTCAAATCAGGCAATTATATTATCTGTCGGAATATATAATATTGACCTTCTAGGTGGGTGGAGTGTTTCTCTCGGCAACTTTTCAATCTCATTAACGAGTAAGAAAAGTAAAGAAGTAATAATACCGAAAGTTATAAATTGGAGAATTCAATCATATGAGTTTGGCAAAAGAGCTAAAAGAATAATGACACTAGAAATTAGGGAACCAGGTGTTTATTTTATTGAATTTAAGAATCCTAAAGATTTAAAAGTAAGACGCTCAAATTTATTTCTAATGAAATTGTTTGAAAACGAAATACCTAATGATGAATTGAATATTTGGATTGATAGAAAGTAAAAAACATTGTACAACAAGGTGTATAATTAATAAGATTGAATTTCCTCAGTGGAAATTCAATCTTATTAATTATCTTTCCACATCAACGGAAAACCACTCGCGTCCTTTTCCGCAAAAAATCATACACAAATACGTTGCCAACAAGCTGACAAAAACGCTCTGAATTGAAAGCAAAACAACCATACCTGAAAGGAAAATCTGTTTTTATTGTTTCATTACTTGTAATCGGAATCACAATTCTGACTGTTTATATTACAGGAATAAATTATAATAGGAGTTTGACTTCTAATCTCTATTTGTCACTTGGAATTATAGCTACAGCTCTATTCCTGTTTATGACTTACGGTCTTTACACAGGAATTGGACTAATTGACAACTTTCCAAAATTTCGGAATTTTCAAACAGGTGATTTGACTGGAAGCACATCACCTACAATTGATATGCCTTCGATTGATGTTGGGGATGGAATTGGCGGACTGATTTTGTCGATTTTGTTATGGATTGCGATGTCGATATTGTTTGTTGTTTTGCTAATTGTTTTGGAAGCCGTTTTTTGGTTTTCTCTTTTTATAATTTTAGGAATGCTTTACTGGATTTTCTTTAGAGCATTGAAGTTTGTTTTTAATAAATCAAAAGACACAAAAGGAGATATTGGAATTTCAGCAGTTTACTCGCTAACCTATACTCTACTATATATCGGTTGGATATTCGGAATTTTATATTTGACCGAAATAATAAAATAAAGCCAGTTGGCAGCAACGTGTATAATTAATAAGATTGAATTTTCTAAGCGGAAATTCAGTGTTTTTTAATTTCGCGAACCTATTTAATTATGATGGGGGATAGTGTGAATAGAAAAATGTTAGCATAAATAAGTAAAAGTAGTTGTATTTGTAGAAAAAAGTTAACAAAAAACTTTCAGCGCCACCGCTCAAGAGAATAAAGTTAGTTCATTGCGTTGAGCGGCACCGCTGTAGAGCATAAAGTTAGTTCATTACGTTGAACGGCACCGCTGAAGAACCTAGTATAATTAGCTAACCCTTGGTAGCGCAGTTGTGGTCTTGTTTTTAAAACAAGAAAAACTTAAAATAATGTTAATTAGTGGGTTAGGTGTTGTGAACTTGACTTTTAAAAAATATATTTGAAAAGAAAGAAGAGGTGTACTACAAATTTTCTTACGCGTCATTAATAAGGAGAGACAATGATTGAAGTAATCTCTCGATGTAAAAAGATTGCTACAGTAAAAATGTTTACTTCGCAGTGACGGTGTTATTTTAAAAAACGGAAAATCGTCAGGCACCCGAAAAAAGTTTAATTAAAATCAAAAATTGTTATGTTTATTTCAGCATTACTACGAAATTATCGTATTGAAGAGTACATCCAATTTATGCATGATGTACAACAGTTATGTATTAATAACGACGCTACCGCCTTACAATTAGGAGCTCGATTAGAAACCTTTACCACACAGTTTACCTTGTTGGAAGCCGCTTATGCCAAGCCTTTACGCCATGAATTAACCGAGGTTATTAAAGATTTAGATGCACAACGTGATCGTTTATTTTCGCAAATTAACATGTATTTAAGCGGAAATCAGTTAGAGGCCAATACTGAAATTGCCACCGCAGCGGGTGCCGTGCTTCAAAAGATTAATGATTACGGTGGAGTAGGGCAAATAAACAAGCTTAATTATCAGGCACAAACAGCTGCTTTACGTAATTTAATTGATGATGTGTTAGTCATGCCTCAATTAGATACGTTGGCAACTATGGTAAACTATCGTTCTATGCTTCAAACTTTACAAACCATTAATGAGGAGTTCAGAGTTAAGTTTTTAGAGCGTACCCAAAACCAAGGTACCTTAAGCAATGAAGAGGCTTTTTTAGCATTAAGAGAGCCTATGAATGAGGCTTACTATAAGTTGTTATTCAGAATAGAAGCAGGGGCGGAGTTTAACGAAGAGCAAGAAACGCCGTTACCTAATTTTAAACAGGTATCTGATGGTATTAATGATGCCATAAGGAGAGTGAATAAATTGGTAGAAGCACGAAAAAGCAGTTCTGATGACAGCCCAACCAATGAGTCTCCTGCAAATGATGGTGTATAAATTACCTGAGTTTGATTAAATAAGTATATAAACTATATAACAAACCGCAAAAATATTGCGGTTTGTTGTGTTTTTACCTTTATAGTTAACGTGAGTTCGACGTAAGAATTGTAGCAAGCAAAGCAAAGCTTTGCTCTCCTTTTACGCAGAATAATCTGAAAAATCACTGAAAATCAGGAGTAAAACGACGCAGTGTTTTTCAGATGGTTTTAAACGGAGTTTAAAAATTCCTCGTAAAAGTGTCTTTTCTTTTGGTTCGTTTTCTTTGGACAAGCAAAGAAAATGAACAATAAAGATTTATTAAAGCTATAAATAAATCATAATCAGCATATTACACAGGTGTAAAAACAAAAGTTATATCGAACTCACGTTAGTTAAGGTATAAAGAGTTAATACCCTTTAGCATTATTTATTTTAATGCGGAATAATAAAGGTATTTATAAAATTTTTACAATTTTTAGTTTTCCTTTATGGTATAATTCAGACAAAGAGGTGGGTACATTGTTGTAATAAGGAAGCGTATCTTGAAATGAAAGATGTTCATCTGCAATAAAAATATAATTATCTCTGTCTTGTAATACGCTAAGGTTATCTTGGTTTAATTCAACAAATTCAATATAGCTAAGACATTTTAATTCAGAAGCTTCTTCAATTGTAATTGCATCATTATTGTAAATAAACATATGCTTGGTTCCGCCACCTTCCTTTCCAAACCAAGGAATTACTCTTGTTGATTTAATTTCAATATATTCGGGTAGTTTTCTAAGTAAAAAATATTTTTGTTCAAGTGCTAAAAATTCATCGGGTAGCGATTTTTTGTTGAACTCTTCATCACCTGACCAAAAGAAAACTCCTTGATTTTGCCATGCCGGATCTTGTTTGTTTTTTGTTGCTTTAGGGTCGAAATAATGCATTAAAACATTTCCTCCAAGCATAAAAGTTAAAATAGATTCATTGATTAACCAGTCAAATTTGGTTAAATCTTTTGTGTTCGTGTTTTGAGGACTTTGCGGTTGCTTATTGTTTTCGTTTCTTTTTCTATTAAAAAAATTAAATAATTTCATACTTACCGTGCTTTAATTTTATTGCATAAAAATAATATAGTTGATAACTTAAAGCTGTTTCAATAAAAACTAAGGATGCTTGGTGGTTTAGTTTTTAACAAAGCAATTTTTGTAAAGTTACTTTTTATGTATTTTTTGACACAGCCAAAATACAATAAAACTCTTAAATAAAGGTGTATAACAGGCTACTAAGCTAAGTAAGGATAGTAAAGAATTTTTAACCCCTAAAAGCACAGAATACTTCACAACGCATAGTTTCGTTCGTAATATCGGTAAGAAAAGGTTTTATTACCCAAAACTAGTAAGTTAAAAA
This sequence comes from Tenacibaculum sp. TC6, assembly GCF_050606265.1. Classification (NCBI taxonomy): domain Bacteria; kingdom Pseudomonadati; phylum Bacteroidota; class Flavobacteriia; order Flavobacteriales; family Flavobacteriaceae; genus Tenacibaculum; species Tenacibaculum sp. TC6. The sequence goes on along the minus strand of NZ_JBOCUK010000017.1, from coordinate 53,968 downwards.
ACATCTAACTTCTACTATTTCACTTCTAACTTTAGTAGATACAGATTACTTCACTACGTGGAGTTTCGTTCGTAATATCGGTAAGAAAAGGTTTTATTACCCAATACTAGTAAGTTAAAAAACATCTAACTTCTACTATTTCACTTCTAACTTTAGTAGATACAGATTACTTCACTACGCAGAGCTTCGTTCGTAATATCGGTAAGAATAGGTTTTATTAAGGAATACTAATAACTCAAAAAATTTCCGACTTTCACTATTTTATTTTTAACTTCCTAATTCCTAATTCCTAATTCCTAATTCCTAATTCCTAGTTCAAAATCTAAAGCCTCAAACTCATGTCCGTTAATAATAATGGCTACTTGGTGAAGCCCGGGATAAAACTTTCGGGTAGTAATCAATTTAAAAGATTGTCTTCGTACTATGAAAGAGTCTGAGTTTTCCGGATACATCTTTTCACTTATTTTAAAAACCTTTCTAGCTAAATTACCATTGGCTTTTAAATAATAGAGTCCGTATTCCAATCTAATTTTAGCCGGAGTTTTCCCTTGGTTTTGTAGGATAAAAGAAAACTCTAAGAAATCTCCTATGGTTACGGTTGGGGTGTGTACTTTAAAAGAAGCTATTTGTATAGATTGTATGTTGCTGTATCCAAAAAGCTTCATCACCTCCTTATTTCCTTGTTTTAATAAGGTTCTGCAGGCGTGTTTTACCACCCAATCTGTTTCTTTTGACTGCCCAAGCCATTGTTGTGCAAGCTGAATCACCATTTCAGGATGGTCTTTTGAAATATCATTTAAGTTATTAGCAACACTTCTGCGTACATACTCAGATGAATCATTTTTTAGAGTGGTAAGTATAGGAATGATTGATGAGGGATCGGTTTTAAACGAGGGTAGTGCCATTGCCCAAGGTAATCTGGGGCGACATCCTTCAGAAGCCAACCGCCTAACGCTAACATGCTTGTGGGCAGACCAACTATGCAACTGCTTTATCATTTCTTTTTCATACTGAATAATAAAAGGGCGCACTGCAAACTCACAACTGGTAAATTGAGTGATGGTTTCAAAAGCATTTACAGAAACGGTAAAATTATCTAAACCATACAACTCTATAAAATCCGGAAAAAACATATACTCAATAGATTTCTCTCGAATTCCTTTGCTGTTGAGTAGTTGAATAATTTCCAGAATATGTGTAACATGCTGGTTAAAATTGCCCGGTAAATGTTGTTTTAAAGACACCGCTACATGGCGCATACGCTGCTTATATTCTTTCAACTCCCAGTCATCATCATAAATAGTTTGAAGAAACGCCTCCGTATTAAAATCAGTAACTATTTCTTTAACTGCGGAAGTAAATGTTGTAAAAAAAACAGGATTGTAAATGTTTTTAAAAAGTTCTGCCATAATAAAATTAGACTAAAAAAATACGCCTTGTAAAGCATCAATTATAAGTTGATGATCTTCTGTGTCTTTCAATCCGGAAACTGTAATAACACCAATCATTCCGGCATTTTTAACAAATAAAGGAATAGCACCGCCTTTAGCAAGATAATGGGTAGTATCTAAAGCAAAAGTAGTTTCTAAAGTCATGCTGCCTTGCGCTAAATCATTTTTAACACTTAACGAACTTTCTTCAAAATGCTTAGCTACATTGGCTTTTCTTCTAAGCCAATTATGTTTATCAGCAGGTAAGGTATCATCAACAAATAAAAAAACAGTATGATTTACTCTGCAAACTTCTACAGCTATTTTTTGATTTCTTTGTGAAGCCAGTTCAACGATTTTCATGCCCATTTCTAAAGCAATTCTATTATTAAACTTTTCAAGCTCTATTTTTCTTAAAGTATCCATATGTGTTTTTTAGTTTTTAAAAATAAAAACTTTATCTTATATAAAAATATAAGAAGTACTTTAAAGTACTTCTTATTCTTTAAAACAAACTAAACATTGAAAAATAAAGGTTAAGGTTATTAATCTGTATAAAAGTAATTTTTCAATTAAGTAATTCATAGAAAGTTAGTTAAAAAGCATGAAATTATAGATGAAAAGCAAAAAAGGGGATAAGGTATGGTGTAAAAATATAAAACCTCCCGGTTGTTCACCGAGAGGCCTGAATCAAACAATTACGCATTTATATTTTTAGAAACCCTTCATTTTATCTTTGATATAGAATGCTATTGCAAATTTAAAGTTGATAAAATCAAATTGTATTAAATAAAACTTAAAAAAAGGCTAAACTTTATGCTAAAAGCAGCTCTAATAGTTAAAACAATCTTAAATAAAATACAAAAGGGGGCAAAAAAAAAGAAGTATCCCCCTACTGAATACTTCTTATAAATGTCTATACTAGGTATGTACTAAAAATGAAAAATCAAATTCTAAATCTATTATAAAGATATTTGAATACTTTTTTATGTAGGTAAAAGATAGGTACAATGCGGTTATATATAGATGAATGGCAGTTTAATGATTATCAATAGAAATAACCGGGTAAAAATTAATACAAAAGAACTTTTTAACTGATTATATAAAAAAACAAGGAGTATTTCTCTGAAAAAATACTCCTTATCAAACTAACTAAACAACTATTTAAATTTATAATGAAAATCAAACTTATTGTAAAGATACTTCAACTATACGGTTGATTTTTATATAGATAGATAAAGTGAATGTATATGTAGTTAAACGGTAAGTATAGTTTAGACGAAAAGATTTACCTGCTGAAATATAGAGACTTATATAATGCCTATAAAAAAACCTCTCTAGTAATAGAGAGGTTATACCAAACAAATTAAGCATTAAATATTTTCTGAGTTCTTTTTCAGATGATATCTAGCATTACTTTATAACAAGTGAAAAGCTAAAAACCCTAAAAAATTATCCTCCAAATTCTTCTCCGCCACCACCGCCTTCGTTAGATTCACGTTGAGGACGCTCACGTTTTTTACTTTGGTTAAATCTATAAGTAAAACTCAATGATATTTGTCGTTCACGCCATTGAAATTCCTGATAAGATAATACTTCAGGAGTATTAGTGTAGCTTTTTCTTTTACGCTGATTAAATAAGTCGTTTACATTAAGTACTAAAGAAGCTTTTTCTTTAAATAAATCTTTACTAAAAGCTAAGTTAGTAACAAATATACCTTCTCGTCTTCCTTGAGAGTCATCTTGAGGACCACGATACATAATACGTGTTTGCCAATCAATTTTTGCAGGTAATGTGATTTTAGAATTGAAACGGGCAAACCAACTATTACTATTAACTTCTGGTAAAGTTCTTGTTTCTGTAATAGTATTATTATTTACAGGATCTAAATAAGAATATGAATAGCTAAAAGCATCTGTTTTAAATTTAAAATAGTTGAAAGTTGCTGATAAACGCGCCCATTTTATGATAGTATAGTTTGTTGTAAGCTCAAAACCATAACGATTTTCGTTATTCAAATTTAAGAATTGACGAACAAAAACATTACCATTTTCTCTTGTTTCAATTTTTGATATTGGGCTAATTATATCTGTAGAATACTGGTAATATAAAGATGAATTAAGCATTACTTTATAGATTTTTGTAGTATAACCTAAATCAAATGAACTAGTATAAGTTGGATTTAAATCAGGGTTACCTTTAAATACAGAAGTGTTAGAGCTACGAGTTTCAAATGGATTTAAAAACCAGTGGCGAGGTCTGCGTAATCTACGAGCATAACCTAAGGTTAAATTATCACTTTCATTAAATTCATATCCTAAATTAATGGTAGGGAACCATTGTGTATAATTTTTATCAGAAAATTCTCCAGTATTTATGACTTTTAGATCTACATCTGTATATTCTGCACGAAGCCCTAGAAGGTAAGAGAATTTATCAATTTTACTACCAAATTGTGCATAATAAGCATAAATATATTGTTTAAAATCGATAGCATTAGAGGGATCGAAATTAAATGGTTGACCATCTGAATTTCGTACTTTAAAATCAGAAGTTAAATCTTGTAAATCGGCTTTATGTCCAAGTTCCAATTGACTTTGCTCTCCTATCGGAAGTATATAATCAATCTGCAAGAGTCTATTTATAGAATTTGTATTTTGACTATTTTTTTCAGCAAGTACATTATTATTGGTTATATTAGAAAAATTATCGTCATTACTCTTACCATATTGTAAATCAATTGTTAACTTTTGTCCTTTATCATCAATTTTATTAGTATAGTTTAATGAAAATTGAGTATCAATACCATTTTCTAATTCATCTTCTATTCTGTTTATATTTTGTCTCGGAGTCGTATCTGGATTAAATATGTTTGTATTGTTTGTGGCAATATCATTACCGTTGTTTTTTCTGTAAAAAAATGTACCTGTAATAGAACTTTTAGCGGTTAAATAATATTCTAAACCTAAAGAACCATTAAAATTTTTATTTTTTCGATCATACTTTCTTTTTTCAATGCTCAAACTATCAATAATTCCATTTGTTAAGTAAGTAAAGTTACTGAAAGCATTTCCAGGACCTTTTCGGTAGGCATATCCTAAATTAGAAAAAAGATTGAATTTTTTGGTGCGGTAATTTAGGTTACTACTTACCTGATATAATTCAGGACTCCCTAAAGATAAGTTCACAGAACCGTTAAACCCGGTAATTTTTCCTTTTCTTAAAATAATATTTAAAATACCGGCAGTACCTTCAGCATCATAACGGGCAGATGGAGAGGTAATAACCTCTACTTTTTCAATAGCTTCAGCCGGTAGGTTTCTTAAAGCATCGGTTCCGTTTAAACCTACTAAAGCAGAGGGCTTTCCGTCAATTAAAATACGAACGTTTTCATTACCACGTAAGCTAACAGATCCTTCAGCATCAACGTTTACAGAAGGTACGTTGTCTAATACATCACTTGCATTTCCTCCTTTAACCGTCATGTCTTTTCCTACGTTGTATATTTTTTTGTCAAGACGAATTTCAACAGTAGATTTTTCGGCAATAATTTCTACTTCATCAAGCGTTTCTGCATCTTCACTTAAAGAAATAGTACCTAAATTGGTGTTTTCAACTAAATCTTTATTAGGTAAGTTTTTAGTTTTAAAGCCTATAAATTCTACTTTTAAAGCATAACCACCTTTAGGAATTTCTATTTCAAAATTCCCATTCATGTCAGTAACACCCCCTGTAACTTTTTTATTTTTCAGATGCGTTAAAACAACCGTAGCATATTCTAAAGGTTGGCTAGTGCTGGTTTCGATAATTTTACCGGTTAATTTAACTTTTGATACATTTTCATTTCCTCCCTGCCTTTGCGCAAAAAGAGTTGCATTTAAAAATAATAAGAGTAGTGTGATTTTTTTCATTGAACTAGTTTATAAAAACTTTTGGACTGTAAAATTCCGTAATGGTTTAATGACGTTCTGTTAAAGCTATGTTAAATAAAATTTATTTTAAGTCATTTAACGTTTTTACCAGTAAACCCTCAAGTTTTTCAGCTTTTGTAGTTAAGAAAATAACTTTTTCTTCATTGGGTAAGAGATCAAAAAAATTATCACTAAAATGCCCCGTTACTTTTGAGGTTAAAAAAACATCTTTGAGCAAGGTGTTTGACTTTAAATGAATAAAAAAACCACCGTTACCCGGTGTAATATTCGTTCTAAGATTGCCTTTTTTTAATGCTAAACTTTTAGGTGAGGTTAGATAAATAATTGAAGTTTCGTTGTTGAATTTAGCAACGAATACAACTGAGTTTTTTTGAACGGAGTTAAGCGGCAGTTTATAGAACGCCTGACTGCTATTTGGCGTAACCGTAATTTCTTTAGTATCTGTCCAACTTATTTTTCCGTCAAAATCAATTAATTGTAAAGCTAATTTACCGGAAACAGGTGACAGGCTATCATTAACAACAAAAATAGTAGCAGAATCGTTTTTAATTTCCGCGGAAATTAAAAGGTTTTTAAAGGCTTTTTTAGCTTTGTATTGCAGTGCTTTCCAATTTCCGAAATAGTCAATTCCCGACCATGAAATTGCCGGCCAACAATCATTTAATTGCCAATACAAAGTACCCATATTATATGGTTTGGCTCTTCGGTGTGCTTCAATTCCCATGATCATTCCTTTAGCTTGTAGTAACTGACTTACATACACATAATCATCATCTTTTACAGGAACCGGATAATCGCGTTTCATGTATTCATGAATTAACTGAAATCCTCTGGAATGTTTTTGGTGAGCTTGGATGGCAGAAGTATGAATGTCAACAGTATCTTTTTGGTTGATATAATTAATAACCTCATAACCAGGAAATGATTGAAAGCCAAATTCACTCATAAACCTTGGTACTTTTTGTTCAAAATGTTCAAAAGGAGTGGCATCATGCCATACCCACCAATCGTGTGCATCACCTTCAAATTCATATTTCGGGTTTCCACGACCGTATTTGGGAGAGCTTTCCCAATAAGAAGTAGAATCGCTATATTGATGTACTGTTTTAGGAAGTATGCTATCAAAAACCGCTAAGTAATCTTTCCAAATTTGTTTTTTTTCCTCGTCACTTCTTCCTGTTTGCCAACCCCAACGATGCCAGCCTTCAGAATTTTCATTATTACCGCACCATAGTGCTATAGAAGCATGATTTCGTAATCTTTTTACTTGTTGCTCCGCTTCAATTTGAACAGTGTTTAAAAACTCGGTATTTCCCGGATACATGGCACAGGCAAACATAAAATCTTGCCAAACTAATATTCCTTTTTCATCACATAACGAGTAAAAAATATCATGCTCATAAATGCCGCCTCCCCAAACTCGTAACATATTCATGTTTGTTAAAACTACATCGGTCAGTAATTTTTGATAATGTTGAGAACTTACTTTATTTTGAAAACTATGTTGAGGTATGTAATTAGCACCTTTAGCATATAATGGTTGACCATTTAGTTCAAAGTAAAAGGTTTCTCCAATCGAATCTTTTTGAGTAATTAATCGAACAGTTCTGAGTCCTTTTTTTATAGATTTTGTATCGTATTGAATTCCGTTTGAAGTCAGGTTAAAGTTGAATTGATATAGATAAGGAGTGCCTAAATTATGAACCCACCATAGTTGAGGATTTTGAATAGTAAAAGGAATTTCATAGGTGTGTTTTCCTTTTTTTAGATGAAGTTCAGTAACTAATTTTTTATGATTCACCTCAGTACTGAGTTGTCCTTCAGTTTCATGGTCACTTTCAATAGTTGCCTGTATGGTTAGGCTTGCTTTTTCTTTAGTAATCGTATTTTGTTGAATAAAAATAGCATCAAACGTTAAGTGGTTCCAAGCCTTAATATGAACGTTTTTCCAAATTCCGGAAGTGTTTAATTTAGGACCCCAATCCCAACCATATTGAAATTGAGCTTTTCGTGTAAAAATTCTATTTCCTTCAGGTAAGGTATAAGCTATTTGCTTTTTTGCTTTTTCTTCTTCTATAGTAGTCGGAGAAAAAACAATTGTTAGTTCATTATTGGCTGTAACTAAATTTTTGACAGCAAACGTATAAGCTCTAAAGGCATTTGTCGTTTTACCGAGTAATGAATCATTTATGTATATAGAAGAATAGGTATCAAGTCCGTCAAAAGTAAGGGTAATGAACTGTTTTTTTAGTAGTTCAGGAGATAGGGTAAAGTTGGTTTTATAAATCCATTCTTTTTCAGAAACCCACTGTGTTTTTTCTTCATTGTTTTTAATAAAAGGATCTTCTATTATGTGGTGCTGTTGTAAATCAGTATAAACATTTCCGGGTACTTTGGCTGTGAGCCATATACTGTCATTCGTTTTTTTAAATAACCAATTCGCATGTAAGTTTTGTTTAATAGGAAAATCAGGCTTAGAGGTACAACTTACCACTATAAGGAGTACTAAAAATACAATATTACGCATGCTGTATAGAGGTTACTAATTGTTGAATAATAGCTGTATCTGAAACGGTTTGATGTGAAGTGCCAAACCCTAAAGGAGAAGAAGTTTGAGTTACTTTTGTTGAAGCCGAAGTATGAATTTCTGAAAATCCGGCTTGTTTAAAAAGTTGAATATTGTGAATGTTTACACCGCTTCCGGGCATGATTACGAAATCATTAATTTGCTGGTTTAGTAAGTCTTTTAATATACTGAAGCCTTCTTCTGCAGTTGCTTTAGTACCAGAGGTTAAAATGCGTTTAACGCCAATGCTAGCCAGGTTATGTAGTTCTTCAATTGGATTCGTAACACAATCAAAAGCCCTGTGAAAAGTAAAATCTAAAGGTTTTGAAATTTCAATTAATTCCTGTGTTCTTTTTAAATCAATACAATTATCTGAGTGTAAAATACCGGAAACAATACCTGCACAGCCTATTTCTTTACAAAATTCGATATCAGATTTCATAATTTCAAACTCATCTTCTGAATAGTAAAAATCACCGCTTCTGGGTCTGATTAAAACAAAAACCGGAATAGTTATAGCACGAATAACTTGTTTAATTAAGCCGTGTGAAGGAGTAATACCACCAACGGCCAATTCACTACACAGTTCTATTCTATGAGCACCGCCTTGTTGTGCATTTAATGCTGATTGATATGAATTGGCACAGATTTCTAAAAGCATAACTTATTCAATTATAATTTCATCAATAAATAGCCAAGCTCTGTAGCCTGCACCGGGTTTGCCGTCAGGAATATTTCCGTACGTAGGCACCGTTATTTTTAATTGTTTAACTATTTGAGTGGGTACAGTGGTTTTGCTTGGCACAATTAAATCTTTGGAAGTATTAAGTGTTGTTTTTGTTTTAAAACCACTATCAAAAGAAATTTCCAATTCTTTAGGAGCATAAATCCAGGCTCCGTAGCCATTGTGAAATCGTGTAGAAATAGTGGAAACCTCGGTAGGAACGTTAAAATCAATCGTAATAGTTATAGAATCTGTATTAAAACCCAACCATTCATTGTCATTATAACGTTTAGAGCTTCCTTGTAATCCGTTAATAAGTGCTTCTTTTCCTCCTTTATCAAAGGATTTATGAGGAGGAGTACTTAACGAAACCTGAGCATTGTTAGCTTTATGTTTAAATACTTCTTTTGTAAAAACAGCACTAATAGGTGTGTCTTCATCAAAGCTAATTGCTTTGACAATGGTATTTTGATTAATTTTTAGTGGTGAAGCATAAAGTAGGGAAGAAGTTGTAGGAGTGCTTCCGTCTGTAGTATAACGAATGACTTTTCCTTTGGTTTGGCTATTCAAACTTAAAAGTAGTGTGTCGTTAGTGGTTGTTATGGTTTCGGAGATCACATATAAATGATTTGCATACTTAATGTGCATGGCATCCAAACGTTTGAAAAATGATAGAACACGATTTTTGAAATCGTCATAATTCTTATTGGAAGGAGCAGACCATAGAACCTCACTTAAAGCTAATATTCTAGGAAAAATCATATACTCTACTTTTTCAGGTGAATCAATATACTCGGTCCAAACATTACCTTGAGCACCTAAAACATACTTGGCTTCTTCTTTGGTTAATTCTTCCGGAATAGGATTAAAACTATAAACTTTTTCTAAAGGTAAATATCCTCCTATAGCCAGAGGTTCATTTTCATTGGTGGCTTGGTAATGATCAAAATAACAATGAGAACCCGGAGTTAAAATAACATTATGATGTTCTTTAGCGGCTTCAACGGCACCCTTAATTCCGCGCCATGACATAACCGTAGCGTTAGGTGCTAAACCTCCTTCGAGTATTTCATCCCAGCCAATAATTTGTTTGCCTTTTGTATTAATGTATTTTTCCATTCGGGTAATAAAGTAGCTTTGCAATTCATATTCATCTTTTAAGCCTTTTTCTTTGATGAGTTTTTGGCAATGCTTACAGTTTTTCCAACGTTCTTTTGGAGCTTCATCACCTCCTATATGAATATATTTACCGGGAAATAACTCAACTACTTCATCAATAACATCTTCTAAAAATTTAAAAGTAGCTTCTTTAGGGCAATAAATATCTTCAAAAACGCCCCATTTAGTGGCAACTTCAATAGTATCACCGGTACATCCTAATTCCGGATAAGCAGCTATTGCTGCTTGAGAGTGCCCCGGCATTTCAATTTCCGGAATAATGGTAATTTGTCTTTCAGAGGCATATTTTACAACCTCTTTTATTTCTTCTTGTGTATAGTAGCCGCCATATTTTTTACCGTCAAATTGATGAGGTTCATCACTATAATGTCCTATGAGTGTTTCTTTTCTAAAAGCGGCAATTTCTTGTAATTTCGGATACTTTTTAATTTCAATTCTCCAACCTTGATCTTCTGTTAAATGCCAATGAAAAGTATTCATTTTTAACATGGCTAACATATCAATGTATTTCTTAATAAAGTCAACAGAAAAGAAATGTCGGGCAACATCTAGGTGCATACCTCTGTATGCAAATTGAGGAGCATCTTTTATGGCTAAGCATTGAATGGCTATCGTTTCTGAATTTGAAGTAGCCGGTAGGAGTTGTAATAAACTTTGTACGCCGTAAAAAGCACCTTTAGCAGAAGAAGCTTCTATTGAAATTAGTGTAGGGGTAATTGTTAAATAATAGGCTTCTTCATTATGAATGGACTTGTTTTTAACCAATTGAATTTTAGTACTGCTTTTTGCCGATTTAAGCGTTACATTATATGCTTTTTGAACATATTTAGTAAAGTAGTCAGCTACTACAATAAACTCTTTTTCACATTCTAAAGCAACAGAGTTATTAAGGTTAAATATACCGTTATTTATAGTTTGAGACAAAGGTGCAGGAATAATTTTCGGAGTAATTGGAGTAGGGATTTTTTTACTACAATTCATGAATATTAGCATAAAAAGTACCCCTGTATAATGACTGATTTTCATTTTCTGTTATATTTGGTACTAATTTAATAATCTAGTGATATGAAATTAAAATTTTTCTTCTTTTTTGCTGTAATACTATTCATAATTGGATGTAATCAATCAGAAAAAATACCTAAAGCAAAAAAAGATAAAGAGCTAATTTCATATGTAAATCCGTTTATAGGTACCGGTGGTCACGGGCATACATACCCTGGCGCAACCTTGCCTTTTGGGATGATGCAATTATCTCCTGACACACGATTAGATGGTTGGGATGGCTGTTCGGGATATCATTATTCAGATAATGAAATTTATGGTTTTTCACATACGCATTTGAGCGGAACAGGGGTTTCAGATTACGGAGATATTTTATTAATGCCTACTAATAAAGTTATTTTTAATAATGGTGCAGACGGAAAGGAAGGGTATAAATCTAAGTTTTCACATCAAAAAGAAATTGCACAACCGGGGTATTACCAAGTACATTTAGAAGATACCAATATAGATGTTGAATTAACGGTTGCTGAAAGAAGCGGGATTCATAAATACACATTTCCAAAAGGCCAAAAACAAATTGTAATACTAGATTTAGAGCATAGAGATGAAGTATTAGATGCTAAGTTAACGGTGATATCTCCTACCGAAATTTCAGGACATCGTCATTCAAAAGCCTGGGCTACTCAACAATATTTATTTTATGCTATTCAGTTTTCAAAGCCTTTTTCAAAAGTTACTTTTTTAGAGGATAAAAAAGAAGGAAAAAAAGTGAAAGCAGCTTTTGAATTTGAAGTAGATAACAACCCTGTTTTAGAGGTGTCTGTAGGAATCTCTCCGGTTGATGAAGAAGGTGCTGAAAAAAATAGAACTGAGGAAATAGGTAATAAAGCCTTTGAACAGGTAAAAAGAGAAGGGCAACAAAAATGGGAAAAGCAGTTAGAGAAAATTGTAGTAGAAGATTCAGATGATAATAATAAAGTAAACTTTTATACATCAATGTATCATACCATGATTGCTCCTAACTTATACCAAGATGTAGATGGAAGGTATAGAGGAATGGATTTAAAAGTTCATGAAACTAATACGTTTAAGTATTACACCGTATTTTCTCTTTGGGATACATATAGAGCTGCACACCCCTTATACACACTTATAGAACAAGAAAGAACCAATGATTTTGTTAATACATTTTTAGCGAAGTACGATGAAGGTGGTATTATGCCTATTTGGGATTTGTCCGGATGTTATACGGGATGTATGATTGGATATCATGCAGTGCCGGTAATAGCTGATGCTTATGAAAAAGGTATTCAGAAATATGATGTAAATAAGGCTTTTGAAGCCATGAAACACTCTTCAATACAAGATAAATTAGGGTTAGAATCGTATAAGAAATTTGGTTTTATTCCTGTTGAAAAAGAATCAGAATCGGTGTCTAAAACCCTAGAATATGCTTATGATGATTGGACGATTGCACAAATGGCAAAATCGTTAGGTAAAACAGATGATTATAAAACGTATATAGAAAGAGCTCAGTACTATAAAAATGTTTTTGACCCGCAAAGTCAATTTATGAGAGGTCGTTTTAGAAATACATGGTTTACTCCGTTTGATCCTTACGAAGTGAATTTTAATTATACAGAGGCTAACTCTTGGCAGTATAGTTTTTATGTGCCTCAAGATGTTTCCGGCTTTATTAAATTAGTGGGAGGTAAAAAGCAATTGGAAACAAATTTAGATAAATTATTCACGGCTGATGATGCTACCTCAGGACGTCATCAGGTAGATATTACAGGGTTAATAGGGCAGTATGCGCACGGAAATGAACCAAGCCATCACATGGCATATTTGTACAATTTTGTAAATAAACCCTATAAAACACAAGAAAGAATTCGTCAAATTTTAACAGAACAGTACACCAATGCACCTGATGGAATTTCAGGGAATGAAGATTGCGGACAAATGAGTGCTTGGTATGTATTTAGCAGTTTAGGGTTTTATCCGGTTACTCCGGCTTCCAATCAGTATATCATAGGAAGTCCGCTGTTTCAAAAAGCAACTATGTATTTTGAAAATGGAAAAGATTTTACGGTGGCAACACATAATTTATCAAAAGAACATAAGTATATCGAAAAGGTATTGTTGAATGGAAATTTACTAGACAGAACGTATTTAACACACCAAGAAATTATAAACGGAGGTACTCTGGAATTTTTTATGACCGATAAACCTTCTGAATGGGGAACAAAAGAAGGACAAGAACCCATTACAAGTATTAACGAGTACGTAATTGTACCCGCACCTTTTATAGCAAAAGGAGATATTGCCTTTAAAGGAAACACAGAGTTAACATTAGAGTGTGTAGATAAAGAAGCAACTATTTATTATTCGTTGAATGAAGGGGACTATGTAACATATACAGCGCCTGTTGTAATTACAGAGAAAGGTACTTTAAAAGTGTATGCAGAAAAAAATGGAACTAAGAGTGCAGTAATAACTACAGACTTGTATAAAATAGACCCTAACATTACCATAGATTTAAAAACGCAATACGCAAATCAATACAATGCCGGAGGAAAAAATGCGCTAATTGATGGTATTTTAGGAGCTAATGATTTTAGAACCGGAACATGGCAAGGGTATTTTAATACCGATTTGGTGGCGATTGTAGATTTAGGTAAGGAAAAATGGATAGACTATATTCAAACTAACTTTTTAGAAGATCAACGCTCATGGATTTTCCTACCTTCTGAAGTTGAATACCTTATTTCTTCTGATGGGGTTACGTATACAACACTTACAAAAACAACATTGAATGCTACAGAAGCTCATGAAAATGTATCCATAGAAAAAGTAGGCTATGCTTTTAAAGGAAAGAATGCCAGATATGTAAAGGTGATAGCTAAAAAACTGGGAAATTTACCGGAATGGCATTTAGGATATAAGCATGATGGAAAATCATGGTTGTTTGTTGATGAAATTCAAATAAAATAACAATATTTTTTACCAAAAAATAGAGAAACCAAACAATTAATACGTGGATTGCCACTACTAATATTTTTATATATGAAACGAAAATATTTTATGCAGAAAGCTACAGCAGTCGGATTAGGTTTGCTAATCGTTTTTTCTGTGATAGCTTGTAAAACTGAACATACAACTGAAGAAAAAAAAGAAGCAATAAAAACAAATGAACCGTCGGTTAAACCTCTGGTAATTGCTACTTGGAATACACCTCTGGCTGTTGAAACAGCTGCTAAAGTCTTAGAAAAAGGAGGCTCTGCACTAGATGCTGTTGAAGCAGGATGTAGAATTGAAGAAGCTAATGAAGAAGGACAATCTGTTGGAAAAGGAGGGTTACCGGACAGAGATGGAAATGTAACATTAGATGCGTGTATAATGGATGATAAAGGAAATTACGGAGCTGTTTTATGTGTTAAAAACATAAAACATGTAATTTCTGTGGCTAGAAAAGTAATGGAAGTAACACCACACGTTATGTTAGTAGGAGAAGGAGCCGAACAATTTGCTGTATCGCAAGGGTTTGAACGTGAAAACTTACTAACAGAAGCTTCTAAAAAAGCTTGGGAAGAATGGAAAAAGAAGTCGGAGTACAAACCTATTATCAATATTGAAAACCATGATACTATTGGTATGTTAGCTATTGACAATGACGGAAATATATCAGGAGCCTGTACTACCAGTGGATTAGCTTATAAAATGGCTGGTAGAGTGGGAGATTCACCTATTATTGGTGGAGGATTGTTTGTAGATAATGAAGTAGGAGGAGCGGCAGCAACCGGTTTAGGCGAAGAAGTATTAAAAACGGTAGGAAGCTTTTTAATTGTTGAGTTAATGCGCCAAGGAAAAAGCCCGCAAGAAGCTTGTGAAGAAGCTATTGCCAGAATTGTTAATAAACCTAATAGTGATTTTAAAAATTTTCAAGTAGGGTATATCGCAGTTAATAAGAAAGGTGAAACCGGAGCATATTCAATTCATGAATGGTTTAGCTATAATCTTTATAAAAACGGAGAAAATAAGAACATAAAATCAGATTTTATATTAAACAGAAAAAAGTAACGCTATACATTTATGACAACATCAACTAACACATCTTATAAAAAAGCATTTTATTTTTTAACCTCTCTATTTTTTCTTTGGGGATTTATCACTGTATTGGTAGATTCTTTAATTCCTAGAATTAGAGAATTATTTACGTTAACTTATTTTCAGGCAGGATTGGTGCAATTTGCCTTTTTCGGAGCTTATTTTTTATTATCAATACCGGCAGGTTATATTTTAGCCAGAATAGGGTATAAAAAAGGAATTATTTTAGGACTGTCTACCATGGCAGTTGGTTGTTTGTTATTTTATCCGGCGGCATCGTACAGAGTTTTTGGAATATTCATGTTGGCCTATTTTGTATTAGCAGGAGGAATGACTATTTTACAGGTAGCAGCGAATCCTTATGTAGCTGTATTAGGACCTGAAGAAGGGGCCAGTAGCCGATTGAATTTATCACAAGCCTTTAACTCTTTAGGCACGGCAATTGCGCCGGCTATTGGAGCAATGTTAATTTTAAGTGATAAAGTAAAAACCTCAGGAGAAATAGCTGCATTGTCTGAAACTGCAAAACAAGAGTATTTAGTGGCTGAAGCAAAAGCAGTACAAATGCCTTTTGTAGGTATTGCCGGATTTATAGTGGTATTAGCTGTGGTATTTGTTTTTGTTAAACTACCAAAGTTGTTAGAAAAAGTACCTGACGGTGGTTATCGTACCTTGTTAAAAAGCAGACCGTTATTAATGGGAGCTTTAGGAATATTTGTATATGTGGGAGCAGAGGTAGCCATAGGAAGTTATTTAGTAAACTATTTTTTAGATATGAATTTGTTTGAAGCAATTAAAAACAATTCATTTATGAAATCTATTTCAGAAACCTTATTAGGTTCAAATCTTTCAGAAGTTGATAACAAAGCTATTGTAGGTGCTTTTGTAACGTTTTATTGGTCCGGAGCTATGATTGGAAGGTTTATAGGATCTTATTTAACCAATGTAATAGCACCTGCAAAAGTACTAACAAGTTTTGCTGTAGGCGCTTTGGTGTTGATTGTAATTTCAATGAGTACAACAGGGTTTGTAGCTATGTGGTCAATTTTAGCTGTGGGACTATTTAACTCTATTATGTTCCCTACTATTTTTACACTAGCTATTGACGGATTAGAGGATTTAAAACCTCAGGCTTCCGGAATTTTATGTACTATGATTGTTGGAGGAGCTATTATACCGCCTTTATACGGTTTATTAACAGATCATATAGGATTTAAATTAGCATTTATATTAATTCTTCTATGCTATGGTTATATTATGTTTTATGGAAGAAGTAAGGAAAAAATGAAACTATAAAATTATTTAACAAATCACAATATAAGAGAGCATCCGACAAGTTGTCGGATGCTTTTTTTGTGAATTTTTAGATAAAAAATGTATTAACCTGAGTTAGATTAATATCTAATTAGAAATCAAATAATTGGTTTTTATTGATGTCACATCGAGTGGTTTTTCTGACTTAAAGAAAGAAAAATTGTATCGAGATGCTGTTCATTAGCTCTTGATATATCTCCCTTTTAGGTTGATACAGTTTGACAGTCAAAGGGATAACAAGATTTCACATCCATAATAATAATCGAATTCAGGTTATTAAGGTTTTATTCTACTAAAAAATGTTAGCTCATAGTCTGGTAACACTTCAGGATTCGTAATTTTTATTAAATCCTTTAAAACTAAATCAGGGCGAATAGGAGATTGCTCAAAGTAGATAAGTCCTCCGGTTTCTCCCTTTTTATGAGCAATTGTATAAATAGTGTTATGGGTGAAAGCATCAAATTCTTTGTAATGTATGTTGGCAGAAGTTAACTGTTCTTTCGTTTCGTATAAACCGCAGTTTAACCAAAAACCTGCATGCTTTCCTTTTTCTAAAACATTTTCAAAATTAAGTTGTAAGCTACCGGTACCTTTGGTGTCTTTCCATAAATATGTAAGATTAGCATCTTTAAAAAAAGAAGCAATAAAACTATCACCGGCAGGAACATTCCATACATCTTTAAACATACTTCCTGATAATATTGAAGGACTATTTGTACTTTTTTGAGCTATGTTTTTAGCATTTAAATACTCAGTTTCTATAGCGGTAAAAATACTGTCTGCTTCTTTTTCTTTCTCAAACAATACGCCAAAAAACTTTATCCATTCGGCTCTTCCAAGCGGAGTTTCTTCTAGCCAATCACCGTTAAATATTACAGGAATGCCTGTTTTTTTTATATTTTCATATAACTTATTATTAGCATGTAAAGCAAAACCAACTATTAATTCAGGTTGTAAGTCTATTAACTTTTCTGTATTCATATCTTGCTCTAAACCTAATTCAACAACTTTGCCTTGTTTAATTCTATTTCTGGTTTTTACAGATGAAATATATTTTGAATGAGGAAAACCTACTAATGTATTTTCAGATTGAAGTAATTCAAGCATTGGAATATGCGTAGTACTGGTAACCACTATTTTTTCAACAGGAACTTTAATTTCATTTGCTGCAAAGTTTGTGGCATTAGTGAGGGTATAGGAAAATTGCTTGTTTGAATTTTGAAACACTTTTTTAATAATGAGTTTTTTTTGTCCGTTTTCAGTAATAATATCAAATCCCTTAGCATATTTTACCGTACTTTTTACGGATTTTTCTGTAGAAGTATCTTTGTGATTTTGTTTACATTGCAGAAAAATAAGGGCTATAAAGAAAATAAATATAAGACGTTTCATGAGTTTGTGTTTATAAATTGAGTTTAATAACGGCACCATAATCAAGCTTTAATTCAAATGAATTTTTTAGCGGAATTTTGTTTGCATAGGCCCAAATACTTCTTATGACTCCAGCATGTGTAATAATGATTGCCTTTTGGGTTACATTCTTTTGTAGGTCAGTTAAAAAAGCTGTCGTTCTTTTATGTAAATCAAGGTAAGATTCACCGTTTTTAGCAGGAATGGTAACAAAATCATCCATCCAAACCGTTAGTTCTTCTTTAGAGATTGTATTCCAGTTTTGTAGTTCCCAATCGCCAAAATCAAGTTCTTTAAGCCGATTGTCAAAATTAATATGTTCAGATAGTTCGTTGGCTAAAACAGCGCAACGCTTTAAAGGGCTACTGTAATAAGAAATGTTAGTATCGTTTAAAGGAACTTCTTTTAAAATAGGTTGTATTTCTTTTTCAAAGGTAGAAGCTACTTCTATATCAGCTTGTCCGTAACATATACCTTTTTTGATGTTGGGAGTGGTGTGTCTTATTAGAATAATTTCCATAGAACTAAAAGGCTTAGGTAAAAAATGATTTCAGAAACTTGTTGTAGCGCTCCGGCACAATCACCGGTTTGACCACCAATCCATTTCTTAAAAAAATGTCCCATATACAGATAAGTAATTAGTAAAGGTATAAGAACTAAAAATACAGTAGCATTTTTAAAAAAGAAAAGAGGTAGTAAACCAAATATACCTGAAATGAGTAATGATTTCACACTCATTTGCTGAGTTGTGGGCTTTATTTTTGAGCTGTCAATATCTCTTACATATTCATGAGTAAATAGCAAAACGGTGGCTATAAATCGGCTAATACTATGCCCGGAAATTAAAATCAAGATTATATCTGCGGAAAGATTATGTAAATGATATAGAGCCAAAAATTTTAAGGCAAGTATAAAAATTAACCCACTGACTCCAAATGTGCCCAATCTGGAATCTTTCATAATCGTTAAAATCTTTTCTTTAGTCCATCCGCCTCCAAAGCCATCACATACATCAGCAAAACCATCTTCATGAAAGGCTCCGGTAATCCAAATTGAACTAATCATACTAACCAGAATAGCAACATCTGCCGGAAAAATAAATGAGAAAGCATAGAAAACAAATGCAGCTATACTGCCTACTAAAATTCCAACTAAAGAAAAGTATCTACTACTTTTATTTAAAATTTCAGGAGAATGATTTACCCATTTTGGACAAGGTATTCGGGTAAAAAATAAGACCGCTGTTAAAAAATAATGAAGTTGTTTTTTTATCATATTTAGGCTTCACTTACGTTGGCGCTTTTAAAAGTAGCCATATTATTTAAAAAGTTAACACTAGCTTGTACTATAGGAAGAGCAATAGCACATCCGGTTCCTTCACCTAAACGTAACCCTAAGTTTAAAAGTGGTGTTGCATTTAAAAAAGCTAACATTTTTTTATGGCCCTGTTCTCCAGAGGTATGACAAAAAATACAATATCCCAGAATAGCAGGCTCTAAGGCATGTGCAGCCAATAAGGCAGAGGTAACAATAAAACCATCAATAAGTAAAGTCATTTTTAAAGAAGCAGCCTCTAACATAGCACCACACATCATTACAATTTCAAAACCACCAAAAGCACAAAGAGCCTCTATAGGGTTTTGAATGGTATGTATATGTAAATTGTAAACTTGGGTAAGGGTATTAATTTTAAGCTGCAACCCGTTGTCATCTACTCCGGTACCTCTTCCAACACAATTTTGAATAGGCGTATTGGTAAAATAACTCATCAATAAAGCAGCAGCAGATGTATTACTAATTCCCATTTCACCAAACCCAATAATATTACAGCCTTCACTATATACTTTTCTAACAAGTTGCCTTCCTTTTTCAAGAGCTTCATGGCATTGTTCTAAAGTCATGGCTTTATCAGTACTATAATCTTGAGTTCCTTTGGCTATTTTAGCGTTAGTAAGTAAAGGATGCTCTTCAAAATTGGTATTGACTCCGGCATCTATAACTTTTAAAAGAATATTATTTTGTTTGCAAAATACATTAATGGCTGCCCCTCCTTGTAAAAAATTAAGCACCATTTGTTGCGTAACTTCTTGTGGGTATGGACTCACTTTATTAGTTGTAGCAATTCCATGATCACCAGCAAAAACCATAATAGTAGGTTTAGAAATTACAGGGGTAACTGTATTTTGAATTAAACCTATTTGTAAAGCTATACTTTCTAAGGTGCCTAAGGCTCCTATAGGTTTAGTTTTAAAATCTATTTCTTGTTGAAGTGTATCTTGTAACTCTTTAGAAAGAGGTTGAATAGTTAAGTCCATTATATTCATTATTTAAGGGTTAAAGGAAGTCCGGAAACCATAAAAATAGCCTTATCTGCATGTTGAGCAATGTATTGATTGGTCCAGCCTTGTAATTGCGTAAATTTTCTTCCTGATTCTGAATTAGCATGCAATCCCATACCAATTTCATTAGAAATAATAATAATATGAGCATCAATACGCGTTAATTTATCTATTTCGCTTTTGGCTAGAGCTAAGGCTTCATCAATATCATATTTAGTATCCACAAAAAAATTAGTTAGCCATAAAGTAACACAATCAATTACAACCGTTTGTTTTTCAGTAATTACATTGCTTAACCATTTTTCTTCCTCAACAGTTGTCCAACGATCATCTCTATCAGAAATATGCCTGTCAACTCTTTTTTTAAAATCATCATCCCAAATACGAGAAGTAGCTAAATATATAGGTTTTGGCGTAAGAGATTCAGCAAGCTTTTGTGCATAACTGCTTTTACCGGATCTTTCACCTCCTGTTATGTAGTGAATCATTTTTCTAAGTTTATGCTTACAAAGATTAGAAAGTTTTTAGAGATAAAAACTCATTCTTAAAATAATTTATAGTTAAAACTGAATAAGACAAACAAAATTCTAAATGTTAATGGTATTTGAAAAACAGCTATAGTATGCTTTTACTTTGTATTTTTAACACCTGATAAAAATTATAAATTATGGTTGTATCTTCTTTTTTACCGGCGGTAACACAAATGTTATACGATATGGAGCTTCAAAATTTTTTAGAAGGAATTACTTTTGAATGTCCTACGGTGGCACTTAATGAAAAAACTCCGGTAGTAAGATGTGTTTTAGAAGGAAAAGAATATACAAGTAAAGAAATAGACGAACTTTTTTCGGCCAGTAAAAGAACAGGGGAAAGTTTATATTATGTAGAAGAAGCGTTATTAGCACAAATAGCTCCGGACATTATTTTTACACAAGATGTTTGTGAGGTTTGCCAAATAGATACAGAATGTACAGCTGCTGCAGTTGCTAAACTGCAAAAAGAACCTCTATTAATACCGTTAACACCGCAAACATTAGAAGATGTTTTTGATTCAGCGTTGGTAATTGCAAAAGCATTAGAAAGCGAAGAAAAAGGAAAATCATACATAAAAACCTTAAAAGATAGAATTGCCAAGGTTATTGATGTGCAACGCATACACCAGTTACAACCTAAAAGTGTTTTATTGTTAGAATGGATTGATCCTTTGTTTAATTGCGGACATTGGATTCCTCATCAAATTGCCTATGCTGGAGGTATCGATATGTTATCACATCCTGCCGGAGACAGTGTTGTAATACCTTGGGAAAAAATTGTAAAATATAACCCGGAGGTGTTGGTTATAGCTCCCTGTGGTTTTGGAATTAACAGAACCATGGAAGATATGAAGTTTCTGGAAGAAAAAGCAGAATGGAATAGTTTAAGAGCAGTGCAAAATAAACAAGTTTATATTGCCGACTTTGATATGTTTACTCAACCCTCTGCCAGTACCTTAGTTAACGGAATTGAATGTTTAGCTAAAATGATTCATTCTGAATACTATACAGTATCAGAAGAGTTGAGTGTTAAATTTTCAAATTATCATCATTTAATAGTTGCTAATTTATAAGAATACTATACATTTGCCGCGATTTTTGGTTTTTCTTTAATAATCTCTATTAAAGAAAATTAAAAGGGAATTCGGTGAAAAACCGAAGCTGTTCCCGCAACTGTAAGCTATTAAGCTTGTAATTAATCTTAACGTCACTGTTTACATCATCATAAATGGGAAGGCAAATTACAAGACGCAAGCCAGGAGACCTGCCATAATTCAAAACAAACTTTCGGGATAAAGGTTTATTATTTATGATAAAAAAAGTATTATTTGTATTTTCTTTTTTTTCTGTTCTGCTAGTGATCGGACAGAATGATTATAAGTTGGATGAAGTTGTTGTTAATGCTTCAAAGAAACTAAAAAGCGTATCTTTAGGACAAAAGATAGCTAGTTTTTCTGATTCAGTAATACACAGAAATACAGAATCCTTCACAGACTTACTTCGTTTTAATACAGCTCTTTATTTAAAAGAATATGGAAAGGGAGGAACTAGTTCAATTAGTTTTCGTGGAACGAGTGCATCAAATACAGCTGTGGTTTGGAACGGAATAAATATAAATTCAGTGAATAATGGCCAAACTGGGTTTAATTCATTGACTGTGAATTTGTTTGATAAGATTGATATAAGAAGTGGAGGAGGAAGCATTGAATTTGGCTCAGGAGCAATTGGAGGAACTATTCATTTAAACGATGTATTGAGTTATTCAGAAGGAATTAATACCGAAAATCAATTAGTGTTAACAGGGGGAAGTTATTCTACATTTAATTCTGTTTTTAAAACTAAAATTTCGAATAATAAGAACACTTTTGTAGCAGGAATTTCTAGAAGTTCTTCTAGTAATGATTACAGACTTTTTGGAACAGATTTTAATAATTCAAACGGAGCCTATGAAAATTATAGTGCAAATTTTGGATTTGGTTTTCGTTTAAGTAAAAAAGCAGAGTTAAAATTTCATAGTTCGAGTTATGTAGGTAATCGCCAATTTTCTGGAACACTACCTAACCCTGTATCTGCTAATGAAAAATTTAAAGATATTAGCAGTAAAAACCTTTTAATTTTTGGGTATAAAGAAGGTAAAAGTGCTCATGAGGTTAAGGTTGCATATTTAACACAAAAGTATCTGTACTACCCAGATAAATTTGCTTCTACTTATAATTTTGGAGAGTCCGGAAGATATATTATAGCTTATAATATAGGACTACCTTTGTTTGATAATAAAGCTGCCTTTAATTCTTATTCAGAGTATGAGTCTACTTTTGGAAGAACAGATAGGATTAATAGAAAAAATAGAAATCAGATATCTCAATCAATTATTTATAATCAAAGAATTGGAAAGTTAATTTCTTATAACTTAAAGGTTAGGAAAGATTTCAATTCAGATTTTAAAGTTCCTTTTGTTTATGCAGGAGGCATTGAGATAAAACCAATTCCTAATTATTACTTTAGAATTAATGGTTCAAAAAATTACAGAGTACCAACATATAATGATTTGTATTGGCCGGGTCAAGGTAATGTAAATCTCATCCCTGAAACAGCAAAACAAGGAGAAATAGGTATAGGTTACCAAAATAAAAAGCTAAGCTTAGATATTGGAGCGTATTATATTAATACTAAAGATAAAATAGTTTGGACACCTTCAGGTGATCCCCAAAAACCGGGAGTATGGGTGCCGATTAATATCGAAAAGACTAATAATAAAGGTTTTGAAACTAATTTTAAATATGATGTTAAGATAAGAAATTACAGCTTTAAAACTAACTTAAACTATAGTTATACTTTGGCTAAAAATACCAATACAGATAAATATCTTGTATTTGTTCCTAAACAAATAGCTAATGGTAACTTAACAATTTCCCGAAAAAACTTAACATTATCATTTCAGGCTTTATATAATGGAAAAGTATACACGACAGAAGATAACGAAGAAGATTATGTTGTACATGATTTTTTTGTTATGAATACTTTGTTAGAGTATAAAATAAAAAAATATGTAAAAGGAGAGTTGGTGTTTGGGGTAAAGGTGAATAATGTTTTAGGGGAGGAATATATGGTGATGCCAAGAAGACCAATGCCTTTGAGAAATTTTAATATAAATATCAATTATAAATTTAAATAAATGAAAATTAATAAATTACTAGTAACCTTGTTTTTAGGAAGTATACTTTTTACTTCCTGTAGTGATGATTCTGAACCTCAAACTGACATTAAAGGAGATTATGAAAATGGAATATTAATTAGTGGAGAAGGTACAACATCAGTATCAGGATCAGTTTCATTTGTATCAAATGATTATTCCAGAGTTGTGAATACTATTTATAAAAAAGTAAACAATTTAGAATTTGGTGAATATGTTCAATCTATAACTTTTGATAAAGATAGAGCTTATATAGTTGCAGATAACCAAAATACAATTACTGTTGTAAATCGTTATACATTTGAAAAAGTAGGTGCTATAAATACAGGGTTATTGAAGCCAAGGTATATGACAATTATTGGCTCTAAAGGTTATATAACTAATTGGGGAGAAACTAGTAATGACAGTGATGATTTTGTTGCTGTAGCTGATTTAAATACTTTTCAAGTAGAAAAAAAGATCAATGTTATTTTAGGTCCGGAAAGAATTATTGCAAAAGAGGGTAAGTTATATGTTTCTCACCAAGGAGCATTTGGAAATAATAACAAAGTTGTTGTTATAAATGCATCAACAAATACTGTAGAAAAAGAAATAGAAGTGAAAGATAGACCAGATGAGATTTATGTTAATGATTCTGGTGCTATTGTTGTTTTATCTCAAGGAAGAACAATTTATGATACGAACTGGAATGTAACTGGGCATACTTTAGCAGCTATATCATTCATTAACACAAATGAAGGAAAGGTAACTTCTGAGCTAGTTTTTAAGGAAGGTGAGCACCCGTCTCAAATGATTATTAACGGTAATAGTATTTACTATAATTTAGGAAATGATATTTACAAGACGGATATGAATTCAACGGTGTTACCAACCTCAAAGCATCTTACAGCTGAAGCATCATATTTGTACGGGTTAGCAGCAAAAGATAATAACCTATTTGTTTTAGATGCTAGTTTTACAGGGAAAAGTAAGTTGAAAGTTTATGATTTAGGTTTAAAAACAAAGACAATAGAAAAAGAAGTGGCTTTAGGAGCATCGAAAATATATTTTAATTAGTCCCCTCCCCCCGGCTTATGAACTTAAGCTAAATTCGTAAATTAATGTAAAAAGGCTCACTTTAAGTGAGTCTTTTTTATATAAACTTATTTTTTAATTCAGGAGAAGGAATCATACAAGCATCTTTTTTTCCAAACCATGCATATCTGTTTTTAGCAATATAATCATACACTACATCTCTTAATCGGGTTGGTATAATAAGTAAGATTTTTGCCAATTTCCAAAAAGAACCAAAGTCTGCCATAATTTTAATAGCTGCGGTTGACTTTATTTCATATGATACTGATGGTTCATATAAAACTATAGAGTCAATTGTTGAGGTATCAATACCTAAATAAGAAGTGATTTCTTTACCTGTATCAGATTGTAAAGAGGTAAAAACAAAGTGGTTATTTTTATCTAGCTTAATAATTTTTAAAACGGTACTATTACAAAAATTGCAAACACCGTCAAATAAAATTACTTTTTTATTTTTGGGTAAATCAATCATTTACAAACTATTTTATATAAAAGATTCAAATTTACTACAAGTTTTTGTAACATAATTCTCAAACAAACGTCTTGTAGGAAAGTAAATTAATCAATTAACATAAAGTTAATAGCAAAAGAGTTAATAGATTGTTACTTTGGTATAAAAATTAACTAACAAATGATAAGAATAGAAAATCTTCATAAATCCTATCCAATAGGAAAAGATTCCCTTCATGTATTAAAAGGATTGAACTTGCACATTAAAGAAGGGGAATTTGTATCAATTATGGGATCGTCTGGTTCTGGAAAATCTACTTTATTAAATATTGTTGGTCTGTTAGATGTTCATGATAAAGGTAAATATTACTTAAACGAACAGTTAATTGAAAACTTAAATGAAAAAAAAGCAGCCATTTTAAGAAATAAGTTTTTAGGTTTTGTATTTCAGTCTTTTAACTTAATATCATATAAAACGGCTTTAGAAAATGTTGCGCTACCTCTGTATTATAAAGGAGTAAGTAGAAAAGAACGTTTAAAAATTGCTTTAGAGTATTTAGATAAAGTAGGATTAAAAGATTGGGCAAATCATTTACCTAATGAGCTTTCCGGAGGTCAAAAACAACGTGTTGCTATAGCCAGAGCTCTAGTAACAAAACCTAAAGTTGTTTTGGCTGATGAACCTACCGGGGCTTTAGACTCAACAACTACTGACTCAGTAATGGATTTGTTAAAAGAAATTAATGATGAGGGAATGACCGTTTTTGTAATTACCCACGAAGAAGATGTTGCAGAACAAACTGATAGAGTAGTACGATTAAAAGATGGCGTAATTATTAGCGACGAGTTAACTGAATCAGGAAAAGCTAAAGCAAAAACTCATAATTATGTTTGATATAGATCGTTGGAGAGAAATTTTTCAAAGTATTAGTAAAAATAAACTTCGTTCTGTATTGTCTGGGTTTACTGTAGCTTTTGCTATTTTACTTTTCACCTTACTTTTTGGTATCGTATCCGGATTGCAAAATCAATTTAAAACAGCTTTTGTTGATGATGCTACCAATGCAATTTTTGTTAGAGTTTGGAAAACTTCGAAGCCTTATAAAGGGCTTCAAACCGGAAGAAGAATTCAATTAAAAAATAAAGATTTTAATTATGTAAAGGAAGAGTACAAAGATCAAATTCAATACTTAACAGCACGTATTTATAAGAGCGTTAACATTAGTTATAAAAACAACCAAAATAATTATCAATTAAGAGCGGTGCATCCGGACCATCAGTACCTTGAAAAAACAATTATTGATGAAGGGAGATATATTAATGAGTTAGACTTAAAAAATAACGCTAAAGTTATTGTTATAGGAAGATTGGTAAAAAAAGATTTGTTTGGAGAGAAACCAGCTTTGGGTAAACGTGTTAATGTAGACGGTATTTCATATAAAGTTGTGGGGATTTTTTCAGATGAAGGAGGAGATAATGAAGAACGATTAACCTACATGCCGGTAACCACAGCGCAAAAGTTGTATGGAAATAATGATTATATCAGTCAAATAAATTTAGGATACGATCCAAAATTGAGCCTAGATGAAGCCATAGCTTTTGGAAACCGAATGGAACGTGATTTAAGAAGTAAGCTAGATATTCACCCTGATGATCAAAGTGCATTATCTATTAGAAATATGGCAGAGGCAAATAAAGGAATTAACCAATTTATGTTTGCTTTATATTTTATTGTGGTGTTTGTTGGCTCAGGAACTTTAATAGCAGGGATTATCGGAATTAGTAATATCATGATATTTGTTATTAAAGAAAGAACAAAAGAGTTTGGTATACGAAAAGCATTAGGAGCAAAACCATCTTCAATTATTGGAATGGTAATTCAAGAATCTATTTTAATAACAACTATAGCCGGTTATTTAGGATTAACAGTTGGAACTTATATTTTAAGTACCATAGGAGATGATTTAGAAGAGTTTTTTATTAAAGACCCTAGTGTGAGTCCGGGAATTGTAATAGGAGCTACTATTATATTAATTATATCGGGATTAATTGCAGGGTACTTGCCCGCTAAAAAAGCTGCACAGATTAAACCAATAGTAGCATTAAGAGCAGATTAATTATGAAATTTTTATTTGATTCAGATTCGTGGCAAGAAATTTACGGAAGTATCCGTAAAAATAAACTGAGAACTATAATTACCATTATAGGTGTTTTATGGGGAATATTTATTCTGGTTGTTTTATTGGGAGCTGCCAGAGGTATGGAAAATAACTTTAAAAGAATTTTTGGAGATTTTGCAACTAATAGTGTTTTTATTTGGACACAATCGACAGATATGCCTTTTAAAGGATTCCAAAAGGGAAGAAGATTTAACTTAACATTTAAAGATATTGAGGCGCTAAAAAGAGAATACAAAGATCAGATTAAATTTTTAGCCCCTCGTAACCAAACGAATGGTCTTTTAGTAAGGAACTTTAAAACAGGAAACTTTCAGGTTAGTGGAGATTATCCTATTCTTGATAAAATTGAAAAGAAGAATTTAATCTATGGTAGATTTATTAACCATAATGATATAGAAAATAACACCAAGGTTTGTGTCATATCCGAAGATATGTATAAGCAGCTTTTTGATAAAGGAGAAATGCCTGTTGGAGAGTATATTAAAATAAGTGAGGTAAATTATAAAGTAGTTGGAGTTTATAAATTATCAAACGGAATAGACTTAGACGGTGATACAGCATATATTCCTTTTACCACCTTTCAAAAGGTATATAATACCGGTAACACTATTGATTGGATGACGGTAACGGCAAATGAAGGCATTGATATTGTACAAATGGAAGAGGATATTGTGTTGACTTTAAAAAACATTCATAAAGTTCATCCGGAAGATAAAAGAGCATTTGGATCTTTTAACTTAGGGACACGAATAGATAAACTAAATGGTTTTTTAAAAGGAATGCAGTTTTTAACGTGGTTTGTAGGAATTGCTACTTTAATAGCAGGGGTATTTGCTATTGGTAATATCTTATTAATTACCGTAAAAGAAAGAACTAAAGAAATAGGAATTCGTAGAGCTATTGGAGCTACACCAAGTAGTGTTAGAAGACAAATAATATTAGAATCGGTATTCTTGACAACAATTGCAGGAATGTTAGGAATTATATTTGGTGGATTTGTGTTGTATTTGCTCGATATGCTAGCAGGGCAAGGAGATGATCCTACTTTAGTAAATCCAACAGTAAATATTCCAATTATAATGATAGCTTTCGGAATATTAGTAATATTAGGCACATTAATAGGGTTAATCCCAGCACATATGGCAACTTTAGTAAAACCAATTGAAGCATTAAGAGAAGAATAAAAAATAATCAACAAATCAATCATGAGTAAAAGAGCAAAAATCATATTAGGAATTATAGCAGTATTGTTTGTGGCTGTTCTAATTTGGTTAGGTAAAAAAAATCAAAAAAGTATTGTTACCTATGAAACAGAAAAACCATTTAAAACTACGATAGAAAAAAAGGCAGTAGCCACAGGAAAAGTAATTCCTTTAGAAGAGGTAGCTTTAAAGCCTCAAATTTCCGGAATTATTGATAAAATTTTTGTAGAAGAAGGAGCTATTGTAAAAACAGGAGATTTAATTGCTACTGTTAGAGTAGTGCCCAATATTCAATCATTAAACTCGGCAAATGGTCAGGTTAAAAATGCGCAATTAACCTTTGAAAATGCACAAGTTCAATTTGAAAGAAACAAAAAATTATTTGACAGAGGAGTAATATCTCGTCAAGATTATGAAAACTCTCAATTGAATTTTAATAATGCTAAGCAAAGTTTGTACAATGCAAAATCTGATTTAGATATTATTAAAAGAGGAACAACAGCCGGATTAGGAAAAACGGCCAATACAAATATCAGAGCTACTACTTCAGGAATGATTGTTGAAATTCCGGTTAAAAAGGGATATCAGGTAATTCAAAGTAATAACTTTAACGAAGGAACAACCATTGCTACTATTGCAGATATGACTAAGATGATTTTTGAGGGAAAGGTTGATGAGTCAGAAGTAGGTAAATTAGTAAGAGGAACGAATATACAAGTATCATTAGGAGCTATAGAAGGAAAAAAATTCCCTGCAAAATTAAATTTCATTGCACCAAAGGGAACAGAAGAAAACGGAGCAGTACAATTTAAAATTAAAGCGGATGTAACTTTGGATAATCAATATTTTGTAAGAGCAGGATACAGTGCTAACGCTGATATTGTTTTAGAAAAGAAAGATAGTGTGTTATCAATCAAAGAATCATTATTACGTTTTGATAAAGAAACTGAAGATCCTTATGTCGAAGTTAAAAAAGGAGAAGGTGATGATGCTGAATTTGAAAAGAAAACAGTTAAGTTAGGAGTGTCTGATGGAGTAAATATTGAAGTGTTAGACGGAGTTACTGCTAACGATGAAATTAAAATATGGAACAAGGCATCTAAAGACGATAAAAAAGAAGATAAATAGAGTTGAATAAAATAATTGAGTCGTCCTAAAATAGGTTGACAGATTTAAAAAATATTATTTAAACCAGAGAGGTTAGCTTTTCTGGTTTTTTGTTGTGTATAAAATTAGGAGTTTTCATATTCAAACTCAAGTGAGGTCTTAAATTATTATAAACATTTATTGATTGTTCAACGAGTTTTTCCAATTCCTTACCTGTATTGCATTTATAAATTAAAAATTCATGTTTCAAAATACCATTGATTCTTTCTGCTAAAGCATTTTGATAACAGTCATACCCATCGGTCATTGATGATTTGATTCCTTGTTGAACTAGTTTGTTTTGATATATTGCTGAACAGTATTGTAATCCTCTGTCAGAATGATGAATCATTGGTCCAGATGTAATTCTATTTTTAATAACCATACTTAAAGCTTTAACCACATTTTCAGCTCAAATAGTTTCTGCAAATGCAAACGGTGTATATGGAGTTGGAGATTATAATGTAAGTAATTTGACCTATGATACTAATGGAAATATTAAATCGTTAAAAAGAAATAAAAATACTGAAAATGGCTCAAATGCCATGGATGATTTATCGTATATTTACAAAACAGATAAACCTAATCAATTACTTAGAGTGCATGATGCTGTAACAATAGATACACAAGCGAATGATATTAAAGATCAAACCACGGCTGCTAATTACCAATACAACAGCATTGGTCAGCTCACAACTAATACTGATGAAAAGGTAAATTATGAGTACAATGCAAGTGGTTTAGTAACCAAAGTGCTTTATAATAATAAACTACGTGTACAGTTTTATTATAATGATAAAGGATACAGAACTAAAAAAGTAAGTTATAAAAATGATGGTAGTACTGTAGAGAAAACTACAGATTATGTATTAGATGTTTCCGGAACGGCTATGGCAATTTATGAAAACCAACAGTTAAAAGAGTTACCAATTTATGGAGCTTCACGTTTAGGAATGTACAATAAAGTAACCGGTACAAGCGTTTATCAGTTAACGGATCATCTGGGTAATGTACGTTCGGTAATTGCTAAAAACGGGAATAATGCAGTAGCAGCTACCAGTACAACCGATTATTATCCCTTTGGGATGCCAATGCCTAATAGGCAAATCGTTAACGGCGAACCGTATAGATATGCCTACCAAGGACAGGAAAAAGATCCTGAAACTGGAAAGGAAGCGTTTCAATTGCGTTTATGGGATGCTAGAATTGGTAGATGGTTGACTACGGATCCTTATGGGCAGTTTAATAGCCCTTATTTAGGTATGGGGAATGACCCTATAAACGGTATTGATCCAGATGGTGGATGGAAAACAAGATTCGGTGCATGGTGGTTTAGGTTTTGGAACGGAACAGGTGGAGAGATTTATGAAAATGAACATGGAGATTTTGGATTAGATTTTGGATCTAACGAGGCTAATTATAATTCAGATGGAGGGATTGATTTTGGAGAAGTTTCTCTTGTTTTTAGTCCAACAGGTTATTATGATTTAGTTGGTGATTATAAAAATGGATGGTCATTTGATAGCTTTGGTAATGGTCAATTTCATGGAGTGATAATTCCAACACCTGAGAGAAAGAATTTGATTGCAAGAACAAAAAGATGGTCTGAAGATATTGATAGTAATACGTCCTATGGTATGCAGGGTGTTAAAAATGGAGTGCAAAAGGGATATTCAGTAGTAGATAAGGTTTACGTATTTGGAAGTGGTTGGGCTTTATTTAATCCATCTGGGAATATTTCTCATTTAGATGGAACTCCTATCGATAGAGGTAGTCTTGAGCATATTAATATGGGGGTTGATGGCTTATATACTATTATGCCATTACCTGTAAGGACTAATGCTACTATGAATATGGGGCAGTTTAATAAAGCTTTTAAAGGTACTTGGATAACCAAAACAAGTATGACAGTTAGAGGGAAAATATTGAAAATACATAATATCTTACATAGGTATATAACACCGAAAAGATTTGTTAATCAGGTTAGAGGTAAAGTAGTTAATTCTGAAAATTAATTGGTAATGTTCGAAATTTTTATACAATATTTTGTAGCTTTAATAGGAGCAGCAGTTAGGTTTTTTTTTATTAACATGATTAAATATGTTTCTGCATCAAAGAAATATATTAAGTTTTCAGAATTATGGATTGGGAATAAGGATTACATGCATGAAGTAGAAAAAGAATATCTTAATGTAATTATTGGTGTGATATTTATATTAGTAATAATATTTTTAATAGCATTAATATAAAACCCGATAGCGCGGACTTGTAGTCCGTGCCCACTACGAGCAAGCAAATAATAAATATAAAAGCTACTTTGCATTAGATTGTAAGGTAGTTTTTTACTTTTAAAGAAAAATGTTATGAGTAGGAATTATAAATTTCATAATCCAGAAGGTTTATATTTTGTTAGTTTTGCTGTGGTATATTGGTTAGATGTTTTTACAAGAAATGAGTATAAGAATATATTGTAGGTTTTGTGTTTAAAGCAGAAGATTATGTATACAGTAGTGCTATAGATTATGCCGGAGAAAAAGGTATGTTAGATAATATTATTGTATTTAGGTTGTATTAATGAACATTTACCACACGATGCAATCGTGCGGCAGCTGGGGGTAGCAGCTACCAGTACAACCGATTATTATCCCTTTGGGATGCCAATGCCTAACAGGCGAACCGTTAACGGTGAACCATATAGATACGCCTACCAAGGACAAGAAAAAGACCCTGAAACTGGGAAGGAAGCCTTTCAACTTCGTTTATGGGATGCTAGGATTGGAAGATGGTTAAGTCCTGATCCTTACGGTCAATATCACTCGCCATATCTTGGAATGGGGAATAACCCTATTGTTAGAGTTGATCCTGATGGGGGAAGAGATTGTTTTGTAGATGGAAAGCGAGTTCCCTGTGGTCAATTAGGAGAATCTTTAGGAGATTATGGTTATCTATTTAGTTTAATGCATGAAGGGGATAACCCAATTGGTGGAGATTATCATCAAATGACTCTGCAAGAAGTTACTGTTAATGGAAGTAATGGAGGGAATCTTAATTGGAAGAATATTCTGTATAATGAAAATCAAAATATTCAAAATTCAATTCGTTCAGCCCAAAGAAGAGGCGGAATGGAGTTTTTGAACTATTTATCTGTTGTCAACCCTTGGATGTTTAGTTTTGGTGCATCAGCTCAATTAGTTAATGTTGGAAAAAATGGTTTCCAGAGATATGCTTGGAAGAATTATTTGAATACAAGTTGGAGACCAGCTGTTAGGGAATTTAGTTATGCAGCATCATATAAAGTGCCAGTTTATGAAAAAACTATTTATAATATGATGGCACCTGAGGGAGGAATACTTGATTTAACAGGAAGTGCTCCTAAAGGATATGATCAATATTGGTTTATGCCCAAAAAGTTTTGGAAGGTCGAATATACAATTGCAAAACAAGAACAGTTGTTTGGTATGAGATATGCTCAGAGTAGTTCAATAAGACCTTGGGCCGCTAATCCCGATGCAATGCCTTTAGGTTTAAGAAGATTGGTTGCTTTTAGTTCAATTCCATTAGTAGTTAATTATAGAATTCATAGTCATATAAAAAAACAAAAGAAATAGCCTATAATTTATGTTTAAGTTTTTTAAAAGAAATAAGAGGATTGGTTTAATTAATAGAGTTAAGTTTATATCTGATAATATAAAAGTTAATTTCCAACTAGATATGTTAAGAGATAATCGAGTGGATTTTCAAATGACTAGACAAAAAACTTTAAAAAAGTTCGGTATAAATGATATCGAGAATCCTAATGGTATTGCTTTTCTGTTAAGTTTTAATAATGATAAAAAAGATAATGACTTGAATGAAAGAAGGTTTTTGAGTTCTGATTTATCTAATGAATCAAAAATAATTGATATTTTAGGAAGAACCTATATAGTTTTGGGAAGAAATGATTTCGACTCAATAATGCAGAAAATTACTCAAATAGGAAAAGAGGTTTATGATTGTGATTATAATGAGTCAGCAATTATTTTTAATAAAATTCCAGATTAATCCCCTGCTAGCGCTCGTTTGTAACGAGTGCCGAGTATGAGTAAGTAATAAGCATTGTATAAATAAAAAGCTACCTTACATTGTTTTGTGAGGTAGTTTAGAAAACCCTCGCTAGCGCTCGTTTGTAACGAGTGCCGTCAACGATAATAACAAGAAACTATACTATAAAAGTGTAGTTTTTTGTATTTTAGATTTATGAGTAGAAAGTATAAATTTCATAACAAAGCAGGTTTATATTTTGTTAGTTTTGCTGTGGTATATTGGTTAGATGTTTTTACAAGAAATGAGTATAAGAATATATTGTAGGTTTTGTGTTTAAAGCAGAAGATTATGTATATAGTAGTGCTATAGATTATGCCGGAGAAAAAGGTATGTTAGATAATATTATTGTATTTAGGTTGTATTAATGAACATTTACCACACGATGCAATCGTGCGGCAGCTGGGGGTAGCAGCTACCAGTACAACCGATTATTATCCCTTTGGGATGCCAATGCCTAACAGGCGAACCGTTAACGGTGAACCATATAGATACGCCTACCAAGGACAAGAAAAAGACCCAGAAACTGGGAAGGAAGCTTTTCAACTTAGACTTTGGGATGCTAGAATTGGAAGGTGGTTGAGTCCTGATCCTTATCACCAATATCCGTCACCATATCTTGGAATGGGGAATAATCCAACAGTAATGACAGATCCAGATGGAGGTTTTACTTGTTATATGGATGGGAAGGTAGTTCCATGTAATGATCTTTCAAAATTTTTGGGACACAGTGCTTTAGAGTCTATATTTTTTAATGCTACTTACGGAAGTGATTTTGCAGATTACCATCAAACAACTCTTCAAGAAGTTACAATTAATGGAAGTAATGGAGGATATCTTAATTTTAAAAATATTTTATATGAGCAAAATCAAGATTTTCAAAACAAAATTACAAACGCACAAGAGAAAGCAGGTTTAGAGTTTTTAAGTTATTTATCTGTAATAAATCCTTGGACTTTTGCAGGAATGATTCCCGCTGCAAGTGTTGCGACTTATGATGCTTCACTTGTAACACTTTATAGAGGAGTAAATTCTTCTGCAGGAAAAGCCTATAAAGATGCATTAAAAGGAGTTGTAAAACCTAGAGGAGGAAGGTTTGGTCATACTGATGTTGTCAAACATAATACTGGTTTAAATGGGACAGTAGAAAGTGCCATGACTTCATGGACTACTAATAAAGATGTTGCTCTTAACTATGCGTATAGAGGTGCTTCAAAAGATGGAGTTTTGTTAAAACTAAAAGTTCCAAGTAGTAAAATAATAAAAAGTGTAAATAGAAAAAGTGTAAACCTTATACATAAACCTGGAACTGTGGTTAGTGAATCTGAAAAACTTTTGAAAGGGAGTATAAAGACTTTTGATTTTAAAAAAGTAAAATTTTAAATTATGGAAATACCTAAATTAGGAAATGGAAAATATCTTATAATGAAAGCTGATAAAAAAACAGGGCATATTCTCAATAATGAGGGGGATATATATATCAATAATGATGTCGGTTATTTTATAGTTAAGAATACGAAAGATGAAGCAATTGAATATGCAAATTTAGGTATTATAGAAAATAAAGAACTGGAGTTTATTATATATGATGAAAAAGCTGAATTTGTTGCAATGATAGATTATACCCAAGATGGTGCTAGTATGTCCAAGTAATGGCTACCGCTAGTTTGTAACTAGTGGCGAGTATGAGTAGGCCAAACAGCAAACAATAAATATAAAACTACTTTACATTAGATTGTGAAGTAGTTTTTTGGGTTTAAGAAGAATAATCTTTTTTAGCGTTAAAGTCCCCTGATAGTTCTAGTATGTCAAAGTAAGGCTACCGCTAGTTTGTAACTAGTAGCGAGTAGGAGTAAGCCAAGTAATAATATAAACTACCTTAATTTTAGTTAATTGAGGTAGGTTTTTGTTAGACAAGTCGTTTGTTTTCCACATAAAAAATACTTCCCAGATTCTGTAATAAGTAAGCTGTTGCAGTAAACAATTAACAGTTTTGAAGTTATTAATAAATCAAATGAGGTATAAAAGAAAACCGCTTGGAATATATTCCAAGCGGTTCTTATAAAAAGTTTTTAACACTAATAAATTAAAATTAATTAGTAGTTTTAGTTAGTTCCACCACTAGATACCATGCTTTTTTCTTTAGCCGGCGCAGCATCTTTGTCAATGAAACCTTTTATTTTTAATATTTTTCTCTCGTTTTTAGCGTTTGATAACACTGTAATAGCTTTTGAGAAACCTCCAGGCCTTTTAGTATCGTAAGAAACTTCAATCTGTCCTTTTTCTCCTGGCATAATAGGTTTTTCAGGTTTTTTAGGAACAGTACATCCACAAGTAGATCTAATGTCGTTAATAACCAAAGGAGCGTCACCTACATTTGTAAATTCAAAAACACGCTTTCCTTCAGATCCTAAAGCTACCTTTCCATAATCAATTACTTCAGTTTCAAACTTAAATTCTTGAGCACTTACAGTTATTGTGATAAATAAGATAGCTACAAATGATAAAATTGTTTTCATAATGTTAATTTTAATTAGGGGTTATACAACCATTGTACAAATTTATAATTATTTTTTAGGTATTAAAAAAATGACAACTATTTTTCTGTAGCTCACAGATAGTTGTATTTTTGCTAATTCAGATTTCAAAAATAATGCCAAAATAATACAGTAGGCTAAATATAGTAAAAACATATGAATATTCCATCTAAATATAATGCTCAAGAGGCAGAAAGTAAGTGGTACGATTACTGGATGAAACATAATTATTTTCATTCTGAAGTTGATGATAGAGAACCATATACAATTGTAATTCCTCCACCAAACGTTACCGGAGTCTTACATATGGGGCATATGTTAAACAACACCATTCAAGATGTTTTAATTAGAAGAGCACGTTTACAAGGCAAAAATGCTTGTTGGGTGCCCGGAACCGATCATGCTTCTATTGCTACAGAAGCAAAGGTGGTAGCTAAATTAAAAGAGCAAGGAATTAATAAAAACGATTTAACTCGTGAAGAATTCTTAAAACATGCTTGGGAATGGAAAAATGAGTACGGAGGTATTATTTTAGATCAGTTAAAAAAGTTAGGAGCTTCGTGTGATTGGGACAGAACTGCCTTTACCATGGATCCGGCCTTATCAGAATCGGTAATAAAAGTTTTTGTCGATTTATATAACAAAGGTTACATCTACAGAGGGTACCGTATGGTTAACTGGGACCCGGAAGCTAAAACAACACTTTCTGATGAAGAGGTAATTTACGAAGAACGTCAGGGGAACTTATATTACTTACAATATGATATTGTAGGTTCAGATGAAAAAGTAACCATAGCTACTACACGTCCGGAAACTATTTTAGGAGATACTGCTATCTGTATTAACCCTAATGATGAGCGTTTTACGCATTTAAAAGGTAAAAAAGCCATTGTACCGTTATGTAACAGAGAAATTCCTATTATAGAAGATGAGTATGTAGATGTTGAGTTTGGTACAGGATGTTTAAAAGTAACTCCTGCACACGATGAAAACGATAAGGTTTTAGGAGAAAAGCATAACTTAGAAGTAATTGATATTTTTAATGAAAATGCTACCTTAAATTCTTTCGGATTACATTATCAAGGAAAAGACAGATTTGTAGTTCGTAAAGAAATAAGCAAAGAATTAGAAGAAAAAGGCTACTTGGTAAAAGTAGAACAACATACCAATAAAGTAGGAACTTCTGAAAGAACAAAAGCCGTAATTGAGCCTAGATTATCAGACCAGTGGTTCTTAAAAATGGAAGACTTGGTAAAGCCTGCTTTAGAAGCTGTTTTAGGTGAAGAAAGAGAGGTAAAGTTATTCCCTAGAAAATTTGAAAACACCTATCGTCACTGGATGGAAAACATTCGTGATTGGAATATTTCTCGTCAGTTATGGTGGGGACAACAAATTCCTGCCTATTACTATGGTGATGGTAAAGAAGATTTTGTAGTTGCTGAAACGCTTGAAGAAGCTTTAGTATTGGCAAAAGCAAAAACTAATAATGAAGGGTTAACAACCAATGATTTAAAACAAGATCCGGATGCGTTAGATACTTGGTTTTCATCTTGGTTATGGCCAATGAGTGTGTTTGACGGTATTAGAAACCCTGAAAACGAAGAAATAAAGTATTATTACCCTACCAACGATTTAGTTACCGGGCCGGATATTTTATTCTTCTGGGTAGCACGTATGATTATTGCCGGGTATGAATATAAAGACCAACGTCCGTTTGAAAATGTGTATTTAACAGGATTGGTACGTGATAAGCAACGCCGTAAGATGTCAAAATCTTTAGGAAACTCACCGGATGCGTTAAAGTTAATTGAAGATTATAGTGCCGATGGTGTACGTGTAGGATTGTTACTAAGTTCTGCTGCCGGGAATGATTTATTGTTTGATGAAGCTTTATGTCAGCAAGGAAAAGGGTTGGGTAATAAAGTATGGAGTGCTTTTTACTTAACAACCTTATGGGAAGTTTCTGAAACTATAGCACAACCATCATCTAGTAAAATAGCTTTAGAGTGGTACAAAGCTAAGTTTCAAAAGACATTAGTAGAAATAGAAGACCATTATAGCAAATACCGTTTAAGTGATGTTATTATGGCTATTTATAAACTAATTTATGATGATTTCTGCGGATGGTTATTAGAAATAGTAAAACCTGCATACCAACAACCTATTGATGCTACAACGTATAAGGAAGTAATTGCTTTGTTTGAAAACAATTTAAAAATATTACACCCTTTTATGCCATTTATTACAGAAGAAATTTGGCAGTTAATAGCAACCAGAACACCGGAAGAGGCTTTAATTATAGCTAAATATCCGGAAGCAACTGAAAGTAAGGAAGCATTAATATCTGAGTTTGATTTTGTTTCGGAAGTAATATCAGGTATTAGAACTATTAGAAAAGATAAAAACATTCCGTTTAAAGATACTATTGATTTAATTATTACCAATAACGAACAAGTATCACAAAACTTTGATGAAGTAATTCAAAAGTTAGGAAATGTAGCAACCGTAACGTATTCTGACGAAAAAGTAGATGGCGCAATGAGTTTCCGTGTAAAATCTAACGAATACTTCGTACCTATAGCGGCAGATACTATTAACGTAGAGGAAGAAATTAAAAAGTTAACAGAGGAGCTGAATTATACAGAAGGATTCTTAAAATCGGTTCAAAAGAAACTGTCTAATGAGCGTTTTGTAAGCGGTGCGCCGGAACAAGTAGTGGCGGTAGAAAAGAAAAAAGAAGCAGATGCTTTAGCTAAAATTGAAACATTAAAAAACAGTTTGGCTGGTTTACAATAAAAAACCGTATTTGTTTAATAAATATAGAAGACTGCCCTAAGGCAGTCTTTTTTGTTTTATATTTAAATTATCTTGGGAGAATATAACAAAGTCTTTATAATTACTTTCTGAATTAATGAAGTTTTTAAAAAAGGAGGAATTGGTATAACAAGAATATATTAGATGATTAAGAAATCTTTTAAATACCTACTAATTATTAGCGTCAATTTTATCGTGTTAGTAATATTACTAGAAACTTGGGTTGATGATTATGAGCTTACTTTTAATCAAGGAATCTATTTTTATGAACTGCTTCAACTCATAGGATTGTCAATAGTACTGTTATTTCTACTAAGAATAATGGTTGCAGTTATGAGGGTGTTAAAATTTAACGCTAAACAAAGTAGAATTATAACCTCAATAGCTGTTACGCTTTTGTTGAGTAGTCGGTTTTATATTCAATATACAAAGCGTATATGCCATAATAACCATGCTTATAAAAAGTTTAGAAAAGAGCTAATGCAAAAAGTAAAACCTATAAAAAGTGGTTGGGAGGGAAGTCAAGCAAACAACTTATGTTTAGAGGAATATCAATATATCTTACAAACTAAAAGTTTCCCTAAAATACCTAATAATGCCAGGAATATTAGCTATGAATACGAGTATGAAGGTTTTTTACCGGATTATTCGTTTAGCTTAATATATGATGTACCTATTGCATCAAACGTAGAAATTATTGACTATAAAAAGAATACCTTTTCAAAAACTCAAACCTTCGAAATTATAGAGAATGTAAAGAGAGTTACTTATACAGAATTCTTATGGTAAATAAATAAGGTAGATACTAGAGGTGTGCGACATAAAAAAAAACGTCACTGCGAAGCAAATACTTTTGCTGTGGCAGTCTCTTTGAACTGAGAGATTACTTCAGTCGTTCCCACTCCTTCGTAATAACGAGCTTTTGCCTTGCTATTCTCCTTATTATCCAATGACTATAAATATAGAAATTTGTAAAAATTTATTCTAATACAAACATAGGATGAGTTGAAAGGAAATTCGTTGTACACCCCTAAGCACTCCCTTAATTGTTAAAAGATTCATAAAGTCAGTAAGTTATGTTTTATAATTGCTATTTTAGAGCCAGCTATAAAAATTGTATGTAAAAGTAAACAGAGTAAATCTGTGAGGTAAATAAACAAAACCATTTTAAAACCTCATTTTGTAAGTAAAATTGCTAGTATACTTTCAATAAATAATTTACATAGTAATTCCCTTTAAAAATTAGCTGCTATTTGCTTTTTGGTAAGCAAATACTATAGAAAAAGTATATAATTTAAAAATTGATATTATGAAGTATTACTTAATTGAAAACAAGTTAACAGAAGAAACCAACTACTTGGCACGAGTGCTAACAGAGCGCACGATTAACCAAGAAGAATTGATTGAAAAAATGCTGCAAAAGCGAAATTTAGTAAGTAAAACCGATATTGTTGCCGTACTAAACTCGTTTTATGAAGAAATTATAGAAGCCGTAGAAGAGGGAGATAACATAAACCTACCCATTGTAAATATAGGCTATTCTATTTCAGGAGTATTTGAAACTGAGGAAGACAGTTTTAACCCCGATACTCATAAACTACATGTAAACTTAAACGGAGGCAAGTTAATAAACGAAGCAAAATCAACCATTCCATTACAAAGAATAGCCCCGCCAATAACCACTACTGTTATTAATAATTGTAAAGATCTGGTATCTAACACTAGCAATACTACCTTAACTCCTAACGGATTGTTTGAGCTTAACGGAATTCGATTAAAAGTAGATGGAGACAAAGATGAAGTAGGCGTATATTTTGTTGCAGAAGACGCAACCGAAACCAAAGTAGTGTATATAGCCCAAAACGGATACAAAAAAATAATAGGTCAAATACCCACCTTAGCAGCCGGTACTTATAAGGTTAGAATAAAAACACAAGCAACTGCTAATTCAGGACAGTTTTTAAAAGATGTACGTATATCAGATAGTGCATTTACAGTAACGGTTGGGTAATTTTTATATTACGAACTAGCCGTTATAACAAAAACGGATTTATAGGCAAAAGCCAAATCAATAGAAGTTCATTTTTTAATCAATAACCCTCATAGGTTTTTAAAACTTATGAGGGTTTTAAATTTTTGATTATATCATTTCAGAGGAGTAATAACAACTGAGAAATCTTAAAAACACAATAGGGTAGATGAGATTTCTCCTTTCAGTAGAAAATGACTCGAAAAGAAATTTGTTATACTTACCATTAGGCAGTGAGTGACACTCCCATTAGGCAGTGAGTGACATTCTTATTAGGCAGTGAGTAACATTCCCATTAAGCAGTGAGTGACACTCCCATTAGGCAGTGAGTAATACTCCTATTAGGCAGTGAGTAACACTCCTATTAGGCAGTGAATGACACTCCTATTAGGCAGTGAGTAACACTCCCATTAGGCAGTGAGTAACACTCCTATTATAAAAAGAACCTATTTTTATCTAACAACTCTCCTAAACTTCTAATTCCTAATCCCTAACTCCTAAAACCTATTTCCTAACCCCTAACTCCTAAATCCTACCCCCTAAAACCTATTTCCTAAAAAACTATACAGCCTGTTTTTAAAAAAATCCTATTTTTACGTTATGGATATAAAATTGACAGAACAAGAAAGAATAAAAGTTTTAAACTCAGATGATATTTACGGTATTATGCAACGCATTTTAATGCGTGAGCAAGTAATAGACCAAAACCGTGAGCATTTTTGGGTAATAGGCTTAGAAAATAATAACCGTATTTTATTTATAGAGCTCATTAGTTTAGGCACCGTAAATAAAACCTTGGTAGAGCCTATGGAGGTATTTAGTTTTGCCTTGCAAAAACGTGCCGTAAAAATAATACTATGCCATAACCACCCTAGTGGCGAGCTACAACCTTCTGAAGCCGATAAAGATATTTCTGACCGTTTAATACAAGTAGGTATTATTGTAGATACTGAGGTAATAGACCATTTAATAATATCTGCCAAAAGCTACCTAAGTTTTAAAGATGTTGGCTTGTTAGATGAACTTAAAAAAAGC
Source organism: Tenacibaculum sp. TC6 (assembly GCF_050606265.1). NCBI lineage: Bacteria > Pseudomonadati > Bacteroidota > Flavobacteriia > Flavobacteriales > Flavobacteriaceae > Tenacibaculum > Tenacibaculum sp. TC6. Next base: position 11,691 of record NZ_JBOCUK010000017.1, on the reverse strand, counting down.
ACCAAATACGTACCTAAATACGTGTTAGAGCAACGTATAAAAGAAGAAGCTTCTAAAATAGCAGAAAAAAAGAAAGTTATTGAAATAGCTAAAAACTTAAAAAGAAAAGGTGTTGATACTGCTACCATTGCTAGTGCTACCGGGCTTACCATAGAAGAGGTGGAGAAGTTACGTGTTAGGAAAGGGTAAGAGGCTATAAAAAGAAAAATACTATAAGGGTTTTCCTTATTTTTAAAATAAATTAATAATATAAAAGCTATGAAAAAAGAAATATGTATAACTATACTACTCTTACCTTTATTGTTCAGTTGTATAAGAGAAAAAAATAAATTATATACAAGTAATCTCTCTAAAAAGATCGATACCATTAGCTATTCTTATAAAGGATTTAATAATGGATTACGGCTTGATTTATTAAGTGATGGACGTTTTATTAATGAAGATTATTTGTTTAGTTGTATGGGAGGAGGTAAAAGAAAAAAAGTTTTTGGGGTATATAGAAAAGATAGTCTAAAACTTATACTAGTTCCCAAAACCATTGAACTGAAAGAATATAAAGATAATCTTTTGATGAATGCCATAACAACCAATTTGAATTACGGAGTAGACTCCTTAAAAATTAAAACTGAATTTCAAATGGTTAAGTGGGGCGGTAATGAATATCTCTTATCCGCTGTTTTTGATTACGGTTGGAGTTCTGAGGAAGAAAATGATTATATCAGATTTGCAGATTATTTTAATTCGGCTTTAGAGCCTGAAACAAGTGGTAGGTATTTAGTTAAAAGAACCAAAGATTCTATTAAATCAGATTTTGATTTACAACAAATACCCGTAAAATGGCAAGGTTTATTTTTGAAAGAACCTATGGTTGTTAAGGTTAAAGGAATTAAAAAAATAATAGATCCAGATGATCAGGAAGTTATTTTTTGGAGAATAGAATTAGATAAAGGCAAAACAGACGGAGTAAATACTGATTTGAGGTTTTATACAAAAGACAAAGAGTTTTTCATAATAATTGATTCTGTTTTGGAAAATAGGAGTTTAGGCAGGAGTCTTCCTTATAGTTCATTACCTAAAAAATTTCGAATTAATAGTGAATTAAGAACCAAATGGAATTAAAAACAGTTACTTTCTAATGAAAAAAACATTGATTATTATTAGTGCAGTAGCTAGCGCTTTTTTCTTTTTTATAGTGTTACCTATTATTACTTCCCTTTTTTCTATTAAAGGACAAATCAATAGTATAGTTGATGCTAATAAAGAAAACCAAAAAGAACAACAACGCATTAGTGAATTACCAAAAATCAAAGGAGTAATAATTACAAATAATTTAGTAACTAACCCTGTATCACATCATATTTCGGCATTGTATGCTTTAAGGGTTGGTGCAAAGCAAAAAACTAGTGGAGGTCGTGTTAGAGGAGGTGATGGTTACCAAGACTACTCGTTTTCGGATTGTGTTATTGATTATCCTAAAAACACTCAATTGCTAGTTAACGGAAAATTATATCCTATATATTTTGATAAAGCAATTATAGTTGAGGTAGGGCGTACTGAAAAACAAAAGAAAGGAGTGTTTGTTGAAGAACTAAAAATTCAAAACATAACCCATGATTATATAACTATACCCGAATACATTAACTACAAGTCTTTTGATTCTATAAGAAGACTTATGAGAGTAAGGGTAGAAAAATTAAGAGGTAAGCATAAAATTATAGACTCTTATTTAAATAGTAATGAAAAGTATGGTGTTGACATTTTATTACTGAAAGAATATACATTTAATACAGGAGATACCATAGTTTTTAGAGGTGAAATAAAAGAAAATACAATAATACCGTTGTTTTAAAGTACTAGTTGAAAATTGTTGTGTTAGAAACATAACAATTAATTATGTAGGTAGTTTAGATATTTAATTTTTCTTATAGTTTCTAACTATATTTTATTCTTCTGCAATCCTTTTAAGCGTTTCTAAAGCTTTAGGCCAAGTGGTGTTAAAATAATCAAGATACTCTTCTGCCATATCAATTTCTATGGTTACGGTGGTTATGCCGTTATGCTCATGAAACGTATAGTTTTCTAAAGCACCTGCCCACTTTTCAATTTCAGCACCTTCAGTAATTTCCGTATCACCATCTAACATTCCGTAATGACGAATAGATACCAAGGTATAAGGAAGGTTCTCAGCAATTTCAGAAACCATGCCGCCTTTTTTGCCGTGCTCATCTGTACCTATAAAATACATTTTAGAACCCTTTTTCCAGTTACCTTCGTAAGTAGAGGTAGGGTTAAACTCAGCCGTCCACTGTTGGTAGGTTTCAATATGGTGTATACCCAGCATGGTATTGTACACTTTTTCAGCAGAAGCGTTAATGTCTATGGTATATTGTAGTTTTTTCATGGTTAGTGTGGTGTTTAAGTTTTATATAATATTAGTTTTTATTTGTCAATTAAAACAAAGTGATTTTTCCCTTCAATTCTTTCAAATTCACTTCCAATTGGTGCATCCAAAAATGGAATAATTGCTCCATCATAATTGACAATGGTGTTAATGTCGTAAATAGAAACATTATTCAAATCATTAACATATTCATCAGTTTCATCGCCTGCAAAAAACCTCCAACCACTATCAATATTCCTAGTAGGTGTTTCCCTATACATATAACCGATTTTTTGACCGTCAACAGTTATTCTATCGGTAGCAAAACAGGCACCTCGATTAGGCTCAATTTCTAAAATTTCTTCTGCTTTTAATTTGTAGGATTTCTTAGTCATACTGTTTAATTAATATGGGAGTGTTTTTTTAATAATTTTAACCAAGATAAAACAAAATATGCAATTGAAGACAATGTAGTAACGTTTTAGAAAATAAAAACAAAGAAACCCGCATTATGGCTTATTTGGTACTTCGTTTCGTTGTCACTTCGAGTGAAATTATTTGAAAAGGAATGTAAAATAATTTTGTATCGAGAAGCACCTAGTTATTGATAGCTCTATTGGGTGTGGTTGTAGGGCTTCGTAAAAGTAAAAGAAAAATAGCCTACAAAATGCGTATTCTATATAAAAGTTAAGTTGTTAACAAAAGATGTTAATGGTAATTATGAGTTAAGACAAAACAATACATAAAGCGGTCATTCCGAACGATAGAGAGGAATTTCATACTGGTATGTGGTTATCTCATAAGGATAGGCGCTAACCTTAAACAGATTACTTCACTTCGCAAGCTACGTTAGCAATGGCGATGATAAACTAGGAGAAGAGAGTTAAGAGATAAAACAAGATAAAAATAGATGTGAAGAGAATATCGTATTCTAACGCTACATATTCAATAAAAAAGACTGCCTTTTGAGCAGTCTTTATATATAGAGTAACTATATTAATTATTTTGTCTGTAATACGCCAATAAGGTATTTTTTAATAACATGGCAATAGTCATAGGACCCACACCGCCCGGTACCGGAGTAATATGTGAGGCTTTGTCTTTTACCTCATTAAAGGCAACATCACCTACCAATCTAAATCCGTTTTTCTTAGAAGCATCTGCCACACGAGTAATGCCTACATCAATAATAACCACATCTTCTTTAACCATATCTCCTTTTAAAAACTCAGGAATCCCTAAAGCAGCTACAATAATATCAGCCTCACGGGTATATGAAGCTAAATCTTTAGTTCTACTATGGGTTAAAGTAACCGTAGCGTTACCTACTTTTCTTTTTTGCGATAGTAAAATACTCATAGGGCTTCCTACTATATGACTACGACCAATAACCACTACATTTTTACCGGAAGTTTCCACGTTGTAACGCTCTAACAATTCTAAAATACCAAAAGGAGTAGCAGAAATAAAGGTAGGTAAGTTTAAGGCTAATTTACCTACATTCATAGGGTGAAAGCCGTCTACATCTTTTTCAGGTGCTACCGCCATGATTACTTTTTGCTCATCAATATGATCGGGTAAAGGTAACTGTACTATAAATCCGTTAATATCTTTATCTACATTTAAAACGGCAATTTCATTTAAAAGTTCTTCTTCTGTAGTATCTTCAGGAAGTCTAATAAGGGTAGATTCAAAGCCAACGCGTTCGCAAGCTTTAACTTTGGCATTTACGTAAGTTAAACTAGCGCCGTCATTTCCTACTATAATAGCTGCTAAGTGCGGTGCTTTTTTATCTTGAGCTCTTAAATCTGCAACCTCTAAGGCAATTTCTTCTTTAATATCTGCCGATGTTTTTTTACCGTCAAGTAATATCATGTGTTGTTAAGTTTTCAGTATACAGTTGTTGGTTTTCAGTATACAGTGTTGTGTGTGTTTTGTTGATTGATTGTTATGTAAAGTAAAAAAGAGACAGGGGGTAATCCTATCTCTCTCTTAATGTTATCTCATACCGCGCATCATTTGCATCATTTTTCTGCCGCCACCGCCTTGCATCATTTTCATCATCTTACTCATTTGGTCAAACTGCTTCATGAGTTGGTTTACTTCCTGAACAGAGGTTCCGGATCCTTTAGCAATTCTCTTTTTTCTGCTGGCGTTAATAACGGTAGGGGTACTTCTTTCTTCAGGTGTCATAGAATGAATAATGGCTTCAATACCTTTAAAAGCATTATCGTCAATATCAATATCTTTTAATGCTTTTCCGGCACCAGGAATCATTCCTACTAAATCTTTCATGCTACCCATTTTTTTGATTTGCTGAATTTGTGTTAAAAAGTCATCAAAACCAAATTGGTTTTTAGCAATCTTCTTTTGAAGTTTTCTGGCTTCTTCTTCATCATATTGTTCTTGGGCACGTTCTACTAACGAAATAACGTCTCCCATCCCTAAAATACGATCGGCCATACGATCCGGGTGGAACACGTCAATGGCATCCATTTTTTCACCGGTACCAATAAACTTAATTGGCTTATCTACTACCGATTTAATAGATAACGCAGCACCACCTCTGGTATCACCATCTAATTTGGTAAGCACAACTCCGTCAAAGTTCAATACATCATTAAAGGCTTTTGCTGTATTTACAGCATCTTGCCCTGTCATAGAGTCTACCACAAAAAGTGTTTCTTGTGGGTTTACAGCTTTGTGAATGTTAGAAATCTCGGTCATCATTTCCTCATCAACTGCTAAACGCCCTGCCGTATCTATAATAACAACATTTTTGCTGTTAGCTTTTGCATGTTTAATAGCGTTTAAAGAGATTTCAACCGGGTTTTGGTTACCTTCTTCAGCATACACTTCAACCCCAATTTGTTCTCCTACCACACGAAGCTGATTAATAGCTGCCGGACGGTACACATCACATCCAACTAATAAAACCTGCTTTGCTTTTTTGGTTTTTAGGTAATTGGCTAATTTACCGGAAAAGGTAGTTTTACCCGAACCTTGTAAACCAGACATTAAGATAACTGTTGGTGAGCCACCAAGGTTAATACCTACGGTATCACCTCCCATTAAAGCCGTTAATTCGTCTTTAACAATTTTAACCATTAATTGCCCCGGATTTAACGTAGTTAATACGTCTTGTCCTAACGCTTTTTGTTGAACGTTTTTGGTAAAATCTTTAGCTATCTTAAAGTTAACATCGGCATCTAATAAGGCTCTACGTACTTCTTTTAACGTTTCAGCAACGTTAACTTCAGTAATTTTTCCGTGACCTTTTAGCGTGTGTAACGCCTTATCTAATTTTTCGCTTAAATTATTAAACATGTATCGGCTTCATTTTTAGAGGCACAAATATAGGAATTTTAGTTGTAGTAAGGTAGTGTTACATTACAGAATTTAATGACTTATACTGTAGTTTTTTATATTTTTTTACAGCTAAAACACTTCCAATGATTCCTGCAGCCATTATTGTAAAAAACAGTAGTATGGCAGCTAGGGGTGAGGCTACCAGTTTTAAAGCTATGCTTAATCCAAAAAGTAGCCACCCCAAATACATCCAGATATTTACGTGTTCTAAAAGGGGAGCTTGTTCCTTGGTAATTTCCTGATGAATTAAAACTTTTAACGTATTCCAGTCCCAAGCTATCAATAGTATATTGGCTAAGAGCATAGAAGCCGTAATGAAAGGAGTACCTTTAAAATCATAAGAAATGGTAATTACAAAAATATTAAGCATGATAGGTAAGAACAAAATAGCACCCAGTTTAGCATATTTTTGAGTAAGGAGTAATAATCCTGTAATAAGTTGTCCCCATCCCATGAATTTCCAATACAATCCGGATTGGTACATGGTTTCAAAGAAATGCCAAGAAGTATTAATAGGAAAATCAGCACCGCTTGAAGATGTGAAGCGAAGCCCGAGTATTTTAACAATGCTTGCAAATACAAAGGCAAATCCTAAAGCATAGCGTAAATAAATAATAAAAAGTTGAGGTAGTAGTTTAGTTTTCATTCAAAGTCTTATATGTTAGGGTGTACGACAAATTTCCGTTTTTGTTAAAATAAGACCGTCACTGCGAAGCAAACACTTTTGCTGTGGCAGTCTCTTTGAATAGAGAGATTACTTTAGTCGTTGCAAACTCCTTCGTAATGATTCGAAAGGAAATTTGTCATACACCCACTGTTATCTTACCGGACGATTGAATTTTGCTTTTGTTACTTTTAAAAGAAGAAAGGAACTACTACGGTACAATTTTATCAAATTTCTATTTAAGAGTTTCCTATAAGCATAAGAAAATCTAGTTAGAGTTTATTTCTTCATAACTAGATGTTTTCTAACTAGAAGCGGATAAAAAATCATCTTTAGAAATAGCATACAAAGAGCACTTCAGTATTTCTGGGAATTTTTGAAGAAGAGGATGTTCAAAGTCTTTAATTTTTAACATTCCTAATTTTTCCATTACAGCAATAGATGGCTTATTAATTACGGGAGCTATAGCTACTATTTGTTTTAACGATAAGGTGTTAAAAGCGTAGGTTAAACATTGTTTGGCACCTTCAACAGCATATCCTTTTTTCCAGTGTTCAGGAAGAATTCTCCAGCCAATATCTGTAGAAGGATTAAAATCTACTGCATAGGTTTGTTCTGAAAGCCCAATAAAACCAATAAACTCTTCAGTTTCTTTTAATTCAACAGCAAAGTAACAATAGCGGTTCTTTTTGTATTGTAATTGCATACGCTGTATAAAAGCTTCGCAATCTTCTTTAGTTTGTGTAGAAGGAAAGTAACGCATAACTTTTTTGTTAGCGTTTAACAGATACAGGTTTTCTAAGTCTGAAGATTGCCAATTTCTAAAACCTAAACGGTCTGAGGTAAAAAGATACTTTTGCATGCCGTAAAAGTAATGGTTTCTACTTATAAATCTTCTGTAAAGTGCTTACGTGTTTTAGGCGTGGTAAATTTTTCATTATTATATTTTTCAGAAGCATTTTTAGGTATTGATAGTGATTGCCAGTCTGTATTTTTAATTATTTTACCTAAAAATACAATTTGCCCAATGTGGTAAGGGTAGTGGCAGAGTTGTCGGTTAATAGCTTCAGTAACAGTATGCCCTTGGTTTCTAATATATATGATTCGCTCTAAATCTTCTGTTGTTAAAGAGTTTATGGTAGTTATAAAACAATCCCACCCCTTTTCCCAGTAGGTAATCATTTCGTCTTTTGACGTAAATGTGTTTACAAATTCGGTATCACGATTACGCCATTCTTTTTCACCATCTTCTGTAAAAAAGTGCGTCCATCTGGAAAGCATATTTCCGGCAATATGTTTAGCTATTACAGCAATAGAATTACTTTCTTCATTATACTGATAAAAAAGTTGTTCTTGTGTTAAAAGGTTAAATGTTTTATCTCCTAAGCTTTTGTAATAGGCAATTTGTCTTTTTACACTTTCTAAGTACGAGTTTTCCATAATGCAGAAGTTTATATATAAAAAAAGAGCCGGTTAATACCAGCTCTAATGTACAATTTTATTTCTTAGGAATAAAGGCTAAAGCAGCCCCGTTAATGCAATGGCGCATTCCGGTTGTTTCTTTAGGGCCATCATTAAAAGCATGTCCTAAATGTCCGCCGCAGGTATTGCATTTAAGTTCTGTACGTGCATACCCTATTTTATAGTCAACATCCATTTCAACATTTCCTTTAATGGCTCTGTCAAAAGAAGGCCATCCGGTTCCTGAATCAAATTTGTGTTCTGATTTGTATAGTGGAGTTTTACAAGCTGCGCAAACATAAACACCTTTAGCGTAATTTTTATTTAACGGACTTGTAAAAGGTCTTTCCGTACCGGCTTCCCTTAAAATAGAATACTGTAGAGGTGTTAACAGCTTTTTCCATTCACTATTTGTTTTAGAAACTTTGTATTTTTTGCTTTGTGCGTTGGTTATTGAAGTCATTACAATGCTTACAACTACCAGTAAAATGTATTTTTTCATGATCCGTTTTGAATAAAGTCAATAATGCTATTGGTAACTTTTGGATTGCGTAGTATTTTAGTATGTCCTAAACCTTGCGTAATGTAAAGCTTACCGTTCTTTAGGTTTTGACGTATGTTAATGGCACAACTTACATCTACATCTCCGTCAAAACTATCATGAACAATTAAAACAGGAATTTCAGTTTTTTGGGCTACACTACTTGATGAATGGCTATCAATGTCTTTTTGCCATTGTTGATCGTAAAGTTGTTTTATTTTTTTAGCTATGATAGGTTTTACTTGTAGGCTTTTAGTAAAGTTTAGGATCACGTCAGAAATTTTATCGGCAGCACCTACGGTAATTAGTTTGTTTACAGAAAATCCTTCGGCAACAGCATTGTATAAGCACATACCACCAAAAGAGTGTCCTATAGCTATTTCAAACGGACCGAATTGTTTATCAATTTCTTTGATGGTTTCTAAAAATTCCGGCATAGAGGTGGTTTTACCACTAGAGTTTCTATGTGCAGGGCCATCAAAAGAAACATACATATAACCTTTTTCTAAGAGCTTGTCGGCTGTCATAAATAATTGAGTACTTCTACCGGCCCAACCATGTACAAATAAAATTTTCTTTTTTGAATATCCGTACAAAAGTACTTCTACTTCTTTACCAATACTATTAATCGTAATTACTTTTTTCTGAGCACTTTCATATAGCATTTTTTCTCTTTTAGGAGAAGGAAAATTAATAGGCGTAACAAACAACTTTGCGCCAAATTTAGCGGCTAAAGTAGATGAAAAGGTTTGCAAAGTATTGGCTAAAAAAATAATACTTTTAGGAATTTGTATACTTTTGGCATTCTTGTGTACGTTTATAAAATTCATCTATCTGATTTTTATGCTAAAGATAGAATTTGTAATTTTAAAGACCATAATTTAGACGAGGTTTTGTGACATTACGTCTTTATTTTGTGTCATATCAATATGTAATAACCAGAACAAAATAAATAGGGAATGAAAAAAATAATAGCTTTAGCCTTTGTAGCGGCAACATTTGTTCAGTGTAGTACTGTGCCCATTACAGGTAGACAACGTTTTAATATGGTAAGTGATGCAGAGGTATTACCTGCTAGTTTTGCCCAATACCAAGGTTTTTTGAAAGAAAATAAAATATCAAAAGATGTTACAAAAACCAATCAGGTAAAACGTGTTGGTAAAAAAATAGCGGCTGCTGTTGATAGATTTATGAGAGCTAACGGAATGGAAGCAGAAGCGGATGCTTATAAATGGGAATTTAATTTAGTAGAAGATAAAACAGTAAATGCTTGGTGTTTACCGGGAGGAAAAGTTGTTTTTTATACCGGAATTATGCCTATTTGTGCTAATGAAGATGGAGTTGCGGCAGTTATGGGGCATGAAATTGCCCATGCTTTTGCTAAACACGGACAAGAAAGAATGTCTACCGGACAATTGCAACAGTTAGGAGGTTTGGCTGTAGCTTTAGGAACCAGGAACAGTAAAAATGCTCAGTTATGGAATACGGCTTACGGAATTGGAAGTCAGGTAGGTGTTATGTTACCTTTTAGTAGAACACATGAAACAGAGGCAGATAAGTTAGGATTGGTATTTATGTTAATGGCCGGATATAGAGGAGAAGAAGCTGCTGAAATATGGGTACGTATGAGCCAGCAATCTGGATCTCAAAGTGCACCGCCGGAATTTTTAAGTACGCACCCTTCTAATGAGAGTAGAATTGAAACGTTACGAGCTTATTTACCACAGGCACGAGCTGAAGCAGCTAAGTATGGTATAGCTTCAAAAAATTAAAGAAAAAACTTATATTTTATAGTATATTGCAAACCATTCGATTTTTCGAATGGTTTTTTTATTGAATGTATATGTATAAAATAGGTAGTAAGAAAGTTATTAATGGATGGGCTTTTTACGATTGGGCAAACTCAGTATATTCACTGGTAATCAGTACAGCAGTTTTTCCTTTATATTATAGTGCCATTACCGAAGGGAAGTCTGTTAAGTTTTTAGGAATGGAGTGGGAGCACCCGGAGACATTGTATAACTATGCATTGTCTTTTTCATTTTTAGTAGTAGCATTTATATCACCTATTTTATCAGGTATTGCTGATTATACCGGTAGTAAGAAAAAGTTTATGCAGTTTTTCTGCTGGATGGGGTCATTATCAGTAATGAGTTTGTATTTTTTTGAAGGTATAGATACTGTTTGGATTGGAATTACTTTTACTATTTTAGCCAGTATTGGTTTTTGGGCGAGTTTGGTGTTTTATAATGCCTATTTACCTGAAGTAGCGTTGCCGGAACAGCAGGATAGAGCCAGTGCTAAGGGGTTTATTTATGGCTATATAGGATCAGTAATACTATTGGTAATAAATCTTGTTCTTATTCAAATGCCGGATGTATTCGGAATTACATCGGGTATGGCATCACGTATATCATTTGTAATGGTAGGGTTATGGTGGTTAGGGTTTGCTCAAATTACGTTTAAGCGTTTACCCGGAAATATTTATAACAAACAACCTGAGAATGATTATATATGGAAAGGTTATAGAGAGTTACAATTAGTTTTAAAAGAAGTAAGAAACTATCCTACCTTAATGCGATTTTTAATTTCGTTCTTTTTATTAAGTGTAGGGGTACAAACAATTATTTTAATGGCTGCTATTTTTGGTTCTTCTGAATTGGGATTACCGGCAATGAATTTAATTATTACTATTTTACTGGTACAAATTGTAGCTATTATTGGTGCTGCAATTTTTTCAAGAGTATCTGAGAAATATGGAAATATAACAGCTTTAAAAATAACTTTAGGTATATGGACGTTGGTTTGTTTTTGTGCTTTTTTATTAGATAAAAGCCAAGAGAATGTAGGCGTTTACTTTTATGGGTTAGGCGGATTGTTAGGGCTGGTTCAAGGTGCTATTCAATCGTTAACACGCTCTACATATTCTAAACTATTACCTGAAACTCAAGATCATGCTACGTATTTTAGTTTTTATGATGTAACAGAAAAGATTGCTATAGTATTAGGTACTTTTGTTTATGGGTTACTGTACGCTATTACAAACTCTATGCAATGGAGTGTATTGTGTTTGGCTATTTTCTTCCTGGTATCTTTTGTAATCTTAAGTACTTTAAAGAAAACAAAATATGTGCAATAAAAAATAAAGAAATGTGAAATTAAAAGGGCTTACTATTTTAGTAAGCCCTTTTTTAGTAAGTTGTCCCGTCCTGAAATAAGTTGACACAAATTAGACTTATTTTATGAATACGAGTCCACACAAGAAAAAGCGCACAC
>NZ_JBOCUK010000016.1:0-74913 GCF_050606265.1 Tenacibaculum sp. TC6 | reverse complement strand
AAAATAGAGCACAAAGCTTATCCTTTAATGGCTTAAAAGTGCAAGGATTTGCCTCATACGAGTTCCTCCTTGCACTTAAAGCCAACAGGATTTTAGCAGTGCATAATTTTTAATTTTTCTATTATGAAACTCTTAACAAAAACACTGCTTACCCGTTTTCAAAAAGTTGGCTCTCAGGCAGAATCAGAAGATCCTATCATTATCGCTAAGTTTTTTAATCCGTGTGGTTCAGGTACTTGGTATGCCACAGAATTTAATCCAAATGATGCTTGCTTTTTTGGTTATGTTACCGGACTAGGATATGACGAATGGGGTTATTTTTCACTCCATGAACTTAGTACTGTAAAATGTCCTCCTTTTGGACTTCCTATAGAGCGAGATTTATACTTCGAAGAAGATCGATTCTCGGAGGTAATAAAGGACTAAACTTTATTTATTAACAAAATTTCTAAAGCTCCTTCGGGAGCTTTTTTTAGTATTGTAATAAAAATTTCTGATATAATAATTCTCATGCTATGAAGGAGAAGGACTTTTAAAACGTAATACGATGAGTAAATATGAAGAAACAGATGAAAGAGAAGAATTATTTGCACAAGAATTTCCAAGTTTTTATCAATTTATAACCAAGGAGATACAAATGCTGGAATTCGCCTCAGATTTAGCCTTATGCTACCAAGATGAAGATAGTTCTAAGGATTTAAACGAGAGAGTGCAGGAGCTACGGTGTGCTTTGGGTGTTTTAACAAAGCTTTACGCAATGGATTTGTTTGAGTGATTTACGAAGTAAATATGCTTGAATGACCTAAGTGGAGAAAAGCCCTTTCGTGATGAAAAGGCTTTTTTGATTTTTAAAATTAGTTTCTATCTTCCCAATCATCGGGTCTTTCATCTTCTCCTCTTGATTGCCAATATGCATCATTATTTTCATTTAATTGATTAGAGTGGTTATCTAATTCTTCTTTTGAATAATCACTTCCTTTTGGTGCCATAATATTTTAATTTTGAGGTTAGGACTTAAAGATACAAAATATAGATTTCCTTCTGAAAAAATAATAGGATGATTTGTTAAATTATTATGCTAAAGGATTTGAACGTGACGATAGCTCAATTTATTTTGGTAGGAGGCTATCGGCAGGATTGCAAATTCCACAGTAACTGCCGTTTACTGCTCCATTTGCATCCTGCTATGGACGCTCGCCGCTCCCTAGAACCCTAGGCTTTTTCTTTGAGGATATAAAAGAGCTCTTGAAGAGCACTAAAGGTTGTTTTGAGTAATTCTACGATGAGGTAGAAGAACCACTTTATAATAATCCAAAGAAGAGATAGAAGTTTCTGTGTAACTTTTATTATGTGCGGTAATATGGCTTTAAATCCTAGAAAAAGATTCTTTACAACTTCTTTTATGAATTGAAATATTTGAGGAAACCAAGACTTACTCCATAGAACACCAAAAATTATAAGTAGTACAAGAAGATTTTCTAAATTCATGATACAACACCTCCCTTCTTTTTGATGTTAGCTCTGTTCCGATATTTTCTTACTTCATACCATCCTTTTGTGCTGACGATGGCAGGAGGATAATTAGAATGAATAAAAAGGGCTGTTCCTTTTTTCATCATTCGAATTTCTCTTGAAGTCATTACTTTTTGTTGATAGCCTTTTTCGTTTTCAAAAGTTCCAAGCATGTGAGATATTCTGTCTGCTGTATCGCTCCCAATACCTGGAAGCACCAAAATCGTGGAAGAGTTTCCGAGAACTGTATTAGCTCCATCTTTTCCGAAAAGACTAGAGATTTGAGAGTATGACTGCCAGAGGGTTGAAAGAAACACTTTTCTGCGCCTTAATACCGAAATCAAGTTTTCCATATCGGGAATCTTGAAGCTATTAGCCTCGTCTGCGAGTATTTGTACTGGAATGTATTTTTCGTTTTTCTTTGGTAAAATCATTAAAAACTGAAAAATTTGATAATAAAATAATGTAATAGCAAAGGAATAGTGAGAAATCAAGTTCTCGGAAATTTTCAAATAGATAATAGTAGGTATTTGTCTAATTTCTTCAAAGAATAAGCTTTCTTCACCCATAAGCCTATTAAGTGGTTTTGTTCGTGATAAAGCGGTTTTACAAACAGAGAGAACTGTCATTAAGACTTTTTCTGTTTGGCTTTGTACAAATGACAAATATTCAGTTCTGGATTTCTCAGAGATATGTTTAAGCATAAAGGCATCGAGAAGAGGCTGTTCATCTGTACAGAACATATTTAAGAGTTCATAGACTGTTTCTAACGTCTTTGGTTTGGTAGTTTGATTGTCAGAAACGACGGCTTCAATAATAAGCACAAGAATCGAGATGGCAGAAGCATTCCAGAATTCATTTTTATCATTCTGTTTTTCTCCTGAAGTAATGAGAATTTGAGCAACCATTTGTATACCCATGAGATCATCTGGTTTTATTCTGTGTAGAGGATTAAATCGTAGTTGATTTTGAGATTCGAAATCAATTACCTTTATCTTAAACCCAATACTAGAAGCATACTCAGAGGTGATGTCAAAAATATCTCCCCCTGCGTCAAAAACGATAATAGACTTTTCTATTGTTGTGAGTGAAAGTATACTATTTATTAGGTATCGAGTCGTTTTTCCTGCACCTGAACCACCCAACAAGCATAAGTGAGGTTGGGCATCTTCGGGAAGGTTACCATCTTCACAGATGTAAACACCTATATTTTTTTTATTGAGAAGTTTTCGTTTTTGTCTTCCTTCTAAAAATCGAGTATTTGGATTTTTATAATCACCAAATAAAAAATCTAATAAGTCAGCCATTATAATGTTGGATTAAAGGGTTTATCAATATCTTTTTCTTTCTCTCGGAGTTTTTTCAGTTTTTCGAGTTGTTCGAGAACTTGCATCTTTTCAGAGCTTATATTTAGTGTGTTATATCTATATTTTTGACCATCTTTTATGATTCCGTTTTTGTAGAGTTCAACTCCTTCAAGCTCAGATAAACGTTCTAAAAAATCAGTTTTATTAAGTGATTTTTCGTATATGTCTGAAACTGTTTGAATAAGTTCAAGTTTTCTGGTTTGAAAAGAGGGGAGTTTGGTCTTAGATTTAGACCTTGAACCATGTTCACAGAAAGAGTGTTTAATCTCTGGAAACTCTTTTTGGTACTCTTCCATCTCTAATTTTATGTTTTTAAACTCTTGCTGTGAAAGGCGAAGATTTGTGCCGTCTATATTGAGTGATGAAATGATAAAATGACCGTGGAGATGAGCCTCAGATTTATGAAGTACAGCATACCCTAAAGCTAAAGGACACCTCTTTTCAAGATAGGTTTGAAAAATTTGTTGCAAGACGTGTTCGTTTTCTAAGAGATATTCAGAGTCTAGGGGAGAAAACGAAATCAATTCATGGTAGAACTTGACTGAATTTTTTCGCTTCTTTTTTTGTGAAAAATTTTGAATATATTGAGTTTGAATATCTTCTATTTCTATACTATCGAGGTTGTGGAAAACTCGAAGTGTATTTTCATCATTAAATCCTTTATCCGATTCGGCATATTCGAACATAATAGGGATAGGGGTAGTTTTATGTGGTATTGATCTAATCAGCATATAATTCGTTTTTTAGGTTGATTATGACTTCTTCCAATTCTTCTAGAAAGAAAGGATTTCGTTCTATTTGAGCTATCAAAAAATCTCGGGCAGTTGGCGGATAAGCGTACGCTTTTCGTATTCCTTGTTTCATATTTAGAACTTCTTTTTGGAGTTGTTTAAAATCTGAAACATTAATACTGCCCTGAGTTCTTTTATCATTAAAAGCTAAAAGGTTAATTCTGTTAGAAATTTGAGAGAGTAAAAGTTCTATCTCTTGTAGAGATTCTTTTCTTCTAAGAATAAAAGTCTGGTTGAGAATGGCTTCAAACCCTTCATCTATAAACTGCCCGAAAGGAATTCCTAATTCTTTCGCTTTATTTTTCATTTTGAGATGAAAACCTCTCGGGATAACCCTTTCAATTCTTACATGCGTTTCCTTCTGTTTTATCTTGTAATTTTTTAGATACTCTCGTCTATATTCTTTATAGAAGGATTGTCTTTCTTCTTTTGATTCAGGTTCTAATCCGTGAGTTGATAGGTAATCTTCAAAGGTCATAACACATAAGAATAAGTTGGTTTTTCATTACTATCACAGATTCTTTGGTACAAAGAATTATATTTCCATACTCGGATTTTGTATCTCTTGGTTTTTCTCTTTTTGTATTTCTTGCTGAATTTCTTTGAGTTCTTTCCGAAGTGTTTTTCGCTTTGAAATATCAAGTAATCGTTCGTCTAAACCATTCATAAAACCTTTGTAATAAATGGTTTTTTGCTTCTTTACAATCTTAGAAATAAGCACCTTTGACATAAGGCTCTTATCCAAAAGGTTGCCGTATTGGTAGCCATGAGAAAAAGCAATGGCGTACATATCTTGTTTGTTTTCTAACTCCATAGTGCTTTATTCTAAAATGTTTTTATCGATGAATTGAAGCAAACTACTTTTTAAATACAGTGTGTTTTTACGGTTCATTCTGCTTACTACGATCCCTGTAGAGGGATCGGAAGCAAGCAAGAATAATTGTGTTCGTTTACAGTTGAGAATCTCCATAGCACGCTGGCTATTGACCCAAATCTCATCTTGTAATTGGAAGCCCATTTCGTTGAAGGCTTCCTTTACAATGTTTTTGATTACTTCTTGGTCTTTTTTATCGAACCTACTCATAGCTTTTGGTATTTGATATTTGTAGGGTTCGCTCCATAGGTTTGGAACACAGAATTCCAGTAGTATGGTAGCCATTCAAATATTGGTCTGGTTTCCATCTCGTTTACAGGAAAGTAAACATAGATTGAAATACCCTGTAAAAAAGATTCTTGTAAGTTGAACTTTCTGGCTATTTTTTTAGCGTCTTGTTGCCCAATTTTTTGGGCACTATTAGCGGATGAAAAATGTGTTTTGTGGAGATTGCGATAGGTACTAAATTCTATTAAATCGCTTATAAAATAAAGGTCATATACTCCGTAGATCTGTCTAAACTTACTTAGTAGTGGAAGCACATCTAAAATATGTGATCTTGGTCTTTCTTTGTTGTAAGAGAGTGCCTTTTGGGTTACTTCCTTAACAAAAGATATTCGCTTTTGCTTGATAATACTCTCAAATTTACGCCTCATTAATTTTTGTTTTTGAGGCGAGAGTTTCGCAATATCAAGAGACGGAAGAGTTAAAGTAAACTCTGTCTTATTAGTCATACTTCCTGAATTTTCGAAGATGTATGAAATGACTATCTTATCTCCATTTTTCTGACAAGCATTCCAAATAATAGTCTGGAGCTTTTGACGGCATTTTTCGAGTATCACTTTGTCTGTGATTTCTTCGGATTTATCTATTACTACAACGGTTGTTTTTTGCGTGTTTTTTGAATCTATTTGTGCAAAAAGTACATTGCATCCGAATACAAGAATTGATAATAAAAGTGTAAAAATGGTTCTCATAATTTCTATTGTTTTTGAGTTATTGTTTAATTGGTAATTTCTTTTTTGTTAAGATTTTATCGATTTCTTCTTTGGTGTGTGGGCAAGCATATATTTCAGAATAATAGAGATGCTCGCCTAAAAGATGTACGATGATTTTTGAGTTTGTTAAAAGGTTCGTAATGGCTTTACGATTGAATCTATACTGCTTTTCTATATCTAAGATTTTCTCTTTTGATTTTTTTACTTCTTTTAGTAGCGTTTTAGTTTTAGAAAACACGAGAATTATACAGGTCTTAAAGGCTACGGATAACATCAGAAAGACTGATAACAATGGATAGAAGATTTCTTTAGCAAGCGGGTAATGTTGTTTGATTTCTGGTGTTGAACTTTCTATAGATGGGCTATCTGATGAGAAGTCCGGAGTGGAATCATCTACGATCATATTATTTTCCATCATGGCATCTTCAGTTCGTTGAAAATCTGCGTTTATAAGCCCGATAAGTAAAGCCAGTACAATGGCTATTAATCCAAGAAAGCTGACAAAGAAACCTTCTTTGAATCTATTCATATCTGATCGAAGCCAATTATGGATGTGTTTAAAGAATGCAAAGGTTACTACTGACCCAAAAGCAATAGGGATAGCAGAATAAAGGGCAAGCTTCCACCCTCGAACGTTCCAGATGTTTTCAAACACGGCAAGAATAACCTTGATTTCTACTAATTCTATTCCTAACAAAACAAGAATAAAAATGTAATACTTGTCATTAGTGAGATAGGAAAGAATGTTTCCTTTTCTTGTGGGTTTAGAAGGGTTTTCTCTGAACTCTTTCAGTGGTGGGATAGTTGACCAAGTTTTATTCTCAAAAAACTGGTTTACCATTTCTTCTCCTTTTCTGTTTGCATGGTGGTCTAAATAATATCCGTATTGAGCAATGTCTGTTTCGTCATGGTCTTTGTTTTCCTTTGGAAGAGCATTTTTTTCACGGATAGGTGGAGTTTTGATGTTTGATTCTTGAACTACTTTCTCCTGAAAAACAGATTCTTCTTCGTCTTGTTGGTCTTGTTCTAAATTGTACGATTCATACTTAAAATCCGAGTTGATGTACTCGAAATATTCTTGTTCTTTCTTTATAAAATTGAATACGGCTTGTCTGTGCTCTTTTTCTAGTTCTAACGAATCAGAAACAAGTTTTCCTTCTGCTTTATCCAGATGATTAAAAACTTCAATAGGTTCTAATCCGCCATCCTTATCCAAAATATCTTCTTCAAGATTTGTTAGGTCTCGTATACTTCCAAAAGAGGAATTAACCATCCCCATATTCTTTAGTTTTCTTCTATAAACGAAACGTCCGAATCGTTCTTCTTGAGGTTCGTTTTTATCTGAATGACCACCAAAATAGCCCCAGAATTTTCTAAATGTTCTGTTTTTATTTTTCATAATTGACAGGTTTTAAAACCCCAAGAGACAGGCTCTTGGAGTTGTGTTGTTGTTATTCTTCGATTTCTTTAATACTGATTACGTTTGGGAAGTGTTGATGAATACGAACTTCTATGTCCGTTAAGTTGCACACGTCAAATAAGAACTTATTATAGACGTTTGGTTTAGTGATTTGCTGATATACGCGATATATTAAAATACTTTGTCCTCCGAAGACGTGGTATATTCTTTTTTCTACTAATAAATAGTTTGTTTTCTCTTGGGTTTTAACCTCTAATATTATAGCCTTGAAACTCATAGTTTATTGATTTTTATGTGTTTGATACGGCTAAATTAAAAGTGAATAGGTTGATAAGGAAGACAGTTTTTGGCGATGATAGACAGTTTTTAGACAGAGAAAAAAGAACTTTAGACAGAAAATAGACAGTTGAGGAAATACTAGCTGTATTTAAAACGATAATATTCAGGAATAGTGATGTTTTCAGGGATTCTGTCCATATGATAATTAGTGTCTATGATATAATGATTTTTTTTAATTAAATTTTCATAATTATTTCTTTTCAAAATATCTGACACTACTAATTCAGGAACTATAGGAGGGTTTGAAGAGAATTTATTGTTTATATGAAAATCTCTAACTTCCATATAATCTTGAATTGCTTCTCCTACTCTAAATTTAATATTATGTTTAATACTAATAAAGTGTTGAACAGGATAAAACCCGAAGTGTTCTTTTTCTCCTTCGCCATACATGGTTTTTCTCCAGTTTAGCATTTCATTCAACCTTTGATGAATATATTGAATACCTTCTTCTCCTAAATATTTTAAAGCATCATGAGTAGGACAAGGTATTCCGTCAAATAAGGAATCTCCAGATTCCAAATTAGGGATATAAATTAAATCGCTATTTTTAGGGTAATTCTCCATTATTTTTATTACAACAGAAAAAAGAGGTAAAGTCAAGAGGGATGAAAAGAAAAGAATTACTAAATAAGAGTTTCGAAGAAAAGCCTAAAGCAATTATAAATTACACAGAACTATTAAGAAAGGAAATAATTGATATTCCTAGAGGAGATGGTGAAATAGCTGTTGAAATTTCTAGTTTGGTAGAAGAGTTAAGAAAGTATTTCATTAGCAGAAATGCTAAGAAAAAAAATGAAATAAGAAAATTAATCAATGATGATATTGAAAAAGATTATATAAAATTTTTCACTGAAGATTTACCTAAAGATGAAAACAAGAAAGAAAAGTATGTAAAAAAATACACAATTAGTAGTAAAACAATTTATCGTTGTAGAAATGGAAAAAATTTAAGTTCAAAGACTAAAGAAGCTTTAAGTTTATACTTAGGGGTCGCAGGTTGGAGAAACTACCAAACAACTCATAAAAAAAACCTTAAAGATGTTTTTTTAATTGATGAAAATCATTCTGATTTTAAAAAGTATACTATTACATATGATTCAAATATTTTTGATAAAACTAATAATCAGGTTTTAAATTCTTTCGTTTTAGAGAAAGATAACAACCAAACTAATAATACGGATAAAATAATACCTTCAGTTGTTCTAACTAAATTAATAGATTTAAGAAAAAGAGAAAATAAGGATTTTACGATTTCAGAAAATACACAAGAGGCTGTTCAAGATTCTCTTTTCTTTTTTTTAGATCAGCACAAAAATGAAGTTTTAAAATGGTCAAGAGAAATTTCTATTAATGTTTTAAAAAAAGCAAAAAGTGTTGAAAAGATATATCAATATTTAGAGTATTATAGTCCTCCTTTACAGTATAGTTATGAATCCGTAGAAGTAGAAAGAAAAGGGATGGATCTCGATGAGTTTTTCGAAAGTAACTTGAGTCTAAAAAACTTAATAATTTTAGGTCAGCCTGGATCTGGTAAAACAACTTCTCTTAAGTATTTAGCTTATAAGGTTTCTAATAAGAATCAAAGATTTAAAAACGTCATTGTTCTTAGATTCAGAGATTTTAACAAGGTTGATACTATAAAATTCAAATCAAAAACACATAAAGTCGAATCCATCTTTTTTAAGATATATAATATTTTTGATAAAATTAACTACGGTTTATATCAAGAAAATAAAGAATTAGTAGAAGAATTAACCATAGGCATTTTAAATCACTTGAAAGTATTAGTAATATTAGATGGTTTTGATGAATATAAATTCAAAGATAAATTAGATAAAATTAAAGAGTTAGAAAAAATATGTAAGTCAACTGAAAATGCTAAAATTATATTAACTTCAAGACCAGGCGAGTTTTTTTATAAAATTGACAATACCGATGGTCATGAAATTGCTGACTTATCTTTAAAGCAAATAAAAGAATTTTCATTTGAATGGTTTAATAAAGATTCTCAGTTGCTAGCAGAGTTTTTAACGCAACTTCAGAACTCCACTTATAAAGATACTATAAAGAGACCTTTAGTTTTAGTTCACTTGTTAACTATTTTTGAAAACAGTACACCTAATAGAATACCTAGAGAACCTTATAAGATTTATGATAAAGTTCTTGATTTACTTGTCAAAAATTGGGATAAAGAACGAGCTGTTGAAAGAAGTTATAGTTATAAACATTTTAATAGTGAAAAGAAAAAGGAATTCTTAGCTGAACTGTCTTTTTTCTTATCTATTAATAATAAGAATAAAGAAAAGACAAACATTGTTTTCCAAGAAAGAGAAATAAAAAGAGTTTATAAAAGAATATGTAGAAAATATAAATTACCCAAAGATGACTATGAAAAGGTCTTTAATGAGATAGAAAGTCATTGTGGAGTGTTTATAAAAGTTCGTGAGAATTTATATGAATTTGCACATGTTTCTATACAAGAATATCTAACGGCTTTATATTTCTTGGAAGTTCCTCATTTATTTTTAGGAATGTCTTTTGATCCTATTAATATGGCTAATGAGTTAGCAATATTTGTTGCTATATCTGAAAAATCTAGTTATTATTTAGTCTTAATTGTTGAATCGATTTTAAATGATTTTGCAGAATTAAAATATACTGAATTTCAAAAGAACTTTTTCTTAAAAACTTTTTTTAATAGGTTGCCTTTAGAGAATCCTGATTTTGAACCATCTCTTGATTTAGCTCTTTGCCTAGCAAATTTGTATACTCAAAATCGAATTTCTTTTAATAATGGAACTCATAATGTTTATAGAGAAGATAATGAAAATATTATAGTAAAGAATATGCTGTATTTAGATAGTATTTTTGAGTTAGAAAGTGTGAAAGAAAGTATAGCTCTTTTAGAGTCGTATTATACGATTATAAATTATGAGAATAAAAAAGACTTTCAAAAAACTTTAAGAAAGCAAGATGTTAATATGTTTGTTTTAAAACCAAATTCTAACCATTTTAAAGAAGAAGGAATTGATTTGAGATGCAAACACTATATGACCTACAGATTTGTTATGAAGAAAAAGTTTCTGTCTAAATGGTGTTTTAAAACCCAATAACATCATCTAGCGCATCATCAATAGCTTTACTGTTAAGTCCTTGTTGATATTGTATAGTGGTAGTAACACTTGAATGGTTATAAAGACGTTGCAAAATTTGGATAGGAATTTTATCTACCGATGCCAGCCCGAAGCTTCTTCTTGCTGTATGAAAAGTTACTTTTTTTGTTATCTCTGCTTTTTCTGTGATTTGAGAAAGATAGCGGTTTAGTTTTTTGGTAGCTGTTTTGGTTTTACGAAGTATATCTTCTAGGTCTTTTTGATTGGCTAATTTAAGTTCAGGAAAGATATAGTCATTCGGAGATTGTTTGTTGGATTCGTATTCAGAAATGATTTTTGCTAGTTTCTCATTGATTTTAAAAGAACTAGGTTTATTGTTTTTATTCATACGGTAGTAAATACGGTCGTTTTGAATATTACTCCATTTCATTTTTAAAACGTCTGCTACACGCATTCCTGCTAGGTAAAAACTAAACATCCATACATTTCGGGTGTGTTTTTGCGCTTGATGGTTTTCTAAATCTAAAGCTTCGATAGCTTTAACTTCATCAATGGTAAGCCCTATTTTGATAGATTCAGGTATCTTAATTCTAATTTTACCGCTTCCATTACCAAATGGATATTTTGATTTATCTACTAATCCTTGGTTAATTGCTCCATTAAAAAGGGTACGGATAAAAATAAGAGTATTAGCAATACTTCTGTCTCCTACGGAGTCGGTGTTTTTAAGATGGGCTATAAACCCTTTAAGAAAAAAAGGAGTAATAGAATTGAAATCTAATTCTTTAGAGTTGTGGTAGTTCTTAATTCGATTCAGTAATGGTCGTTCACTATTAATGCGTGAGAACTTTTTATTTTTCTCTAAAAGTTTGAAGTGTGACTCGGCAAAATAAAAGAAAGAGTTCTTTTTGTATTTATTCGTTATATCTCTTTTTATGTCTTGTGCTTGTCCTCCTTTTTGAAGTTTACTTTCGTTATCAATAAGTGAATTATTTGCCTCTGTAATTTTTACGGATATGTAATTATTTAGCCTCGCTACATTGGGATGAGATTTTTTTACTTTGTTATTCTTTTCATCCCAATATTTTTCATCTATGTACTGCCCAGTGTATAGGTATGTAGATTTACGATCTTTGGTAATTCGAATAACTATAGGATATAATCCCGCTCTATTCTTCTTTTTCCTAAGTGTTGCTTTAATTGTTGCCATTTTTTTCTTTTCTACAAATATACAAAAAATGGGTACAACATAGGTACAACAATTTATTGTTTTACATGAATTTATGTGAACTTATCTGAACGACATATTTTATTATTTCCTTTATTTAAAGGGAGTTTGAGTTGTTTTTGTTTGCGTTGAATACATTTCTTCGCTAGACTTAGGATCTAGTGCCGAAAGGTGTGTGAGTTCGAGTCTCTCCACCCGTACAAAAAAAACGTTTTAGAGAATTCTAAAGCGTTTTTTGTTTTATGTATAATTTGATTGTAAACTTTAACAGCTACAATTTAATAAAAGGAGCTAAAAATCTGATTTTCTGTGGTTTTTGATCTGAAAAAACACCTCTGTTTTACCATTTCCAAATGAATAATAAAAGCAATGTATTTTTGCTTAGCAAGCATTTAACATTTATTTAACTTCGTTTGGTTCGGTTTGTTCCGAACTAAGTTTAATTTTGCAATGAAATTTGATGAAGATGAATAGTATGAATCAAAAAAAGTGTGAGTTAGTAGAAAAACTTGGCGTTTTTCTTGAAAGTAAAGATAGTTTGGCGCCGGTAGCAGCCAGAATTTTATCATATATAATTTTAACAGGAAAACAAGGTACTACTTTTGAAGATTTAGTAACCAATCTTTGTGCAAGTAAAAGTACTATTTCTACCCATTTATGCCATTTACAAGATCTGAAAAAAATTAACTATTTCACAAAAATTGGAGATAGAAAAAAGTACTTTGTAATCAATCGAGATACTATGGTGCAAGATATAAGTACCATGATTGATGGTTGGAGAGAGCAAAAACAATTGCATCTTGAAATTATGAACTACAAAGCAGAAGCTAATGAAAACTTGAGTGAAGAAAATAAGTTTGATTTTCATTACCACGAGAGTTTTATACAGTTCCTTAATGGGGCTATAGAATCCATAAGTAAATTAAAAGAAACGATAATAGAGCAATAAATACTAATCAAATGAAAAAAGTCATAAAATATATAAACATAGTAGGATTGGTTGTTATGACAGGCCTTTTTGCAAGTTGTAATAAACAACAACCTCAAGCTTCAAAACAAGCTCCTCCGGCTACTTTTCCGGTTACACAAATACAACAACAAAACATAACAGGCTATACTGAATACCCAACTACATTAGAAGGAGTTGTAAACAGTGATGTTAGGGCAAAAGTACCCGGATATATTCAGAAGGTATTGGTTGATGAAGGACAAAAAGTACGAAAGGGACAGGTGTTATTCAAATTAGAAACGCAGTCTTTAAGTCAAGATGCAGGAGCGGCAAAAGCTCGTGTAGAAGTGGCGCAAGTTGAGGTAAATAAGCTAATACCTTTAGTAGAAAAAAATATAATTAGTCCGGTACAGTTAGAAACAGCCAAAGCAAACTTAGCGCAGGCAAAAGCAAACTACAGTAGTGTTGTTGCCAGTATAGGTTATGCTACAATTAAAAGCCCGGTAAATGGTTATGTTGGAGCTATTAATTTTAGAGAAGGAACTTTGGTAAGCCCTAACGATCCAAAACCATTAACAACGGTAAGTGATATTAGTAAAGTATATGCTTTTTTTAGTTTAAATGAAACACAGTATCTAGACTTTTTGCAAAATGCTGAAGGAAAAAGTTTAGAAGAAAAACTTTCTAACTTTCAAAAAGTAAACTTGATTTTAGCAAACGGATCTATATATGCTGAAAAAGGAAAAATCCAAACAAGTACAGGACAAGTGAATCAAAATACAGGAACGGTAAGCTTAAGAGCAATTTTTGAGAACCCTAATCACCTTTTAACAAATGGAAATAGTGGTAAAATACAAATTCCAAGGGTATATGAAAATGCAATTGTGGTTCCGCAAGAAGCAACCTATGAGCAACAAGGAAAAGTAATGCTTTATAAATTAGGTGAAGATAATAAAGTAATAAATACAATTGTAAAAGTTAAATCGGCCATAAACAATTTATATGTTTTAGAAGCGGGTGTGAACGCTAACGATAAAATTGTTACTACAGGTGTTGGTAAATTAAGAAACGGTATGGAAATTACTCCCAAAGAAGTTTCTTATGATGAAGCTGTTAAGCCTATCACAGTATTATTTAAAAATTAGAAACTTATAAGTTATGTTAAAAACATTTATTGAAAGACCCGTTCTTTCAACAGTTATTTCTATCATAATAGTAATGCTGGGTATTATTAGTATTACCAGCTTGCCTATAGAAGAATATCCAGATATAGCACCTCCCACGATAAAAGTAGCAGCATCATATCCGGGGGCCAATGCAGAAACGGTTTTAGAAAGTGTAATTATTCCCATTGAAGAACAAATTAACGGGGTGGAAGGAATGACATACATCACCTCTACTGCTTCAAATAATGGTACAGCAGATATTACTGTGTATTTTGATCAGAGTATTAATGCAGATATTGCAGCTGTTAACGTGCAAAACCGTGTAGCAAGAGCAAATCCGTTATTACCACAAGAAGTAAAACAAACAGGAGTTACTACGCAAAAACAAGAAACAAGCGCATTAATGTTCTTGTCTATGTATACAGATAATGAAGAATATGATGCAACCTTTATTCAAAATTATTTAAAAATTAACGTAATACCTGCGTTGCAGCGTGTAAAAGGAGTTGGAGATGTTAGTGTATTCTCACAACAAGATTATGCTATGCGCGTTTGGTTAAAGCCGGAAAAACTAGCTGCCTATAATTTAATACCATCAGATATTACAGCGGTATTAAAAGAACAAAACTTAGAAGCTGCTGCGGGTGCCTTAGGAGAAAATAACGGAGAGTCTTTTTCTTATATATTAACTTATAAAGGTCGTTTTAAAGAAACAAAACAATATGGAGATATTGTAATTAAAGCATTAGGAAATGGTGAGTTTTTACGCTTAAATGATGTAGCGACTATTGAATTGGATGCACAATCATACTCTTCAAATGCTGAAAGTTTAGGACATCATGCAGTGTTTATGGGAATTTTTCAAACGAAGGGATCAAATGCACAGGAGATTATTAAAAATGTTAAGACAACCTTGAAAGGTATTGAAAAAGACCTGCCGGAAGGACTACATGTTTTTATACCATACGATACAAGTTTATTCTTAAATGCCTCTATAGATAAGGTAGTAAGCACCTTAATAGAAGCTTTTTTATTGGTGTTTTTAGTAGTATTTATCTTCTTACAAGATTTTCGATCTACCTTAATTCCTGCGATTGCAGTTCCGGTATCGATTATTGGTACATTCTTCTTCCTAAATGTCTTTGGTTATTCGATTAACTTATTAACCTTATTTGCGTTAGTATTAGCCATTGGTATTGTGGTTGATGATGCTATCGTAGTAGTTGAAGCAGTTCATGCTAAGATGGATGAAGGTGAAAAAAAACCTCAAAGTGCTACTTTAAAAGCAATGAGTGAAATATCCGGAGCCATTGTGTCAATTACCTTGGTAATGTCTGCAGTATTTATTCCGGTAACTTTTATTTCAGGACCAACAGGGGTGTTTTATGAACAGTTTGGAGTCACATTAATCATTGCAATCTTAATTTCAGCAGTAAACGCTTTAACTTTAAGCCCTGCATTATGTGCATTACTCTTAAAAGAACATAAACATGATGAAGAATTAAAAGGAAAAAATGCTTTACAACGTTTTTATGCGGTTTTTAATCGCGGATTTAATGCAACGGTTTCCAAATATGGAAAATCTTTAGCGTTTTTATATAAAAGAAAATGGGTATCTGCATTGTTATTAGTAATAGCAGGGGTTGGTATTTTCTGGGCATCAAAAACTACCCCTACAGGATTTGTACCTAACGAAGATAGAGGAATTGTTTTTGTAAATATAGAGTTGCCAGCTGGTGCATCACTTGATAGAACAGACGCAGTTACTAAAGATTTATACGCAAAAACAGAAAATATGGAAGGAGTCGTAGGGCTTTCTTTTGTAAAAGGTAGAAGTTTAATTAGTGGTGCAGGGAGTAACTATGCTATTGGATTTTTAAAGCTAAAAGATTGGAGTGAACGTAAAGATCCTTCATTATCTTCTCAAGCAATCATTGGTAAACTATTTGGTATTGCTTCAAAAATACCAGAAGCAAATATTATTTTCTTTTCACCACCAAGTATTCGAGGATTTGGTAACTCAGCTGGTTTTGAAGTAAACTTACTAGATAAGTTTGGAGGAGAGTTTACAGATTTAGATAAAGCCAATCAAGAATTCTGTATGGCACTAATGAAGCATCCAGAAATCAGATATGCACAATCTGCGTTCAATACAAAATATCCTCAATATGAAATGGAAGTAAATGTACCCTTAGCAAAGGAAAAAGGAGTTCCTGTTAATAGTATTTTCTCTACACTTCAAGGGTATATTGGTGGGGTGTACGCTTCTGATTTTTCAAGATTTGGTAAGCAATACAGAGTATATATTCAATCCTTACCGGAAGATAGAGCTAAGGTAGATGATTTAAATAGTATGTATGTTAGAACTGATTCGGGTGAGATGACTCCAATTACACAGTTTGTAAGTTTGAAGCGTGTGTATGGACCACAATCGGTTACACGTTTTAACTTATTCAACTCAACAAAAATTTCAGGAGCAACAAATCCAGGATTTAGTACAGGAGATGCCATTAGAGTTATTGAAGAAGAAGTAGCAAAATTACCAAGTAATTATACCGTAGCTTATTCAGGTTTAACACGTGAAGAGGTAAATGCAGGAGATCAAACAACTTTCGTTTTCATTTTGAGTATTTTGTTTGTATACTTTTTACTGAGTGCACAATACGAAAGTTATTTGTTGCCATTTGCTGTAGTATTATCGTTGCCATTTGGAATTTTCGGGGCCTATATAAGTACAAAATTCTTAGGCTTAGAAAACAACATCTATTTCCAAATTGCACTAATTATGCTAGTAGGTTTATTAGCTAAAAATGCGATTTTGATAGTAGAGTTTGCACTTCAGCGTAGAAAAAATGGAGAAGGTTTAGTTGAGGCAGCTATTCATGGGGCCAAAGCACGTTTGCGTCCAATTTTAATGACTTCATTTGCCTTTATTTTAGGATTAATGCCGTTAGTGTTGGCTAAAGGAGTTGGAGCAGAAGGAAACAATTCTATTGGAACAGGGGCAGCAGGAGGTATGCTGATAGGAACTGTTTTAGGAGTATTTGTAATTCCTATATTATTCATTCTTTTCCAATGGTTGCAAGAAAAAGTGTCGAGTAAACCGGTTGTTGTTGAAGTTAAAAAAGATTAATTATGAGAGCTATTATAAGTAAAACCTTGGTTGTAGTTGTTATGGCTACAACCTTACAGAGTTGTTTCGTTGCAAAAGATTATGTGCGTCCGGAGTTAAAAGAAACTGAACATTTGTATCGTACCGATAACTTGCCAAAAGATAGTTTATCTATGGCAGGTGTGTCGTGGAGAGATATGTTTGTAGATGCTCATTTAAAAAAGTATATACAAGAAGGACTTCAAAATAATTTAGATATTCGTGTAGCATTACAACAAATGGCTGCTGCGGAAGCTTATATGAAACAAGGTAAGGCTGGGTATTTACCAAATATAGGTATTGGAGCAAAAGCTACACATCAGGAATTGGCAAAGAACAGTCAGTTCGGATCTTTTTTTAACGGTTCTATAGATCAGTACGAATTAACAGGAAATCTTTCTTGGGAAGCTGATATCTGGGGAAAGATACGTAGTAATAAGAGAGCTGGAAGTGCAGGATATTTGCAAAGTGTAGCTGCACATCAAGCGGTAAAAACCCGTTTAGTTTCTGCTATTGCATCAACTTATTATCAATTAATGGCTTTGGATGCTCAGTTAGAAATTACTGAAAAAACAATTGCTACCAGAGAAAGCAGTGTTAGTACAATTCAGGAATTAAAAAATGCAGGGCAAGTTACACAGGTGGCAGTGGATCAAAATATTGCTCAGTATAATAAAGCCAGAGCTTTAAAAGTAGATTTAGATGCAGCAATTTTTAGAACTGAAAACGCATTAAACTTACTTTTAGGAAGAACTTCAGTAGTAATTGAGAGAAATAAATTAGGAGAGCAAGAGTTTGCAACAGCTATTAAATTAGGAGTTCCGGCAACATTGTTAAGTAACAGACCTGATGTTATGGCTGCTGAATATGGGGTAATCAGAGCATTTGAAGCAACAAATGTAGCTAGAAGTAATTTTTATCCTTCGTTAACCTTAACAGCAAGTAGTGGGTTTCAGAGTTTAGAGCTAGATAAATTGTTAAGTGCAAATTCATTATTTGCTAACATCGTTGGTGGATTAACACAGCCAATTTTTAACCAAAGAAAAATTAAAACACAACATGAGGTAGCTAAAGCACAACAAGAACAAGCGTTGTTGAACTTTAAAAAGACCTTATTAACTGCAGGAAATGAGGTTTCTAACGCGCTTTATAGTTACAACGCAGAAACAGAGAAGTTTGAGTATAGAAAGAATGAAGTGGAAGCTTTGCGAAGAGCAGAAGAAAACTCTGAAGAGTTATTGAAAAATGGATATGCTAACTATTTAGACTTATTAACAGCTAGAGAAAGTGCTTTAAATGCAGAGTTAAATGTTATTAATAATAAATTAAATCAATTATTAAGTGTGGTAAATTTATACGAGGCCTTAGGAGGTGGTTGGAAGTAAATAATAGTTTTATGATAAGTAAAAAACAACTAGTCGGATATGCGGTAGATAAATTCATTCAATTTGGTAGTAAACATATTACTATGGATGAATTAGCAAGCCTTTTAGGAATTTCTAAAAGATCTATATACAAGCATTTTACTTCAAAAGAAGATTTAGTTGTTGAAAGTATACATGAATTAATTGCAAAATTTACGCATGATATAAATCCGATACTAGAAGAAGAAACATCCGTTTTTCAAAAAATGGTTAAGATTTATGACAAAGCTTTTGATTATTTAATCAGATTTCAACCAACGTTTGTTGTAGGGTTAAAAAAATACTATCCCAAAGCCTATGAAGTTTATAACAGATTTACTGAAGATTTTGTGTTTATTACATTGTTAAATGAATTAAAACAAGCTCAAAAAGAAGGATTGATTAGAGTTGAAATAGATTTACACTTATTTTGTTTATTGTACTTACATGAGTTAGATAAAAGAATGGTTGCTATTCACAGTATTATTGATAAATATTCAAAAGAAGTGTTACTAGAGCATATGATTATAAATAGTCTTAGAGGTATTGCTGTAAATGCAAATTTTTAATAAATAAAATAATTATATGCTCTATTTTTAGTGCTTTTGGAGGTTGTTAAACAACCTCTTTTTTTACATTAATACTCCGTTTTTAGATTCTATACTAGGAGGTAAATCTGTTTCACCAAGCATTTCTCTTAAATCAATTTCGATAGTTCTACATAATGAAAGCATAGGAATATCATTAGCCATTCCTTGAAAAGGATTTTCAGAATAATCGCCTACAATTTCCATGCAAATGTAAATCCACCCAACTAATGCAGTAATTGGAATAGAAAGTCCAAAGCCCCATGTACCTAATCCCAACATTTCCGGAATCATGCTAAAAGGTAACAAAGCAATAAAAATACCTACAAAGTAGCGACTCATGTTAGCATATTGTCTTGGTAACGGAAATTTTTTAATTCGTTCATTTTTGCCTTGCAAAGTGTAAAAACTTCTTAGCACTTCAACCATTTCTACGTGTCTGAAATCGTCAATAATATTTCTTTCTCTTAATGTTTGAAGATCTTTGGCTTGTTCATTAATAATTTGTGTTGCTGTATTAGCATGATTGATAAGACGATTATACTCTTCTTCTGATAAAAATAATTGCAATTCAGTTTTGGTAACTTCATCATCAACTAAACCAATACCAAACTTTTTTTGATAATATTTTGCATACTTACCAATATGGCCATCTTGAGAAGAATGTTCCCAAGGGGTAGCAACTAATAACTGACTTCTGTGAGAATATAACCAAGCTATATGTCTGTATACTAAACGTTTTTTTATAGAATGTAGTTCAGTAGAATTCAGTTGATTGTCAGTAAAAAGATTACTAACATAACTATCGGTCATCATTCCCCAAGTACGACTTTCGTTTACGATACCTCCCCAAATTTTTCTAGCTTCCCACATTCGGTCATAAGCTTGATTGTTTTTAAAACCAACGTAAAAAGCCACAGCAGTACCAATAACTGAAACCGGAATCCAAGGAATTCTAAAATTCAGAATATTGTATGTATACAAGAGAGCTACAGTAGCCATAAAAGGAATTAGCCATAAAAAATGATGCCCTGACCATTTTAGGAGTTTTTGAAAACTAATGCTTTTGGTTGTAATCATTTATAGAAATTCAATAAAATAACTGTTTAAAAATAAGAGATAAATTGTAAAAAGTAAACAAAACTTTCCAAATCAAAAGGTGGAAAGATAACTAAAAGGAAGTTGTAAAAAATAAAATGAATAATTTTTAATTGCCTTAGCCAGTTAGTTTGCTTTCCGGAGAACAGGAATAAATGAGTCAAAAATTTAAGATTTAACTTTATTGTTGACTATTCAAATCTCAGCCAATTTGTAAAAGCATTTAAAATTATTTTGGAATATTCATAGTGAAGTGAAAATAGAGTATAAGCTTTTGTATAAAATAAAAAGGAAAGTATTTATACTTTCCTTTTTAAAATTTATTAAACCTTAAAAGTTAAAACAGGTTTTAGTACATTTTTTGATAAATTCAGCGAAATACTACCATTAAAAAATCTTGATAGTCCTGTTCTTCCGTGTGTTGCTAAAGAAATTAAATCGATATCTTTTTCTTTTGAAAAATTTAAAATTCCCTCTTCTACAGATTTGTCGTTGTAAATATTTATGGAGTAATTATCAAGATTATAGTCCTTTATAAAATCCTCAATTTTCTTTTTTGAATCAGAAGTATTTTCAAAATTTTGTGGTGTATTTATCTTTAGCAGGTATATTTTACTTTTAAAATTTTCAACAAAACTTAAAAAACCCTCAAAGGCATCAGCTTCATCTTTTTCAAAGGTTGAGGCAAAAACCAGTTTTTTAAATTTAAAATTATCGTTATCTTTTTTGGTTATTAAAACGGGAATATCCATGCTAATTACCGTCTTTTCAGTATTCGACCCTATAAAAATTTCTTCTAAAGCAGTCTGCCCTTTTGATCCCATGACGATTAAATCTGCACCTATCTTTTTTGAATAATCTCTAATACCTTCAAAAGGATTTTGAAAACGAATAGCATGTTGAATGTCATCAAAATCTGGAAAATAATTGTTTTTAATATCAAAAAGTTTTTCTCTAACCTTTCTTAAATAAAGCATACTTTCCGGGATGCTAAAGTTGCTTCCGGCTCCCATATCTATAATGCCGGAAGGTAATTCAACCATATGAATTATATGAACTTCACTATTAGATTTTTTAGCAATTTTTGCTGCAAGAACACAAGCATACTCTGAGTGTTTTGAAAAATCAACCGGGATTAATATTTTTTTCATAATACAGTGGGGTTAATGAGAGTAACACTTTAAAAATACAAAATAAATTAAAGAAAAACTATTTGCGTGTTAAGTAATAAGTTAGTATATTTGCGGAGAATTTAAAAGAATTAATTAATGAAGGGGACAGTAGTCCCCTCTTTTTATATCTAAAATGAATCAGGAAAGAGTAAAAGAATTACTGCAAGAAGCATTGAGTGAAAATGATTCGTTATTTTTGATAGACTTGCAATTTTTGGCAAATAGCAAAATAAAAGTAATTGTTGATGGTGACGACGGAGTGCCTTTAAGTGAATGTGTTCGTATTAGTAGAAAAATTGAACACAACTTAGACAGAGAAGAAGAAGATTTTGCGTTAGAAGTAACTACTCCTGATATTGCACATCCTCTTAAGTTAAAGCGTCAGTATAAAAAAAACTTACACAGAACGTTAAAAGTTAAAACTGAAGCAGAAAAATTTGAAGGAGAATTGGTAAGCGTAACTGAAGATAATATAACGTTACAATGGGAAGCGCGTGAGCCGAAACCTGTAGGAAAAGGGAAACAAACTGTTGAAAAAACAATTGTTTTACCTTATGAAGATATAAAAGAAGCAAAAGTGAAGATTATATTTTAATTAAGATAATGAGATGGAAAATATTGCGTTAATCGAATCGTTTTCAGAGTTTAAGGATATTAAAAGTATTGACAGGGTAACACTTATGTCTATTTTAGAAGAAGTGTTTAGGTCAGCTTTAAAGCGTAGATTCGGATCTGATGAAAACTTTGATATTATTATAAACCCGGATAAAGGAGATTTAGAAATATGGAGAAATAGGGTTGTAGTGGCAGATGGAATGTCTGAAGATGATAACGAAGAAATCGAATTATCGGAAGCTAGAAAAATTGAACCTGACTTTGAAATAGGTGAAGATGTTTCTGAAGAAGTAAAGTTAATAGATTTAGGAAGAAGAGCTATATTAGCATTACGTCAAAACTTGATCTCAAAAATTCATGAGCACGATAGTACAAACGTTTTTAAACAGTTTAAAGATTTAGAAGGAGAAATTTATAGCGCTGAAGTACATCATATTCGACATAATGCCGTAATTTTACTGGATGATGAAGGAAACGAAATAGTATTGCCAAAAAGTGAACAAATTCGTTCAGATTTCTTTAGAAAAGGAGATACTGTTAGAGGAGTAATTAAATCTGTAGAGTTAAGAGGAAATAAACCAGCAATTATTTTATCTCGTACCTCACCACAGTTTTTAGTAAAATTATTTGAACAAGAAATTCCTGAGGTTTTTGACGGATTAATTACTATTGAAGGAGTAGCAAGAATACCGGGAGATAAAGCTAAGATAGCTGTTGATTCATATGATGATCGTATTGATCCGGTTGGAGCTTGTGTAGGAGTTAAAGGATCTCGTATACACGGAATTGTACGTGAGTTAGGAAATGAGAATATTGATGTTATCAACTATACTAAAAACGAACAATTATTTATTGCCAGAGCATTAAGTCCGGCAAAAGTAATTTCAGTTGAAATAGAAAAATTTGAAGAAGAAAAAGGAAGTAAAAAAGGACGTGTAAACGTTTTACTAAAACCAGAAGAAGTATCTAAAGCTATTGGACGTGCAGGTGTTAATATTCGTTTAGCGAGTGAGTTAACAGGGTATGAAATAGATGTTCAAAGAGAAGGTATTGAAGAAGAAGATGTTGAATTAACAGAGTTCTCTGATGAAATAGAAGCATGGGTAATTGAAGAATTCAAGAAAATTGGATTAGATACAGCCAAGAGTGTGTTAGAGAAAGATGTATCAATGTTACTTCAAAGAACAGACTTAGAAGAAGAAACAATTATAGAAGTTCAGAGAATCTTAAGAGAAGAATTCGAAGACTAGAAATAAAATATTAAAAGGATGTCGGGCCCTGTTTTTTTGAAAACCGACAAAAGAAGAAAAAGAACATAACTATAATGAAAATTGTAAAGTGTGTTCTTTAGAAAAAAAGTATAAAATAATTTATGGCTGAAGGCAAAAAATTAAGACTAAACAAGGTTTTAAGAGAATTAAACATTTCTTTAGATAGAGCTGTAGAACACTTAGCTAAGCATGGCTATGAGGTAGAGGCTCGTCCTACTACTAAGATTTCTGATGCAGAGTATCAAGTGTTACTTGATGGTTTTCAAACAGACAAGTCTAAGAAAGTTGCTTCTAAAGAGGTAAGTGAAGAGAAGAGAAAAGAAAAAGAGGCAATTCGTCAACAATTAGAAGCTGAACAAGAGAAGAAACGTATAGAAGACGAAGCTAAAAAACAAGAAGTTTTAAAAGCCAAAGCAGCAAAATTAGAGCTTAAAACCGTCGGTAAAATAAATATTGAAACAGGAGAAAATGTACCTGTTGAAGAAACAAAACAAGAACCTGTTTCTGTTTCAGAGAAAGAACCGACAGTTGAAATAAAAGAAGAAAAAACAGTTGAAACACCTTTAAAAGAAGTAGAAGCACCTAAACCAGTTAAAGAGGAGGTTGCTGCTGCTACACCGGAAAAAAAGGTTGAGCCTGTTGTAGAAAATAAACCAGAAGAAGTAAAAACTACGGAAACACACAAAAACAAGGAAAAAGCAGAGGTTACAAAACCTGCTGCACCATCAAAGATTGACAAAGCAGTTGAGCAAAGTCAGTTTGATAGAGTAAAAAAGGCTGAAAAGCCAAAACCAGTTGAAAAACCAGTTGAAGTTACTCCTGAAAACGCTGAAAAAATCAAGACTCAATATCAAAAACTTGATGGACCTAAGATTACAGGTCAGAAAATTGATTTAAAACAATTTGAAAGACCTAAAAAGAAAAAGCCGGAACAAAAAGCACAAGATGCTAAAAAAGAAGGCGATAAGAAAAAGCGTAAAAGAATAGTTAGTAACAAGCCAAATGCAGGTCAGGGAGATAATAATAACAATAACTCTCGACCACAGCAAGGACAAGGAAACAACCGAGGAGGCGGAGCTAACAGAGGCGCTAACAACAGAGGTGGGCAAAAAGGAAGAAGACCTATTGTACCAAAAGAAGAACTTACAGAGGCTGAAATTCAAAAGCAAGTTAGAGAAACCTTGGAGAAACTTCAAGGAAAATCTAGCAAAGGAAAAGCAGCTAAATATCGTAGAGATAAGAGAGACTTACACCGTCAGCAAGCTGAAGCTGAATTAAAAGCTCAGGAAGAAGAAAGCAAAGTATTAAAAGTAACTGAGTTTGTTACGGTAAGTGAGGTAGCAACAATGATGGATAAGCCGGTTACAGACATTATCTCTGCTTGTATGATGTTAGGAATGATGGTAACGATGAACCAACGTTTAGATGCTGAAACACTTCAAATTGTAGCAGAAGAATTCAATTATAAAGTAGAGTTCGTTGGTGCTGAAGTAGAAGAGGCTATTGAAGAAGTTGAAGATCAACCGGAAGACTTAGCCAACAGAGCTCCTATTATTACCGTAATGGGACACGTAGATCACGGTAAAACATCTTTACTGGATTATATACGTAAAGCCAACGTTATTGCAGGTGAAAGTGGAGGAATTACCCAGCACATCGGAGCTTATAGTGTTACCTTAGAAGATGGTCAAAAAATAACATTTTTAGATACACCTGGTCACGAAGCGTTTACCGCTATGCGTGCTCGTGGTGCTCAGGTAACAGATTTAGTAATTATAGTAATTGCTGCAGATGATGATGTAATGCCTCAAACAAAAGAAGCAATCGCACACGCTCAAGCAGCAGGAGTACCAATAATCTTTGCTATTAACAAGGTTGATAAACCTAACGCAAACCCGGAAAATATTAAAACTCAACTTTCTGCAATGAACTTATTAGTAGAAGATTGGGGAGGTAATATTCAATCTCAGGAAATTTCTGCAAAAACAGGACAAGGCGTAGATGAGTTATTAGAAAAAGTATTGTTAGAGGCTGAGGTATTAGAATTGAAAGCAAATCCAACTAAAAATGCCGTAGGAACTGTAGTAGAAGCTCAGTTAGATAAAGGACGTGGATATGTTACTACTATTTTAGTACAAGCCGGAACTTTACGTATAGGAGACTATTTATTAGCAGGTAAACATAGCGGTAAAGTAAGAGCTATGTTTGATGAGAGAGGTAAGAAAGTAAAAGAAGCAGGACCTTCAAAACCGGTATCAGTTTTAGGATTAGACGGAGCACCGCAAGCTGGTGATAAGTTTAATGTATTTGATGATGAAAGAGAAGCTAAACAAATAGCGGCAAAACGTTCTCAATTACAACGTGAACAATCGGTAAGAACTCAAAAAACATTAACATTAGCTGAAATTGGAAGACGTATTGCACTTGGAGATTTCAAAGAACTTAACATCATCTTAAAAGGAGATGTGGATGGTTCAGTTGAAGCCTTAACAGATTCATTCCAAAAATTATCTACTGAAGAAATTCAAGTTAATATTATTCATAAAGGAGTTGGTGCCATTACAGAATCAGACGTATTATTAGCATCTGCATCTGATGCCATTATTGTTGGATTTAATGTACGTCCACAAGGAAATGCCAGAAATGTAGCTGATAAAGAAGAAGTAGATATCAGAACATATTCTATCATTTATGATGCTATTAATGACTTGAAAGACGCAATGGAAGGAATGTTATCTCCTGAAATGAGAGAAGAAGTTCTAGGTAATGTTGAGATCAGAGAAGTTTATAAAATTTCTAAGATTGGAAACATTGCAGGATGTATGGTAATAACAGGAAAAATAACCAGAGATGCTAAAGTGCGTATTATTAGAGATGGTATTGTTGTACATGATGGAGTATTAACTTCTTTAAAACGTTTTAAAGATGATGTTAAAGAAGTAACTAAAGGATATGATTGCGGTCTTCAAATTAAAGGATACAATGATATTAAAGAAGGAGATACTATTGAGGCTTACATTGAAGTAGCAGTAAAAAAGAAACTTAAATAAAAAGAAGTTTATATAAATAAAAAAGAGAGTGTTTAAACACTCTCTTTTTTATTTAATATCTTATGAATAATATTTGTAATTTGATGAACATCAATAGTGTCAAAACAGTTTAAATAACTTTCTGGGTAGTCTTTTCCATAAACTGATGTAGGAATTAAAGGGTATTTTTTTAAATCAGGAGTAATTTGATGTTCCATGGATTGTTGAAAAGGAACAAATCCTAAATAAGGGTGAGTAACCCCCCAAATAGTAATAACAGGAACACCATATATAGCAGCAATATGTCCATTACCGGAATCCATGGCAACCATTACATCAAGATTAGAGATTAAGTTTAACTCTTCTTCAAAGCTTCCTTTTTGTACTACAGAATGTACATTTTTATACTCTGTAGCTAAATTTTCTAAAATAGTTTTTTCCTGAATACCTCCACCTAAAAGAAAAATTTGAACGTTTGGGTATGTACACACTTGCTCAATAAGCTCTTGAATCTTGGTAATTGGTAGAGCTTTACTTTTATAAGCAGCAAAAGGTGCAATTCCTATTAATTTCGAGCCTTGGAGTTCTTCTTTTATATACTTAGGTATATTACCCTTGGTTATTGGATAGCTTGCTTTTAAATCAACCGAAAATCCTAACGTGTTAAAAACCTCAGCATACCTTTCATGCATAGTTTTTAGAGGGAAAAGTACTTTATGAGTTGAAGCTGATGTAAGTTGTTTTTTTTCTTTTCTGCCTTTATCTAATTGTACACATTGTATTCCTTTTAACCTAAATAGTTTTACCAAAATGTTAGATCTTAAAACATTATGTAAATCTGCAACACAATCAATATTAAGTTTTAAGAGCTCTTTGTAAAGCTTAAATAATCCAGTAAATCCTTTATGTTTACCTTTTAAATCAGGAGTGTAAATAGTTACGTTCTTAAATTCTTTAAAAAAAGGAGCAAAAAAAGATCTGGTTAAAATAGTTATCTTAATAGAGTTGTTTTGGTTTAACAAAGCTCTTATTACAGGAACAGTCATAGCAACGTCTCCCATTGCAGAGAGACGGATGACTAAAATATGCGTTTTATTTGAGTTCAAGTAGTTATTACTTTTGTGAACGAAGTACAGGGTTTAGATCAGCATCATTATACATCTTCATCTGTTTATATACTTTCATATACTTATCACCTTTTTCAATATCTTCAAGTAAAGTATCAATAGCTAAAGATAAATCAGAACGTTGCTCTACTAAAATGTTTAATTTCTTTTGACAAGCATCTCTATGAGCTTCAGAAGCATCAGCTCTGGTTGCTTCTTCATTCATATGGTAAATTTTTAAAGCAAGTATAGAAAGTCTATCTATGCCCCAGGCAGGACTTTCCGTATTAATAGTGGCAGATTCTTTAGGAGTAATATTTTTAAATTTATCTAAAAAATAAGCATCAATATATTCAACCATGTCCGTTCTATCTTGATTGGATGCATCAATTTTTCTCTTTAAATCTAAGGCCGCTACAGGATCTATATGAGGATCTCTTATAATATCTTCATAATGCCATTGAACAGTATCTATCCAACATTTTCTATATAGTAAGTGAGCAAGTAAATCTTCTTTCTCGTTGTATTTATTCATAAAAGGTTGATAAACATCATCTATTTCATGATAGTTATCAATGGCTTCTTTAAAAATTTTATTTGCTTTTGCTGTAAACATCTTTTCGGGTAACTTTAAAAATTCAAAGGTACTATATAATTATCAATTGGCAGTTTAGGCAAAACGCCTTTCAATAATTTCCATTAAACGAGCCTCATACTCTTCTTTATCAGTCCAATTGTAATCCGGTTTAACAAGTTTATTGATGAATTTTTTTGCCTCGATTTCTGTTTTACAAGTGTTCAACTGAGAAATAACTCGATTAAAATCCGATTGATTTCCTTCAAAAAGATGTTTCACAAAAGCAATTCTATCATTTAAACCTATTTGGATGGTACTTTGAAAATGATCGTTTAAAGATTTTTTAGGTTCTGCTTTTTCAAAAAGATTTGCCATTACATCTACAGGTAAGGTGTCTTCTAATTCTTCTTCTAAAGTTGGTGTTTTACGTTCACCTACATCTTTAACATCATTCTTGGTGTTTTCAGGTGAATCACCAAATAAAAGACCTTCTAGTTCATCAAAAGGTTGCTCAGTAATTTCTTCAGGAACAATAGGTGTTTCAACTTCGTTAGTAGCTTGTAGAACTTCTTTTTCCTCTTCTATTGGCACTATCTCAGGTTCAGTAATTATTGTGCTTTCTGATTCAATTTCTTCATTTGAAGAAATGATTATTTCCTCATCTTTATTTTCTTCAGGCTCGTCAGTACTAATTATTTGATCTTCTAGTGAAGTTTCAATTTCAGGCGCTGTTTCTTCGCTAATTTCGGTAATTTCTTCTGTATTAAAGGTAGGTTCAGATACTTTTATAACCTCTTCCTCTACTTCATTAATAACTAATACTTCTTCTTTTTGCTCTTCTGCTTTAGTTATTTTTTCAATTAACTCCTCTTTAGTAACTGTTGCATGAGGAGTTGTATTAATATATTCCTCAACATAGGCTAAAACAGAAAGTTTTTCATAAACTTCATATGCTTTTTTCTTTAACTCAAGCACATCTTCTTTGTTTTTCATTTGTAAGATACTGTGTGCTAAACTAGTTAAATCTGAGGCTAATTTTTTGTGCATAAGTTGTTATGTGTTTTTAAGTTTTGCTCTTAAATTTTAATAAATTTGTTCCTTATTCGAAAGTAAAACAAATATTAATAACAGAGCTTAAAATTACAAAATGTTTCTTGAAAATACAGTAAATTATACAGAACAATTTGGGTGGATAGAAGTAATTTGTGGCTCAATGTTTTCTGGGAAAACAGAAGAATTAATAAGGCGTTTAAGAAGAGCCCAGTTAGCTAAACAACGCGTTGAAATTTTTAAACCGGCAGTTGATACCCGATACGATGATGAAGAAGTGGTATCACACAATGAAAACAGAATTAGATCTACTCCTGTTCCGGCTTCTTCTAATATACGATTGCTAGCAAATAATGTAGATGTTGTAGGTATAGATGAAGCTCAGTTTTTTGATGATGAAATTGTAGCGGTTTGTAACGATTTGGCTAATAGAGGTATAAGAGTAATTGTTGCAGGTTTAGACATGGATTTTAAGGGAAATCCTTTTGGACCAATGCCGGCTTTAATGGCTACGGCTGAGTATGTAACTAAAGTACATGCTGTTTGTACACGTACCGGAAATTTAGCACATTATAGTTATAGAAAAGCACAGAGTGATGATTTAGTCTTGTTGGGAGAAACTCAAGAATACGAACCTTTAAGTAGAGCTGCTTATTACAAAGCAATGAAAAACGCTAAAAGTGAAAAAGAATCAACCGATGAATAATCATGTTACCATATTAGAAATAGATGCTAAAGCTGTTTTACATAATTTAGCCTATTTTAAACAAAAATTAAATCCTACAACAAAAATTTTGGCAGTTGTCAAGGCTTTTGGGTATGGAAGTGAATCTGTAGAAATTGCTAAAATAGTTCAAAATGAAGTTGATTATTTTGCTGTGGCTTACTCAAATGAAGGTATTGTATTAAGAGAAGCAGGAATTAAAACTCCTATCTTAGTATTACATCCTCAAATTCAAAATTTAGAAACAATAGTTGAGTATCACTTAGAACCCAACTTATATAATTTTAAAATATTTGATGCCTTTTTAAAATTGGCAGATGAAAAACCTTTAATGAACTATCCCGTACACCTTAAATTCAATACAGGATTAAATAGATTAGGGTTTTGGCATTCAGATGTTCCTACCATAATTACTGAGCTAAAAAAATCAAATAATGTAAAAGTACAGTCAATTTTTTCACATTTAGCGGCTAGTGAAGATGTTAACGAACAAGAGTTTACAGTAGGGCAGATTAATAATTTTGCTTATATCGTAAAGCAAATGTATAGTCACTTAGGATATGAACCGATGCTTCATATTTTAAATACTTCAGGAATTGTTAATTATTCAAAAGCCCAGTTTGATATGGTGCGTTTGGGGATTGGTTTGTATGGGTTTGGGAATGATCCTGATGAAACAGCTCAATTAAAAAACACTCATAACCTTAAATCTATTATTTCACAAATTCATCTAATTCAACCGGGAGAAACAGTAGGATATAACAGAGCATTTGTTGCCAGTCAACCTACCAGAAGTGCAACGATTCCTATTGGACATGCTGACGGTTTATCAAGAAGACTTGGAAATAAAAATGGTTTTGTAATTATAAACAATCAAGTAGCTCCTATAATTGGAAATGTTTGTATGGATATGATTATGGTTGATGTTACTAAAATAGACTGTAATGAAGGAGATGAAGTGGTTATTTTCAATCACCAACAACATGTAGAATACATAGCCCATAAATGTGAAACAATTCCATATGAAATTTTAACAGGGTTATCACAGCGTATTAAAAGATTGGTGAGAACGTAATTTTTTTATATTTTTAAGTTTCAATTTAACAATTAAAAATCAAAAATATGGGAATGCTCAAAGAGTTTAAGGATTTTGCCATGAAAGGCAATTTGGTGGATATTGCAGTAGGTTTTGTAATGGGAGCTGCTTTTAACAAAGTAGTATCTTCTTTTACAGGAGGTATTGTTTCACCCTTAATCGGTCTGTTGTTTAATGCAGATTTTAAAGATTTAAAATTTGTAATAAAAGAAGGCGTTGCAGATGAAGCCGGAAAAATTACCGGAGAAGTAGCTGTACTTTACGGTGAATTTTTAACAAATGTGATAGATTTTATCATAGTGGCTTTTGTAATGTTTATGATAGTAAAAGGAGTAAATGCACTTAAGAAAAAAGAAGAGCCTGCTCCGGAAGCTCCTAAAGGACCAACACAAGAAGAATTATTAGCAGAAATCAGAGATTTGCTAAAAAAATAAAAGTTTAAAAAAAGCCTTGAGAATTTTCTCAAGGCCTTTTTTCTTATAGAAATGAAATTAAAATTTTAGAATTTATTTCGCTTCTAAGCTGTTCAATTTTGTCATACATTGTGGTGAAAAACACTTTCCTGTCTATTTCCGCTTCACCTGATATTTTTTTGGCTAATTGTAACTGTTTTTGAAGGTAAACGTCAACTTCATCACAGATATTACTATCTTCAATTTTTATGTGAGAAAAAGAACTATAAGGCATTAATAAACCTTTCTTTTTTTCATTTTTAAAAAAAATAGTGTGATTTAAATTCAAAAGCTTGCTATAATAAAGGTCAAAAGTGAATTTTTTACTGTTAACACTCATATCAGATGAAACAGCAAGTTCAATATCTTTAATTATAGAAACAATATCATCACATAATAATAAAGCTTCTTCTTTTCTTAACATTTTAGTTCTAAAGAAATAAAATATTTGATGTAGTGAACTATTGATTGTTGTATCACTCCAAATATCTATAATTTCAGTTTGCCTAAGCACCTCTCTATAATTGTTAGCTTCTTCAATAGCTGAGAATTTAGGGTTGAAATTACAAAATGATGTTTTTGAATTAGCAAAAGAGCTTTGAGAAAAATTCAAATAAACATATACCCTAAATTTCCAGTATAAATTACTGGTTTTAATATGATAAAAGGGAATATCTTTTGCTGAGTAAATTACTCGTGTTTTATTATTCAGATTAAATGATTTTGTGTAGAAAGACAGTTCTTTGTAAAATTGAATAAGCCCGTCAATATTATCCTGAAATCTATTTTTATTAATGACTAAGGAGTTGTCTGATGGTAAATCATACAATTCATTTAATGAAATTCTATAATGCTTAGCTAGTTTAACTGCCTCTTTAAATGTAAGAGAAGTTTTACCTTTAATTCTTCTATATGAAGCGTCATAACTTACATCCAATACATCCGCGATTTCCTCTGTAAAAAGTACGTTTTTAGGCAACTTTTGCTTAATAACGCCGAAGAGTTTATCTTTTTCTATACCCATAATGTTCCTTAAATAGCGTTGTCCAACTTAAAAAATGCAAAAAGAGATTTTATTATTTTGCATTATTTGCAACCACCTATTGTCTAAATCTTTTTTAATTTGCTGATAAGACTTAGTTTAGGTGAACTGTGGGGGGGACATCTATTTAAGGTTAAAAGAAAGTCTTCTCTATGCAGAGAGAAGACTTTTGTTTTGCTCTAATATATAAAAAAATTTTATATATGCTTACCTTTATTCCATCCGTGTTTCTCAAGATATTTTTTTCCGCTGTCAACAGCACCATCTTCAATACTGGTTCCCATAGAGTCATTCCATCTGTTTAAGTATCCAAACAAAGAAATTACACCTAGCATTTCAACAATTTCTCCTTCATTCCAATATTTATATAATTCTTCTTTTATAGAAGAATCAACCATATTAGGAATTTGACTTGCGGCTAAAGAAAAGTCAAGGGCGGCTCTTTCTGCATCAGAAAAAGCAGGGTGTGTTTTATACTCCCATATATTATCCAATTGTTCTTGTTCTGCTCCATAGCGCTCAGCTGCTCTAATAGCATGCGCTTGACAATATCTACACCCAGTAGCATTACTTGAAACCCAAGCAATCATTCTTTTTAATGCAGAAGTAACTCTTCCTTCATTTTCCATTACAGCTTTGTTTAAATTAATAAAAGCTTTAGAAATGGCTGGTCTGTGCTGCATTGTTAAAACAGAATTAGGGCAAAAGCCTAATGTTTCATTAAAAAAGTCAGCCAATTCTTTTGTTTCAAGATCATGATCGGCTGATAAAGGTTTTACTAATGGCATAGTTGATTGTTTTTTAGTTTTTATTGATGTTTTTTTACT
Organism: Tenacibaculum sp. TC6; assembly: GCF_050606265.1. NCBI lineage: Bacteria > Pseudomonadati > Bacteroidota > Flavobacteriia > Flavobacteriales > Flavobacteriaceae > Tenacibaculum > Tenacibaculum sp. TC6. Next base: position 41,953 of record NZ_JBOCUK010000016.1, on the reverse strand, counting down.
GTAAGTTTGTTTTAAAAATACAGAATAAGAAAAAAAGTCGATAAATAATTTACGAGATTACATAGATAACAAAAATAAATAAATTATGACACAACATACAGTTACTACAGTTTGGAAAGAGAATATGCAGTTTGTAAGTGATAACCCTCTTGGACATACTGTTTTAATAGATACAACAAAAGAGAATGGAGGAGATAATTGTGGATTGTCACCTAAAGCAATGATGCTGTCATCTTTAGCAGGATGTTCTGGTTTAGATGTGGTTTCACTTTTAAAAAAGATGAGAGTTGAAATTGAAGATTTTAAAATAGTGGTTACAGGTGAGCTTACAGAAGAACATCCTAAATATTATCATACCGTTTTTGTAGACTATCATTTTACAGGAGATAATTTAAATGAAGAAAAAATAGAAAAAGTGGTTAACTTATCCATAGAAAAATATTGTGGTGTAATGGAAATGTTTAGAAAATTTGCAACAGTAAAAACAGCGACTCATTTTCATAAAAAATAAATTGCATGCGTTGGACTTTTAAACCCAAACCTGATGAAGAAGAGGTTATAAAAATTGCTAAAGAACTTGAAATAGATACAACGTTAGCATCTTTACTAGTACAACGGGGTATCAAAACATTTAATGAGGCTAAGAAGTTTTTCAGACCTTCATTAAACGACTTGCATGATCCGTTCTTAATGAAAGATATGAAGTTGGCGGTTGAAAGAATAGAATCAGCATTGTCAAATAATGAAAATATTTTAATTTATGGCGATTATGATGTTGATGGTACAACGGCCGTTTCATTAGTTTATTCTTACCTTAAAGAAACCTATGCTAATGTAGCAACATATATACCTGATAGATATGATGAAGGATATGGAGTTTCTTTTCAAGGAGTTGATTTTGCTGTTGATAATGAGTTTTCGTTAATTATAGCTTTAGACTGTGGAATAAAAGCCGTTGATAAAGTACAGTATGCTACAGAGAGAGGGGTCGATTTTATTATATGCGACCATCACAAACCTGGGAAAGAAATTCCTAAGGCTGTTGCTGTTTTAAATCCGAAACAAGAAGATTGTAAGTATCCGTATAAAGAACTATGTGGTTGTGGCGTTGGTTTTAAATTGATTCAAGCGCTTGAAGAACGGAAAAATAATGATGTAAAAAACTTAATGCCTTATTTAGATCTGGTAGCTACCGCAATAGCGGCAGATATTGTTCCTATAACCGGTGAAAATAGAGTTCTGGCATATTTTGGATTGCAAGTAATTAATTCAAATCCACGTAGTGGTATTAAGGCAATTATTCACCAATTACAAAAAAAAGAACTCACTATAACCGATGTGGTTTTTATTATAGCTCCCAGAATTAATGCCGCTGGAAGAATAAAGCATGGAAATTTTGCTGTTAGCTTACTTACGGAATTAGATTTTGATACAGCGTTGACTGAAGCATCCGGTATAGAGCAGTTTAATGCTGATAGGAAAGAATTAGACGGAAAAATTACAGAAGAAGCTTTACAACAGATCCAAAAAAACAACGAACAAACAAAATTTACAACCGTTGTTTTTGATGAGAGTTGGCATAAAGGTGTTATTGGAATTGTTGCTTCCAGATTAACAGAAACGTATTACAGACCTACAATTGTTTTTACCAAAAGTGGTGATAAATTAGCTGCTTCAGCAAGATCTGTTAAAGGATTTGATGTGTATAATGCTTTGGATGAATGTACTGAATTTATTGAGCAATTCGGTGGGCATAAGTATGCCGCTGGGTTAACGATACTTCCTGAACAATATGAAAACTTTAAAGTAAAATTTGAAGAAGTAGTGTCAAGAACAATTGATAAAGACTTGCTAATTCCTGAAATATCTATAGACGCTGAATTAGATTTATGTGATATTACCCCAAAGTTTTATAGAATTATCAAACAAATGGCACCATTTGGTCCTCAAAATATGAAACCTGTTTTTTATACATCTAGTGTAAGGGACAATGGATATGGAAAACAAGTAGGAATGGATAACAGTCATTTGAAGTTAAATATAATATACGGAGCAGATAAAAGAACCTATGGAGCCATTGGTTTTGGTTTGGGAGAAAAAGTAGATTGTATTAATAATGATTTTGATATTGTATTTAGTTTAGATGAAAATACTTGGAATGGAAATACTTCTATTCAATTAGTGTTAAAAGATTTAAAACAGTAATTTAGAATAATTCTAAATTGATTATATTTGCTTCATAATTAAACAGATTATGGATAGTATATATAAAATATATACCAATGATATAGGTATTTCATTTCAGTGGAAAGAAGTTAAAACTAACTTAATCCAAATCATATTTAGAGATACAGGGTTTCATTTAACAGTAAAAGAAATAGAAATGTTTATTGATAAGGTTTGTGATGCAAAAATGCAGAAAGGATGTTCAAATTGCGAAGCATACGGAGCTTGTAGATCTTTATTATTACAAACCCCTTCAAATAAAATAAGTATGGCTGTTTCTAAGGTTGAATTAGGGCAAATTGAAGACTTACTCAGAGGTACACTATTTCAAGTACAAATGAATATGTATTTGAATGATATATGTAAAAACTAAAAAGAGCTTGAAATTTCAAGCTCTTTTTATTGTTAATTATCTTCTTTTATTAAATATAAATACACCGGATAATGATCACTGTAACCGCCAGTGTATTTACCATTAGAAAAACTTCTGAAAGGATATCCTTTGTAAGGACCGGATTTTTGCGTTAAGAAGCGCTTATTAAAAATTCCGGATTTAAACATTTTATACGATGAAAAATCTTTTTCACCTTTATCTAATAATGGTGAAGTAAATAATATTTGATCAAATAAGTTAATATTATCTCTATAGCCAAGGGTATTAAAACCTCTTCTAAACATATCTTCATATGGGTTATAGATATCACCTTGAGTAACATCTTTTTTTTCTGCTTTGGTTTTTAATACATTTTTAAAGCTAGAGTTAATAGGATCATCGTTAAAATCTCCCATTATTAATACTTTCGGATTAGAATCGGTTTCTTTAATTTTTTCAATAATCTGACTTACTTTATAAGCTGCTTTTTCACGTAAAGGTCTACTTTTAGCTTCTCCTCCTCTACGAGAAGGCCAGTGGTTAACTATTATATGAACCAATTCATCATCTAAATAACCAGATACTAATAAAATATCTCTGGTATGAACTTTTCTGTTTTCTTCATATATATTAGGGTTAAAAGCTTCAAAATGAATCGGTTTAAAATAACGTTGTTGGTATAATAAAGCAACATCAATACCTCTGTTATCAGGTGAATCAAAATGAATTATTCCATAGTGCTTTTTCTTTAACTTGTCAGATTTAACCAAATCCTCTAATACTTTTTTATTTTCAATCTCAGCAACACCTATAATAGATGGACTTGTATGCGCTTTTTCTTCTCCTAACTGACTTATAACTGTCGAAAGCTTGTCTATTTTATCCCAATAAACCTTTTCTCTGTCGCCTTCAAGTTCCATAATAGGGCTGGCCTCATCATTTTTTTCGGTATCATTAACAGTATCAAAAAGATTTTCTAAATTGTAAAAAGCTACCGTTCTTATTTTAAATTTTTTGTTAGAATTTTGTGCGTAACAAAATGATAACACAAGACTTAATATTAAAAAGGAAATATTTTTTTTCATTTATATAAATTTACCGGGCAAAAATAATACAAAAAACAAACCATAATTCGAAAAATGTTGAATATATAACAATTATTTAATGTACAGAAGTTGGGTTTTTTGTAGCTTTGCCTCCCTTTTTATTATAGAAGTGGGGATTAATCAATTATTTTATAACCAATAATTTATGAGAAATTTTAGAGTAACAATGTGTATGCTGCTTTTCTTTAGTTTAAGTATGAGTGCGCAAAACATTGTAAAAGGTATCGTTATAAGTGGCGATTCTGAAAAACCTCTACAAGGTGTTTCTATTAGTGTAAAAGATGCAGGTATTACACAAACTACAGGAAATGACGGTAGTTTTATGCTGCAAAATGTACCAGGTGGAAGACAGTTTGTAGTAATTTCATTTAAAGGGTACGAAACCCAAAACTTTCCAGTTCAATTATCGGGTAATACAGTTGATTTAGGGACTATTATGATGTATGAAGATGTATCTGAAGATAGAGACCTTAGCACAATTACTTTGAGCGATGATGAATTGAACAATGATACAAGTTCAGCAGACAACATTTCCGGACTATTACAATCGTCTATGGATGTGTATTTACGTACAGCTGCTTTTGAATGGAGTTCTTCATTTTACAGAATCAAAGGATTAGATTCTGAAAATGGTAAAGTTTTAATCAATGGAATTGAAATGAACAAACTTTACAACGGAAGACCACAATGGAGTAATTGGGGAGGTTTAAATGATGTATTACGTAATCAGGAATTTAGTAACGGTTTAACTCCATCTAATTATACTTTCGGAGGAGTTTTAGGATCTACTAATATCAATACTAGAGCTTCTGAATATAGAAAAGGAACCAGAATTTCTTATGCTTCATCAAATAGAAGTTATGTACACCGTATTATGGGTACTTATACTTCAGGATTATTAGAAAATGGTTGGGCAATTGCAGTTTCTGGAAGTAGAAGAGCTGGTAACGAAGGTTATGTTGATGGAACTTTCTACGACGCAAATTCAATTTTTGCTTCTATAGAAAAAGTAATAAACGATAACCATAGTTTAAACTTTACAGTAATTGCAGCTGAGAATGAAAGAGGAAAATCATCTCCGAATACTGAAGAAGTATATGATATAAAAGGTATAAAATACAACCCGTATTTTGGGTACCAAAACGGAAAAATGAGAAACTCTCGTGTTAGAAACTTATACGAGCCAATCATTATGTTAAACCATTATTGGAATTTAGCTGATAATACTACCTTAAACACAAACGTATCTTATCAATGGGGTAGAATGGGTAATAGCCGTATAAACTATAACGGAGCCAGATTAATAAATGGTTTTCCTGTAGGAGGAGGATCAAACCCTGACCCAACATACTATCAAAACTTACCCAGTTATGCTTTAAGAAACGGAACTGGTAATGAGTATGATTTATTACAACAGTTTTTAAACGATGGTCAGTTAGATTGGGATGAAATGATTCGTCAAAACTTAACAGGTTCAGAAAGTACTAACTCAAAGTATATCTTATATGAAGATAGAAATGATGAAAAACAATTTACAGCAAATACCATTTTATCTACTGAACTTAATGACAATATTACTCTTAATGGTAAATTACAATACTCACAAGTTAGATCAGATAACTTTGCTAATGTATTAGATTTATTAGGGGGTTCTGGATTTTTAGATGTTGATACTTTTGGAGGAACTTTAGATCAAAAACAAAGTGATTTAAGAAACCCTAATAGAACTGTAGGAGAAGGAGATCATTTTAGTTATAACTATAAGTTAAACTCAAGTATTTATAATGGTTTTTTACAAGCTCAGTTTAAATATAATAAGGTAGATTTTTACTTAGCAGGTGATGTTTCAAGAACAACTCACCAAAGAGAAGGTTTATACCAAAACGGAGCTTTTGCTGATAACTCATTTGGGAAATCTGAAAAATTAGAATTTACTAACTTCGGCGCTAAAGGAGGATTTACTTATAAAATTTCAGGACGTCATTTATTAGACGTTAACGGAGGATATATTTCTAAAGCACCTACTTTAAGAAACTCATTCTCTAACCCAAGAGAAAATAACAATACAGTATTGAATTTAACTAGTGAAAAAATCATGTCATTTGATGCTAGTTATATTTTACGTTCTCCAATTGTACAAGCTAAAGTTACGGGTTACTATACCGGAATTAAAGATGCAACTGAAATTTCATTCTTCTTTGCTGACGGTATCGGAGGAGACAGTACAGCGTTTGTTCAAGAAGTTCTTACAGGAATTGAAAAAAGACATTTTGGAGCTGAGGTTGGAATTGAAGCGCAAGTTACTCCAACTCTTAAGTTAAAAGGAGCTGCTAATATCGGACAATATACATATAATAATAATCCATCAATTTATCTTACTTCAGATGCAGGGGTGGCATTAGCACCAACTACTTCATATCTTAAAGATTATAGAGTAGCATCAGGACCACAAAAAGCATATTCTGTTGGTTTTGAATATCGTGACCCTGATTATTGGTGGTTTGGAGCTACAGCTAATTATTTAGATGATACTTACGTAGATGTAGCACCTTTAAAAAGAACATCTAACTTCTCTTTAGATTCTGATGGTGTTCAATTTACAGATTATGATTCTGCGGTTGCAAGAAGATTATTAGCGCAAGAAGAATTCAATAGCTATTTAGTAGTAAATGCTGTTGGAGGAAAATCATGGAAAATAGGTGATTATTACATTGGTTTCTTTGCTAGTATTAACAACTTATTTGATCAAAAGTACAAATCAGGAGGTTTTGAACAAGGAAGAAATGCTAACTATAGAACTGCTAAAGCAGATGCAGACTTATCAACACCTGTTTTTGGTAACAAGTATTGGTATGGTAGAGGAACAACCTACTTTATGAATGTTTATTTCAGATTTTAATTAAAAACGCAAACGAATTAACAAAATGAAAACAAAAAATATATTTAAAATAGCAGCGGTAGCATCTTTTTTGATGGTAGCTACCTCATGTGTAGATAATAACGATTATAGTTTACCGGACGTAACAGTTCAAGAACCAAGTATAACAGTTACCAATACTTTACAATCTATAAAAGATACTTATCCAGGAAGCGGTGTTGTAGATTTTAGTACTGTAAACAATGGAGGAGAAATGGTTTTTGAAGGATATGTAGTATCTAGTGACGAATCTGGAAACATATACAAAACTATTTCTATCCAAGATAAAGCAGAAAATCCAACAGCAGCAATACAAATAGCTATTGATGATGTTGATACTTATACTTTTTATGAAGTTGGAAGAAAAGTATATGTGAAGCTTTTAGGATTAGGAATGCATAATAATAACGGAGTTCTTGAAATTGGTAAGATTAATGGAGCCAGCGTTGATAGAATTTCATCAACAGATTATAAAAACTTCATTATCCGTTCTGCTGAAGTAGCAACTATTGTTCCTAAAAAAGTAGCTAGTATTACTCAAGTTAACGATTCACATATTAATATGTTAATTGAATTAGAAGGAATGCAAAGTCAAGAGAAAAATCAAACATATGCAAACCTTAACAATACTTTTTCAGTAAACAGAATCTTTAAAAGTTGTGCTGATAATGCAACTATCATTATGAGAAACAGTGGTTTTGCTGATTTTAAAGCACAATCTATTCCTAATAAAAGAGGAACAATTACTGCTGTTTTAAGTAAATATCGTAGTGACTACCAATTATTCATTAGAGATACTAATGATGTAAACTTTACAGAAGACAGATGTGATCCTTTATTTGAAGAAGATTTCCAATCAGCTGTAGATAACACTACTTTAGATATCGACGGATGGATTAATTATGCTGAGGCTGGTTCTGCAGTTTGGACTGAGCAAGTTTTCAAAGGTAATGGATATGCTGAGTTTAACCCTTACAAATCAGGAGATGCATCTAACATCGGATGGTTAATTACACCGGGAATCAACTTAGATACTCAAGATGGTGAAGTGTTAACTTTCCAAACAGAACATGCTTATCCGGATGCAGGTCATAACCCATTAGAAGTGTTAATTTCTACTGATTTTGATGGAACTGAGGCTGGTGTAACTAAAGCAACTTGGACTCCTTTAACATTTAAAGTAAGTTATATTGAAGATTATTCAACATGGTTTACATTCACAGATTCTGGAGAAATAGATTTATCAGGATATAACGGTACAGCTTATATTGCTTTCAAATATACAGGAAGTGATACAGCTAATCAAAATATGACTTTACATGTAGAAAATGTAAAAGTAGCAGTTAAGTAATTCTATAGTTAACTACTTAAAAAGAAACCCGAACTCAATTGAGTTCGGGTTTTGTTTTTTAATAAAGTGAATTGTCTTTTGAGTAAACTAACAAAACATTCAATAGAAAACTTTTAAAGATACAAGTATCACTTTAGGAAGGGAAGATTAGTTTTTAATAAGTTGTTGTGTATAGATTTTCCCTGAATTAGTAAGAGAAATAAAATAAATACCGGTTTGTAATTTTGAAACATCAACAGTTTTTAAAGCTGAAACCATTTTTACTTTTTGAAGTAACTTTCCGTTTGCATTGTGAATAGTAACCTCTTTGTTTTTCCATAATTCATTATGAATAACTAAAGTTATAGAACTTTCTTTAACCGGGTTTGGAGAAAATGCAATTACATTTTTATCATTTACCAATACTTTTTCTGGTGTTGACTTGGCAATTTTTGCACTGCCACAAGTTCCAATTCTATTCCATCCACCAGAAGTTCTTTCATATAAAACATTAAAATAAACAACTCTATCACCTACTTGGTAACTCTTTGAAGAATCATATTGTGGTACACCTTCACAAATATCGCTACTAGTACCACCACCTTCAGTAATTTTTACAGTATAATCTTCAACTTCACCATAATCAAATGAACCACAAGAAGAAGGAGTTGTATTATAACGCATGGCTACTCTCATTCTTGTAGTACCTAACTTAGCCGTTGACGGTACTGTAAAAGTACCACTAACAGAACTATCTGAAGAAGCGCTTTTAACCCATACTTGCTCACCACTATCATCAAAATCAGAATCTTGATTGTAATCAATCCAAACCCCATACCCTTCTTTATAAACAGTTCCGGTCCATTTAGGAGTAATTGAAATAGTATTAGAAGAATTTTGTTTTAAATCAGTAGTAATACTAGTGAAATCTTGGTAACCATTAGTAGCTCCTGAGCTGTTGTTAATTGTACCAAGGACTACTTTTTGAATGTACTCATCACTCACACTATTTCCTTTAGCAGTACAATAAGATGGAGTAGTAACACTGCCTTTATTTTTAGCAACTTCAATTAAATACTCTAATCCAAGTTTAGCAAATTTAGCAGCATGGGTAGCATTAGCAGTAGGGAAACGATCTGAAGTATCATTAACAGTATGAATGTAAGGGCTAGAACCGCTAAAAGAAGCTTCAAAAGGAAAAGCAGCATCATACCCTTGTTGTGCCCAACTATAATGATCAGAACAACCGTAATTACATCTCGTATAATCATAAGTAAACTGATGACTTCCCGAAACATTATAATGATCCATAAGACTTGCTAAAAAAGCATTAAGAGTGCTACTGTTATAGCTGTCATCAGAAATATAAACATCTTTAGGTGAACCTTTATAATTAGTCATATCAAACTGAACGTATGATAAAACATTAACACCTCTGTTTTTGTAATCCTGAGCAATTTCTTTTGAACCTCTTAAACCAACTTCTTCAGCGGCGTAAGCCATAAACTCTATAGTTCTTTTAGGCTGAAAATTCATTTGAAAAAGTACTCTGGCCATTTCAGTAATAGTGGCAATGCCGGAAGCATTATCATCAGCACCGGGAGCATTAGTGTCTCTTTCCGGGCTAATAGAATCAATATGTCCACCAATAATTACATATTCATTCGGAAGATCACTTCCTTGAATAGTCATAATAACAGAAGGCATTGTAGTACTAGTGTGGTTTACAATTTTAACACTAACATCAGCTCTGCCGTTAGCCATAGCTTCCCACTTTTGCTTTAAGTCTTGAACCGCCTGCTTTGCCTTTTGAGTTGTATGGTATCGGGTACCATAGTTTTCGAGTTCTTTAATATGATTGGAAATGTTTGTGTTATTTACCAAATCCAAACTCTGTTTTACAAGCTGATCTTCTGTAATAGTGTACGACGCTTTCTTGTAAAGCGCTTTCCTGTTTTGCAGTTTGTTAATTGTTTGCAAAGCATGCTCTTCAGAAGCCTCATAAATAAATCCCGGACCATGAGTTAAAATCATGTGGTGTAATTTTTCGGCTGCATCATGACTAAGTTTTACAGCACTAAAACCGTTTACTGAAGAAATAATCTGAATGTCAGTGGGGGCTACTTTCTGTAGTTTTAGGGCGTCAGAAGTTTCAATTGTACCATAAAACATCTTTTCCTGGCTATAACCATTAAAAAAATTAAGGCATAGCAATACCATCGAAATTAATAAATACTTTTTTTTCATTTTTAGAAGGGTTTTTAAGTTAATTTTAATTGTAACGTAAGTTATTTAAAATGAGTATACAAAGAAAAAATATTTTTACTTTTTCGATGATTGTTAACCTAGTTTTATAATAGGTTAGTTTTGGAATAGAATGAGTTGTGCCAAATTTCAAAATTTTTCGCATCTTTATCTGTAAATAAAGGGTCATCATAAAATGTCATCTAAACATAGAATAACCAGAGCTTTTTTAAACGCCAAAAGATTACAGCTTTCTAAAGAATCAAAATTTATTCTTTTTTCTGACTGCCACAGAGGAGATAATAGTTTTGCGGATGATTTTTCACACAATAGAAAAATATATCATTACGCGTTGTCAGAATATTATAATAACGGGTTTACTTATATAGAGTTAGGCGATGGTGATGAACTGTGGGAAAATAAATTCAGTGCTATTTTTAAAGCAAATAAAGATGTTTATTTGGTGTTAAAAAAATTTCATGAAGCTAAACGATTGCATTTGATTTGGGGTAACCATGATATGGATTATAAAAACCCTAAAAAAGTGGCTAAAAACCTTCACTATTATTATGATACCATAGATGATAAAGAAAAAGAACTTATGGTTGGAGTTTCATTTTCTGAAGCTATACTATTAGAGCAAGAAGATGGAAAAACGGTGTTTTTACTTCACGGTCATCAAGCCGACTGGTTTAACTACACTTTCTGGAAAGTAAGCCGTTTTTTAGTAAAAATATTATGGCGACCTCTACAGGTTCTTGGTGTTAAAGACCCAACAAGCCCGGCACAAAACCACATAGAATTAATAAAAGTAGAAAGAAAATTAGAATGCTGGATAAAAGAAAATAATAATCAAATGGTTATTACCGGGCACACACATCGACCACGTTTTCCGTCTATTAATGAGCTACCCTATTTTAATGATGGAAGTTGTGTACACCCCAGATGCATTACCGGGTTAGAAATAGAAAATAATCAAATAACCTTAATTAAGTGGCATTTGGTTACTAGTAATGATGGAGTAATGCAAATAAAAAAAGATGTTTTAGAAGGTCCCAGAGATTTATCGTATTACATCTAGCCCATTATTATGCATACATAACAATTATTTAAACTTTACTTAATTTTTTTATAAGAAACATAAAATACATTTGCTTGTCTTAATGTTAAGATTACATGTCATAAGTTAATTTTTAGTTTTTGTCGACTATTATATATGACACACTGCATTTGGCCAAGGCAGTTTTTTGTTAATATTAACTTAACAATAAGTTAATATTAAGGTTTGTTATTTGCCGTGACAAAAACTAAAATTAATGAACCTTAAAACGTTGCTTATCCCCGTAAGCATGTTTGTTGTGTTATATAGCTATGCACAGCAGGCACCTACCTCTAAATTTGGAAAAGGAATACTTAACTTAATTGATAAAGATAGTACTTGGTCTATGAAAATAGGAGCCAGAATGCAGTTCTTAGCACTGGCAGATAAGAGTTTGGAAACTACTTCCGAATCTATGTCTTCTTTCTCTGTAAGAAGAGCCCGATTAAAATTTGACGGATTTGCTTTTTCGCCCAAATTAAGATACAAATTAGAGCTTGGACTTTCTAATAACGACATGAGCGGAGCTAATGAATTTACAAGCAATGCGCCCAGATACATTTATGATGCTGTTTTAAAGTGGAATTTTTACAAAAATTTTGAACTTTGGTTTGGACAAACCAAACTACCTGGAAACAGAGAACGAGTAATATCGTCAGGAGATATGCAGTTAGTGGATAGATCATTATTGAATAGTAATTTTAATATTGATCGTGATTTAGGAATTCAAATAAGACATTATTTTAAACTTTCACAAAACTTTATAGTTAAAGAGGTATTGGCTATTTCTCAAGGAGAAGGTAGAAATGTAACTAAAGGAAATATAGGCGGATATCAATATACTACTCGTTTAGAATTACTTCCTTTGGGAAATTTCACTACTAAAAAAGGAGACTATAAAGGAGGCGATTTAGCAAGAGAACCTAAACCTAAAATAGCTTTTGGAGTAACCTATGATTTTAACCATGACGCTGTTAAAACCAGAAGTAATATGGGAGGCTATATGAAAAATGATGTAGGTTTTTATCATACAAATATTTCAACACTATTTATAGATACCATGTTTAAATACAAAGGGTTTTCTTTTATGGGAGAATATGCTTATAGAAGTGCTAAAGACCCTATTGCTAAAAATTCAGACGGTTCTATTTTGTTAAATAGTAATAATAAGCCGGTTGTTGTACAAGAAGGCAATGCCTTAAACTTACAAAGTGGCTACCTATTAACAAACAATTGGGAGGTGTCAGGCAGGTATACCAATATTAATTTTAACCAAAGTATTATTAACAAAAAAATGGTAAATCAATACACTGTAGGTCTTTCCAAATACATTGCCGGACATAAGTTAAAAGTACAAACAGATTTTAGTTATTTGGATGCTTTAAATACAGCAAGTAGATTACTGTATAGATTGCAAGTTGATATTCATTTTTAAAAAAGATAACATAAAAATAACATAACTACTTTTAGGTGTTAGTAATTTTGCAGAACTTAATTATAAACTAGAGAATGGGAGATCCATATATTTTAATGTTAGTCGCTTTGGCGGTTTTAGCCATAGCCGATTTAGTAGTGGGGGTAAGTAATGACGCTGTGAACTTTTTAAATTCAGCCATTGGCTCAAAGGCAATTCCTATTAAAACCATCATGATTATAGCCAGCCTTGGGGTTTTCTTAGGAGCTGTTACTTCAAGTGGTATGATGGAGGTAGCTCGTAAAGGAATTTTTAATCCTAATATGTTCATGTTTGAAGAGATTATGTACATATTTATGGCGGTAATGATTACAGATATTTTACTGTTAGATATTTTTAACTCATTAGGAATGCCAACTTCTACTACGGTATCTATTGTATTTGAATTGTTAGGAGCGGCTGTGGCTATTGCACTAATAAAAATTTCTGCTAGTGATACGCAAACTATTGCAGATATTTCTTCATACATTAATAACAAGAAAGCAATTGAGATTATCTCGGGAATAGTTGTTTCCGTAATTGTATCTTTTACAGTTGGAGCAATCGTGCAGTATTTTTCAAGATTAATTTATTCTTTTGATTTTGAAAAAAGACCTTTATATATTAATGCATTATTTGGTGGATTTGCCATAACTGCCATTACTTACTTTATTATTATAAAAGGATTAAAGGGTACGCCTTTTTACAGTAATATCAAAGGAATTATAGAAGGAAATACTATGGCTATTGTAGCTGGAAGTTTTGTAGTATGGTCTTTATTATCTTCAGTTATTATAAAGGTGTTAAAAACTAATATTTTGGTGGTAATAATTGCTGTAGGAACGTTCTCATTAGCAATGGCATTTGCCGGAAATGATTTAGTAAACTTTATTGGAGTACCTATTGCAGCGTTAAACTCGTATGAAGCTTGGCAGGCATCAGGAATGGCTGCTAATGAATTTTCAATGGGAGTTTTAGCTAAAAAAGTACCATCTAATGTGTGGCTACTGTTATTTGCAGGAGCAGTGATGGTAATAACGTTATGGACTTCAAAAAAGGCAAGAGCCGTAATTGAAACAGGAATTAACTTATCAAGACAAGGAGAAGGACAAGAAAAATTTCAACCTAATAATTTATCAAGAGTAGTTGTGCGATTAGCCATGTTTACTAATCAAGGGATTAATTACTTAATACCTACTAAAACACAAACTTACATTAATTCAAAGTTTGAAAAACCTGTTATAAAACTGCCAAAAGATAAAGTATATGAGTTACCTGCATTTGATTTGGTAAGAGCAGCAGTAAACTTAATTATGGCAAGTATTTTAATTTCCCTTGCAACTTCTATGAAGTTGCCGTTATCTACGACCTATGTAACTTTTATGGTAGCTATGGGTACTTCATTGGCAGATAGAGCTTGGGGACGTGAAAGTGCTGTATATAGAGTAGCCGGAGTTTTTAATGTAATTGGAGGTTGGTTTTTAACAGCTATTGTAGCATTTACTGCTGCAGGAATTGTTGCCTATTTAATTAGTTGGCATATGGCTATGATTCCGGTATTATTGTTGGTAGTAGTAGCTTTAGTAGTTAAAACAAGCATTACTTACTCTAAAAAAGCGAAAGAAGAGAAAAAGCAACTATTTGTTGAAAGAGCTGAATTAATATCAATCAATGGTGTTATTGAAGAAAGTTCAGATCATATTGCTGAGGTTGCTGAAAGAATTAACAAACTATATTCAAGTGTGGTTAATGATTTAGCAAACCACGATTTAATTAAGTTACGTAAAACAGATAAGCACGTAACTAAATTAAATGATGAAATTGATAACTTAAAAGACGGTGTTTTTTACTTTATTAAATCATTAGATGATAACTCTGTACAAGCCAGTAGATTTTATATTTTAATTCTTGGATACTTACAAGATGTAGCTCAATCAATTAGCTATATTTCAAGAGCAACGTATAAACACGTTAATAATAATCATAAAAACTTGAAAAAAGGACAGCTAAAAGATTTAAAAGAAATTGACAACACACTTTCAACACTATTAGAAAGCATCAAGAAAACTTTTGAAAACCGTAGTTTTGATAACTTGGCTTATATTATTAATGCAAAGAGAGAATTATTAAAAGATGTTTCTCACTCTATCGAAAAGCAAGTTGAAAGAATCAGAACTGATGAAACGAGTCCTAAAAACACTACGTTATATTTTAGTATTTTAATTGAAACACAAGATTTAGTTTCCGGTTTAGTAAGCCTTTTAGAAACCTATGAAGAATTTCATGTAAGTACTAAAAGCTTAGTATAGTATTTTAAAAAATAAAAATAATATATACCTTTGAAACCCTTGCGAATAACTCGCAAGGGTTTTTGTTTGTAAAAAGTAATAATACGTATGAAAAAGATTTTTTTAATTGCTGTTTTGGCCTTTAATTTTTATGGAGCTTATTCTCAAGTAAGCAAATCGTCTAAACTAGGAAATGTTTCAAGAGATGAGCTTGCAATGCGTGTATATGAAAAAGATACTATGGCGAGAGCTTTAGTTCTTAAAGAACACGCTAATTATTATTTAAACGAGAAAAAGAACTATAAACATACTACAGACTTTTATTTTAAGGTAAAGATTTTAAAAAAAGAAGGTTTTGATAAGGCTACCATCAGTATTCCTCTTTATGATAAAGAGCAGATACACGATGTAAAAGGAATGACGTATGCATTATCTGAAAAAGGGACCATACAGAAAAAATATTTATTAGAAAAAGACATTTTTGTTAAAGAGCATAGCGAGGTATTAAAAGAAGTTACTTTTACAATGCCCGATGTAAAAGTAGGAAGTGTTATAGAATATAAATACTCGGTTACTACGCCATACTCTACCATAGACGATTGGAAATTTCAATCGGATATTCCTAAATTAAAAAGTGACTATACGGCCGCTATTTTAGGAAACTGGAAATATAACGTTAGAGTAGTTGGTTTTCTAAAACTTGTACGTAACGATGCTTCAGTTAATAAAAACTGTGTTGATATTCCGGGATTTAAAGGAGGAGCATGTATTGTTTTATCGTATGGAATAGATGATATTCCTGCCTTTGAAGAAGAAGATTATATGTTAAGTCCGGAAAATTTTAAATCTAAATTATCTTTTGAGTTAGCATCTTATACCAGTCCTAGAGGTGAAGTTGAGAAGTATACTAAAACCTGGGAAGATGCTGATAGAAAACTAAAAAATAATTTTTTAGATAAGCAAGCAACTAAAAAAAGCTTTTTTAAAAGAAATTTACCGCCTGATTTTTTTACCGTAAGCTCACCTTTGGAAAAAGCACAAAAAGTGTTTAGCTTTATTAAAAATCATTATACATGGGATGGTAACTACTGGCCCTCTCAAAATGTCAGAGTTAAAAAAGCATTTGAAGAGAAAAAAGGAAATATTTTTGATATTAACCTGTCATTATATAATTCACTACAAGCATTAGATATAGAATCGTACTTAGTACTTTCATCTACCAGAAATAGAGCCGTGCCTACTAAATTACATCCGGTAGTAAATGAATTTAACTATTTATTTGTAAAAGCTATTATTGATGGAAATGCATATTATTTAGACGCTTCAGATAAAAACTTGCCATTTGGGTTAGTACAATTTCAAGCAATTAACGGAGACGGTAGAGTATTAGATTTTGATAAGGAAAGCTTTTGGGAAAAAATTGAAATTAACAATAAAACAACTGAAAATATTAAGGTGAAACTAAACCTTAATAAATCTACTTCGGTTACCGGTGAGTTAACTATTAGTACTAAAGGTTATAAAGCGCTTGATAAAAGAGAGCGTATGCAAACTAAAAGCAAAGAAGAGTATGTTGAATCTGTAGAATCGAAGTATCCGTATTTAGAAATTGCTGATTACAGTTTTGAAAACGTTGACAATCCGGAAGAAATTTTAAGAGAAAATTATTCATTTACACTAGATACCTCAGAAAAAAACGGAGAGTTTCGCATCAATCCGTTTTTAATCAGCAAACTATCAGAAAATCCTTTTAAACTTAAAAAACGCGATTACCCTGTTGATTTCGGATATCCAAGAGAGTACACATACATTTTAACGATTCCTGTACCGGAGGGGTATACAATTAAAGAATTGCTAAAAAATGAAGCGGTAACCTTGCCTAATTCAGGAGGAAGATTTGTTGTAAATAACTCTTTTAAAAATAATAACTATACTCTTTTTTGTCGTTGGAATATTAATAAAAGAGTGTACAGTAGTGAAGAATATTTTGCTTTACAAGCATATTTTAAAAAAATAATAGAAACAGAAGAAGTACTCTTAAAAATAGTGAAAGAATAAACAGTTCCCTACCAGTAGGAAATATAATAATTGTCTATTTTGAATTTCTGTAGTAATTAATAAGAAGAATTATGGAGTTTTTTCTTTTTTAGCAATAACAAAACATAAAATAGAAGAAGTTAATGTTAAGAAAGTTCCAAGGATTAATTCTGCCTTACTTTTTGCAAATAGATTGCCTATTGTATTCAGCGCAAAAAAGACCATAAAGACCCAAATAAATAGGTCTATAATTTTATTGTTTACTTTTTTCTCTAATTGTTTATACTTAATAAATAATATTATTATCATAAATGTATTGATAAGTATTGAGAGGGTTTCAAAGAATTTCATTTCCTCAACTGAGTTAAGTTTTCCGGCCCAAACTTTATCATAAGGAATTTGTTCTGTCAAAATCAATAAGTGAAATATTAAAACTATTCCAAGTATAAAAAATAGAATAATTAAAGCTCTTTTCTTACTCATATTATAGATGTTTTTTCCATTTTTATAAAAGAAGGGTAAAAAACAAATATAGAAAATCAACAACTTATTATCAATGCTCACTATTTTGTTAACTGTATCTTAATAAGGTGTTTGTCCTTTATTCTATACTCTTGTCTTGCAGTGTGTACAGAGTGTTCCCGCGACCCGCAGGAAGGTTTTGTAGTGAGTACAGAGTGTTCCCGCGACCCGCAGGAAGGTTTTGTAGTGAGTACAGAGTGCTCCCGCGACCCGCAGGAAGGGTCTGTAGTGGGTACAGAGTGTTCCCGCGACCCGCAGGAAGGTTTTGTAGTGGGTACAGAGTGTTCCCGCGACCCGCAGGAAGGTTTTGTAGTGAGTACAGAATATTCCCGCTGCCCCACTAGAGTGGATGATATTGTTAACAGATAGCTATAAGAATTAATGAAACTGCTATTTTGGTGCAGTATATGTAAGATGAATGGCTCGCAATTTTTTAAGGGGTAATTCGTATAAAAATAATAAAGAGAGCTAAACAAAAGTTTAGTCTCTCTCTATCGTTTATATTAAGGATACAAATTTCTTATTCGTAAAAAGTTACAGCTCCATCATTAAGATCATACATGGCTCCAATAATCATAACTTCATCATTTTTGTGCATATCAGCTAAAACATCACTACGTTCTAAAATGTTATCTATAGTAAGATGTACATTTTTTTCAGCAACATCATTTACAAAATCAACGTTTGATGAGTTTCTTTGGGCTGTATCTTTAGGTTCTGTTACAGCTTCAACCGCAGGTTTTATCTTTTTAAGCATGGTGGTTAAATTACCTAGCTCAGCATTATCACAAGCACCTTTAATAGCTCCACAGCTTGTATGACCTAATACCACAATTAACTTGGTTCCGGCCAGTTTACAGGCAAATTCCATACTTCCTAAAATATCCTCGTTTACAAAGTTTCCGGCTATTCTAATACTAAAAATATCACCCAACCCTTGATCAAAAACTAATTCAGCAGAAACTCTGGAATCTATACAACTTAAAATTGTAGCAAAAGGAAACTGTCCGTCTCTGGTGTCGTTCACTTGCTCAAGTAAGTTACGATTAGCTTTTAAGTTGTTTTGAAAACGTAAATTTCCTTCTTTTAAAAATTGTAACGCTTTCTTAGGAGTCATGGTAGCTTGGGTTTCTTTTGTATGCGCTTTCATTTAGTGTATTATTATAGGTTATGTTATTATATTTTTATTTAGTTGTTATTAAAAGAGAAACAGTTAGTTTGTTAAGAGTTTAAACCCCTTTAGCCATGGTACTCTTTTTTCGGGGGCAAACATAATAAGTTAATGTTGTTTGTTTACAACTAGCTTTATTCTTTTTTAAATTTGATAGTAGTATGTAATATTGTATGCCCATGTTTTTTCATTAAGAAGCTGTTTTGGGGCTTAACTTAAAAAACTCAATAAAACTTTCAGGGTTTTCAACAACGCCTCTTTCAGAATAAAGCTTAATATTTATATTTCTTTCTTTTGCTTTGTAGGCAAAATCTTCGAGTATTTCTATAATATCATTATCTAAATAATGCGTTTTTCTTACATCTAACTCCAAATATGTATTTACAGGTAAACTATCTAACTCTTTTAAAATAGCTCCTTTATTAATAAAGGTTACTTCTTCTGCCAAAGTCATTTTAATTTTATGAATACCATTGCTTATATCTTCAATGTGTAAAAAATGAGAGTTTTGGTAGCTCTTTATTAAAATAATAATAATACCTACAGCCAATCCAAGTCCAATACCTTTCAGTAAATCCATAAAAACAATTCCTAGAATGGTTACAACAAAAGGAACAAACTGTTTCCAACCCGAAGCATACATTTGTTTGAATAATGAAGGTTTGGCTAATTTATACCCAACAACAAGAAGAATTGCCGCTAATACTGAAAGCGGAATTTTATTTAGAAGTTTTGGAATAAGGATAACCGAGATTAATAATAAAAAACCGTGAATAATTGCAGACATTTTACTTCTTCCTCCCGATTGTATGTTGGCAGAACTTCTTACAATAACTTGAGTTATGGGTAACCCTCCAATTAAACCTGATATGATATTACCGGTTCCTTGGGCTAATAACTCTCTATTAGTAGGGGTTACGTTTTTATGAGGGTCAATTTTATCTGTAGCTTCAACACACAAAAGCGTTTCTAAACTGGCAACCAAAGCTATGGTAAAAGCAGTAATCCAAACATCCGGATTTGTTATTGCTGAAAAGTTTGGAAAACTAAATTGATTTAAAAAAGAAGCTGTGTTTTCCGGAACCGGTACACTTACTAAATGTGATGCTTTAATAGCTAATGTTTCATTGCCTTGAGTAAGTATAAAAAAGATGATTCCTAAAATAACAGCTACTAAAGGCCCTTGTATTATTTGAAATATTTTTCCTTTTTTTGATAATACTTTGTCCCAAAAAAGAAGTATGGCTAAGCCAATAATTCCAATCATACTTGAACCTAAGCTTATATAATTGGCTGTTTTTAGAATTTCAGAAAAGGTGTTTTCTCCATCTACTTGAAAAAAAGCGAAGTCACCCTCCGGATCAGCATCATATCCAAAAAAGTGTGGTATTTGTTTCAGAATAATGATAATTCCAATTCCGGTTAACATACCTTTTATAACAGAAGACGGAAAGTAATAACCAATAATACCTGCTTTAAGAAAGCCAAAAACTAATTGAATAATACCGCCTAAAACAACCGCAAGTAAAAAGTTTTCAAAGCCGCCTAACGTTCCTATGGCTGTTAGTACAATGGCAGCTAAACCTGCTGCCGGACCGCTAACTCCTATATTAGAACCACTTAATGCTCCTACTACAATTCCTCCGATAATTCCGGCAATTAAACCTGAGAATAATGGGGCGCCACTTGCTAAAGCAATTCCTAAACAGAGTGGTAATGCAACGAAAAACACTACTATACTAGCAGGTAAATCATTTTTGATTGTTTTAAACATAAAGAGTGTGTTTTATCAGTATATAAACTGAGATGTTAAATTAATTTTGTGTTGAAATAAAAAAATGACCTGACGTGTTTTGACTTAGAAGAATAGTTTTATGAATACTTAAATAGACTGAGAATAATTTATATGTTCACAGTTTTTGAGGAGTAAGTTTCAATGTAAAAAGTCAAAAAATTACAGTAATTCAGGAGGTGGACACTCTTGTTTTTTATCTATAGAAGTATAAACCTTAAGTAAATAAGGTAATTTTTTTTGATTGGTTTTGTGTTGATAGGAATACACAACGTCATTAGCACACAGAAATTTAATTTCTACTTTGTTAATGGCTTCATCTGTATCTTTTTCGGCATCTATTGACAGAGAGGTTTCGCATTTTTCTTCGCATAAACTAACATAGGTAGGTAAGGCTACCGTTATGACCATTAAGGTAATAAAGAAATATGCTAGTATATATTTACTCATGTCTTTCAACCGATTAATATACAACAATAAGTTTAATTGTTAGCTAACTAGCAATTAAAAATTCTGAATTACTTGTATAGTATTGGTTTCTAGCCAGCCTATTTTACCGTCGATAAGTTTTATTTTTTTCCAGTTGTCAACAGTATCTAAAACAAGCACTTTAGTACCTTCATGTAAGGTAAAAACTTCGTCTGAATTTGTTGTAGGAGCATTTTTAACATTTACCTCAGTGGCAAAAACAATAGCTTCTTTTTTATTTGTAGCGCTATTGTATTGTTGGTATGCAACAACTAAGGTGAAAATTAAGGCTAAAAAACTAAAGATGCTGGTTACAAAAAACACTCTTTTTTTGGTAGAGTTAAACGATAAATAAAAGGCAAGAAAAAGAATACTACCTAATATAGAAAAGCCAACAGCAAGGTATCCCCAGGTGTTATAGTGTAGTTTTTCCAGGAAATTAGTATTTAACTTTTGAAATAATGTTTTTGGTAAGCCTTCAATTCTATCAAGCGTCAATTTCTGAGCAATAATTAAGTTATTTTTAGCGTCTTCATTTAAAGGGTTTAAAATGAGTGCTTTTTCATAATTATAGATGCTCGGAGCAACTTTGTTTAGTTTGTAATAAGCATTTCCTAAATTATAGTATAGCTCAGAAGAAACCTCTTTAGTATTTTCAATTTGTTTATATAGGGTTATCGCTTCTTCGTACTTTCCTTCTTTATATAAATTATTAGCATCTGCAAATAATGCATCAGCGTTTTGTGCAGATACAATGTTTGAAATGAATACTAAAAGTAAAATTATATTTCTCATTATAACTGTTTATCTAGTTGGGTAATTACTTGTTTAGCTTTTTCAAACTCTTGATTCATTTGTACATTATCTATAGGAGTATAACGAGCAAAATCACAATCGTTTAAAACATCTATAAAATGCTGAATTGTACTGGTGTCAACATTTTTGCCTTGTAGTAACGATGATATTTTTTCTCTGCTAATATCAGAGGTTTCTACTTTTAATTTAGCTTTAAGATAGTTGTGTAAAGCTCTTTCTAAGGCTTCGTAAAAAGCTTCTTTGTTTCCTAATTGCTTTGAGGCTTCAGATAAGTATTTTTTTGCTAATCTGTCGGCAGTACGCTGTTTATTACCAACAATATCTCTATCTCTTTCTTCTTTTTTCTTGTTAAGAAGAATTACTATTGGAATGGTAATTATAGGTAAGAGTAATAAAACATAAAACAACGTTGATTTAAAAAAATCTGAATTACTAAAAGGTTGTAAGTCTGTAGTTGTTTGAATATATCTGAAGTTAGATCCTATAACTTTTACATCTTGTTTTACTACCGCGTTATTATCTGTTGTGGTAGCTAATTCTTTTCCTTCCAATACATCAACATACAAGTCATCAGAAGTAATGGTTTGATATACTTCATCTTTCGGATCGAAATAAGAGAAACTTACTGAAGGGATTTTATATTTTCCTTTGTATTGAGGTACTACTGTATAATTATTACTAATTGAACCATTAAGTCCGTTTGAAGTAATGGAAACATCTTCTTTTCTTTCCGGTTGGTATACTTCAAGTTCTTTAGGCGTTTCTATTTTTGGTAACTCAAATAGTTTTAGGTTTCCGTTTCCTTTAACTGTTAATTGAATTTGAGAAGACTCATTTGCTTTTAAAATTTCTTTACTTAAAGATACATCAAATGAAAATTGACCAACAGCACCATTAAAGTTCTCCGGTTTGTTAAGTGTAGGCAGGCTTTTAACGGCTACAGTTTTTTTGGTGGAAGAAAACTCTTTACGAACCTGACGCGTAATTACATTTCCAAAAAAGTCGGCTCTACCGGTAGGTACGGCTACAACAATATCCATTTTCATAGGGTCAATAGTAAGATTCCCCGATTTTGTTGGAATTAAAAGCGCTTTGTGTAAAACTGCATACCTGTATTTTTCACCATTGTAGGTTCCTTCTTTAACAGGAGTTCCGTTTCTTTTTACTTCCTGATTCCAAAAACCATTGTATTGAGGAGATTCTGTAATAGCATTGTCATAAATACCTACATTTTCACTAAAGTATAGGCGGTATTCTACATAAATTCCTTCACCTACATAAGGCGTTGTTTTTGATATTTCAGCAACTAAATGGATGTTTTGAGATGCTATATAATCAGGATCATTGGGGTTTTGAGGAACATCAACAGCATCAATAACAATAATTTTTAAGGTGTTAGATTGTACAGTTTCCCCATCAATTTCAATAGAAGCCGGAGGTAAATTAAATTCTCCTTTATTTTTAGGTTGTAAAATGTAAGTGTATGACTGTGAGAAAGTCATTTTACCATTAATCCATGATTGACTTACAGATTGACTTGGCCCGCCAACAATTTTAAAATTGGTGAAATTAGGCGCTTTAAAATTATCAGCCCCCTGTTTATCTATTGTGTATTGAATTCTAAAGCGTTGGTTAACTCCTAATTTGTTTTTGCTAACACTAGCCACTAATTTACCCTCTTGTGCATTTACTGTAAAAGCAAAAATTGTAATAAAGAGTACTATGTATAATGCTAACTTTTTATTCATTTTTAACATGCTTAAAAATAATATTTAACTATTTTATACCAAGCTATTCATAACCATCATATTCTTTGGTTATACCTAGCTTTGTGTTAAAATTTACCAGTCTTTTTCTTGTTGTACTTTTCTTCCTTTTGATTTTTGTACGTTCATTTTCTTTTGTGTCTTTTTCTCTTCATTATTTAAACTCTCTAACAACTGTTGCATTTGCTCAGGTGTCATTTTACCCGGTTGAGGTTTTTGTTGCTGAGGTTTATCTTGATTCTCTTTTTTATCTTGATTTTGTTTGTTTTGATCCTGATCGTTCTTAGGATCTTTATTTTGATCTTGTTTGTCTTTATCGTCTCCTTCTTTCTTATCCTTATTCTGATCGTTTTCTTTGTTTTGGTCGTCTTGATCCTTTTTATCTTGCTTGTCTTTCTGATTTTGATCTTTTTTATTTTGATCCTGATCGTTTTTCTGGTTTTGCTGCTCCTTTTTTAATTCCTTTTGTGCAACGGCTAAATTATAGCGGGTTTCGTCATCATTCGGATTGTTTCTTAGAGCGTTTTTGTACGAATCTACGGCTTGCTGATATTGTTTTTGCTCCATCATAGCATTCCCAATATTATGGAACGCTTCTGCTTTAGAAACTTTATTTTTATCGGTTTTAGCAGCTAACTCATATTGAGCAACAGCTTCTTTATAATTTTTATTTTGGTATAAAGCATTACCGTAGTTATAACTGGCTTTTTCGTACTTACCGTTTTTACCTAAAGCTTTACGATAGGCTATAGAAGCATCGTCAAACTTTTGTTTGTCATAAAGCTTATTCCCTTCACGTAATAAAGCTCTGGCTTCTCTTTGTAATTGTAGTGTGTCTTGTTGAGCCCTAACATTTATAGAGGTAACTATAAATAGTAAACTGAACATTATTTTAATACAATTTTCCACTCTTTTAGTTGTTTGCTTCTTCATTAAATAAATCAATTTTCTTCAACCATTTTGTTTTTCTGTCAAACAAGAATATATCAAGTACTAAGAATAATAATCCTATGGCTAAAGGCCATTGAAATTGGTCTTGATAATCTGAAAACTGTTTGGTTTCAAACTCACTTTTTTGAGCATTTCCTATAATCTTGGCAATAGCTTCAACGGGAACTTCCGTCTTATTACCGTCAATATAAATTCCGTTACCTATTTCAGCAATATCTTGTAAAATGGAAGTTTTTCTTTGGGTAATTACGGTTTCTCCATTTCTATCCTTTTTATAACCAATAAGTGAGCCATTTAGTTTTATAGGAATTGGCCCTCCTTTTTCTGTACCAACTCCAATAGTATAAACTTTTACACCTTCATTAGCTATATTCTGGGCTATTTGCTTGGTATCCTCCTGATGATCTTCACCGTCAGAAATGATAACTAAAAAACGATTTGTTTGCTCGTCATTATTATAATAAGTTCTAGCTAAATTTAGGGCTTCATTTATAGCTGTTCCCTGGCTTGAAACCATATCAGGATTAGCGTTTTGTAAAAACATATTACCGGCAGCATGATCGGTAGTAATTGGTAATAGCGGATAGGCGTTTCCGGCATATATAATAATTCCAACTCTATCGCTTCCTAATTTATCTATTATTTTAGAAATAATTTGTTTTGATTTTTCAAGTCGATTGGGCGCTATATCTTCAGCCAGCATACTTCTTGAAACGTCCAAAGCAAAAACAATATCTACCCCTTCTCTTTTTACCGTTTTTAATTTTGTTCCCATTTTAGGATTTACTAATGAAAGTATTAAAAAGGAAAGCCCTAGTAAAAAGAATACTAATTTTAAAACAGATTTAAAGGTAGAGGTATTAGGTGCTAATTTTGCCAGTAATTCCGGTGAAGCAAATTTCTTTTGCGTTCTTTTTTTCCACCAAAAAACCAATAAATAAACAACAATTATTATTGGAATAACTGTAAAAAAGGTAAAATATATTGGTTCTTCTATCTTGTACATAATTAAGAATGTAATTATATAAAACTTTTAAATATTGTATTTTTTAATATAAACTCAAGCAATAAAAATATACCTGCTATAAATACACATAAACGGTATTTTTCTGTGTAGTTGTAATATTTAAATTCTTCAATTTTAGTTTTTTCAAGTTTGTCTATTTCGTCATAAATAGCTTTCAACTTGGTATTATCCGTGGCTCTGAAATATTTTCCTTCAGTTTCTTTGGCAATATGTTTTAATAAATCTTCATCTATTTCAACTTGCTGATTTCTAAATGAAATTTGTCCGGTTCTTGGGTCTTTAGCCCAAGGAAAAGGAGCCATTCCATTGGTTCCTATACCAATAGTATATACTTTTATGTTGTTGCCTTTTGCTAATTCTGTGGCTGTTTTTGGATCTACAAACCCTGCATTATTTACACCATCCGTTAATAAAATAATAACTTTACTTTTTGCCTTACTTTCTTTTAGCCTGTTTACCGCAGAACCTAATCCCATACCAATTGCGGTACCACCTTCTAACTGCCCCCATTTTATTTCAGAAATGGTTCTTTTTACAATAGATTTATCACTTGTAATAGGTGTTTGTGTAAAACTTTCGCCGGCATAAACAACAATACCAATTCTATCATTAGGACGTTTGTTGATAAACTCTGTGGCTACTCTTTTTAAAGCTTCCAGTCTATTAGGTTTAAGGTCTTTAGCCAGCATACTTGCCGAAACGTCAATAGCCATTACTATATCAATACCTCTATTCGTTTTTGTTTTTTTACTAATAGATACATTTCTAGGTCTAGCTAAACCAATAATGATAAAAGCTAAAGCTAAAAGTCTAAAAATATAGAGTAAAGGTTTTAGCTTGGATACAAATGATTTTTTAACCAAAAAGGCGTGAGTACTAGCCATGGTTAGTTGAGCACTATCTTTTTTACTGGTTAAAAAATTCCATATGGCCAATAAAGGAATTAACAACAGCAGCCATAGAAATTCTGGATTATGGAATTCAAAATTATTGAACATTTTCTACTGGTTGTTTTAAAGGTTTATACATTGATATAGCTTTAGATATTCCTAAAGAGATTAAAGCAACAACGGCAATAATAGCTACGATTACTATAATTTTTGTTAGTGTTTTAGGTTGTTTAACTTCAGGTTTTTGTACAATAGTTACAGGGGTACTGTAACTAGTTTCTGTATTTTCTTCAGCAATTACAGGTTTTATATGATTTACAATATATTCTGCAATTTTTCTATCGGATTCAATTTCAATTGCTAAGGGTTTAGATTTAGCAAACTTAACTAAGTCTGATTGTTGTAAAAGCTTTTGTAATTTATCGATGGTTTCTTTATCTGTAACAATAGATTTTGAATCACTAAAGTCCGTTAAAATAGAAACAAGTTCATTAGTGGTTTGCTCTAAAGCAGGAATGTTAAGTTCTCTTTCTATATAATTTCTAATAATATCAGTAAGTTCACTATAATATGCTTTAACCTTATTGTTTTGCCATAATAACTTTTCATCAAGAAGCTTTAAATTTAATAGAGCTTCCTGGTACGGAGCTAATTTAGGAATAGCAGTTTCCGAAGTACTCTTGTCGGTTCTCTTTAAAGCAAAGTATAACGTTGTAATTACAATTAATAAAATAGCAAGTCCCCAATAAATATATGCTTTGAAATCATCAAACTGATATGGTTCACCTTTGATTCCTTTAATAGGAAACTTTTTTATTTTGGTAGTGTCAATAGGAACTGTTGCAACATTGACTAATAAACTATCTGTTAAATAGGCTTGATTTCGAATATATATCTGTTGTCTTGGAATGTAAAAAGCTCCACTATCAAACCCGGTAAGAACATATTTTTTGATAAGTCTGTTGTTAATAGTGTCTATTTTTAATGAATCAACCACTTCTAAACCTTTTAAGTTGTCTAGTTTTGGAATAATTACATTTTCTGTTTCATTAACAGTAATTTTATAGTTAAACTGTTCACCTATACGTATGCTGGTCGTATCAATTTCAGCCTTTACTAAAGGAGTTTGAGCATAGCCAGTAATTACTGTGAACAAGAATAATATGTAGAGTAATTTTTGTTTCATTTTAATAAACATCGTTTCTTGGCAATTATCCTTTTTGTTTAAAATATCCCAGCAGTTTTTTTACGTAACTTTCATCAACTCGAGTATTGATAACACCGGCACCGCTTTTTCTAAAAGTAGTTTTGAAATAACCTTCTAAACGAAGCGCATTTGTTTTGTACTGTTTTCTTACAGAAGAAGAACCGGTGTTAACTAAATGAACTTCTCCGGTTTCAGAATCAAGCATAGGTACCATTCCTAGATTGGGTATTTCTTGGTCATATTTGTCATAAACTCTAATACCGGTAACATCGTGTTTGTTTCCTGCAATTTTAAGGGTGTGTTCATAGCTTTTTTCATCCATAAAATCAGAAAGAATAAAAACAATTGCTTTTTTCTTTAATACATTAGATAGAAATTTTAAAGCTTCATTTACACTTGTTCTTTTACTTTTAGGTTCAAATTCTATAAGCTCACGAATAATTCGTAATACATGACTTTTTCCTTTTTTAGGAGGAATAAATAATTCAATTTGATCTGAAAATAAAATAAGTCCTACTTTATCATTGTTTTGAATAGCAGAAAAAGCTAGAGTAGCTGCAATTTCAGTAATGGTGTCTTTTTTAAACTGTTGGTTTGTTCCAAAGAATTCAGAACCGGAAATATCAACTACAAGCATCATAGTAAGCTCACGTTCTTCTTCAAAAACCTTTACAAAAGGTTCGTTATACCGAGCTGTAACATTCCAGTCAATAGCACGTATATCATCACCGTACTGGTATTGTCGAACTTCAGAAAAAGTCATTCCTCGTCCTTTAAAAGTAGAATGATATTCTCCGCCAAATATGTGGTTGGACAGCCTACGTGTCTTAATCTCTATTTTACGAACTTTCTTTAATAATTCCTTTGTGTCCATTAACTAGCTTAACCAATTTTCAGGAAGAGGAGGTAACTCTATTTCTGTCAATTCATGCGACTTTTCTATAGAAAATAAAGGAGCCTCTTTTACTGATATGTTAACATTGTTTTTTTGGGCTATTTCTTTTACTACATCACTAATACTCTTTTTTTGACCTAATACTAAACTGTTCATAATTACATTTGATTCAGTTTGTAAGTCAAAACAATCTACATAGTAGGTAGGAGTATTGTCTTTGTAAATAATAGCTTCTGTTCTTTTTTTCTTAGGTAACTCTAAAATTTGTTTTGTTCCTGTTAATGTTTTGTACGTTGTTAATTTGTATGTCATCTCTAACTAGATTAATTTAAGGGGGGTAAAATTTTCTTTCTTTGGTAGAGTATGGTTAGAACTTATCTATAATAGTTAGTTTGGGTTTTTATGGGACTTGAACTTCGTTAATTATTGAATTAATAATATCAATTGATGAAATGTTTTCAGCCTCCGCTTCATAAGTAATACCTATTCTGTGTCGTAAAACATCATATACAACTGCTCTTACATCCTCAGGAATTACATAACCTCTTCTTTTAATAAAAGCATAGCATTTAGCTGCTTTAGCTAAGGCGATACTACCACGAGGTGATGAACCAAAGCTAATTAAAGGTTGTAATTTTTCTAAATTGTAATTTTCAGGGTAACGAGTAGCAAAGATGATATCTAGAATATATTTTTCAATTTTTTCATCCATATATACTTCACTAACCGAATTACGAGCTTTAATTATCTGTTCAATAGAAACTACCGCATTAACTTTTCCAAAACTACTGTTTAAGTTTTGACGAAGAATAAGTTGTTCATCTTGTATTTTTGGATAGTCAATAACTGTTTTTAACATAAAACGGTCAACTTGTGCTTCCGGTAAAGGATAAGTACCTTCTTGTTCAACAGGGTTTTGTGTTGCCATTACCAAAAAAGGCTCGTCAAGTTTAAACGTTTCATCACCAATTGTAATTTGTCGTTCTTGCATAGCTTCAAGCAAGGCAGATTGTACTTTGGCTGGAGCTCTGTTAATCTCATCAGCTAATACAAAATTGGCAAAAATAGGACCTTTTTTAATAGAGAAATCGTTTTCTTTTACATTGTAAATCATCGTACCTACAACATCAGCAGGTAATAAATCCGGAGTAAACTGAATACGACTAAAGCTTCCTTGTACCGCTTTAGAAAGTGTGTTGATAGCTAATGTTTTTGCTAAACCGGGAACACCTTCTAGTAAAATATGCCCGTTACCTAAAAGACCAATAAGCAATCGTTCAATCATGTATTTTTGACCCACAATTACTTTGTTCATTTCGGTAGTTAATAAATCAACAAAAGCACTTTCTTGCTCTATTTTTTCATTGATTGCTCTTACATCTACATCCATATGTAATTTGAATTATGTTAGCTTTTTGTTTAACAAAGCTACAATATTAACACTTTAAGATTTGTTAAAGTATGGTTAAACCTAAAAAAGTGATCTCAATTATGAAAAAAATAAAATTTTATGATTTTCAAAGAGTATGTAATTAAATTTTATATCTTTTACTATTGATTTACTAATGGTATTAATAAAGTAATTTTTGAACACTTTTATTAAATAATTATTAATTATGAAGCAAATAACCAAACTAATTACAGCTTTCACTTTAATGTGTTTTACGTTTACCGTAGGACAAACAATAAAGGGGAAAGTAACAGATGAAAAAGGAGAGCCCATTCCTTTTGTGAATGTTGTAGAACGTGGAACATCAAACGGGGTGAATACAGATGATAACGGGGAGTTTAGTATTAATTTGAAAAAAATACCCGCCACATTAGTGTTTTCATCTTTAGGTTTTAAGACCATTGAAAGAGAAGCAAGTTCTTCAGCAAATTTAACGATTGTTATGAAGGAAGATAGCGGAGTTTTAGATGAAGTAGTATTAACAGGAAACCGATCTAAGCCAAGAACAATTTTAGATTCAGCTGTGCCAATTGATAACGTTGGGGTTAGAGAATTACAGGCAACAGGGCAAACAAATATAGATCAAATGCTAACTTATACTGTACCTTCTTATAACTCTACAAACCAGACTATTTCAGATGCAACAGCACATTTTGATCCGGCAGATTTAAGAGGATTAGGGCCAAGTAGAACTTTGGTGTTAATTAACGGAAAAAGAAAAAACCAAAGTGCTTTGGTTTATGTAAACGATACTCCGGGTAAAGGTGAGGTAGGTACTGATATGAAAAGTATACCAACTGCCGCTATTGAAAGAGTTGAGATTTTACGTGACGGAGCATCTGCACAATATGGATCAGATGCGGTTGCCGGTGTTGTTAACATTATTCTAAAAAAGAATATTGATTTTACACAAGTGAATCTTAATTCAGGAGTAACTTCAAGAGGAGATGGTTTTAATGCAGATGCAGATGTAAATCATACATTGACTTTTGGAAGTGGTGGATTTTTAAATGCAACATTAGGGTTAAGCTATCAAGATTATACCAATAGAGCAGGGAAGCCTGGAAAAGATGGCTTATTTGGTTTATTATATAGTATTGGAGCAATACCAATTGGAGCTGCTGATGGATACTTAGCAACGGATGGAGTTGTAGCAACAGGAGATGACATATTAAATGGGAATACCGATTGGTTGAGAAATAATCCTGGATTAGGGATGATTGTTGGACAGCCAGAAATGAAAAAAGGCGATGTATATCTAAATGGAGAATTCCCTTTAAATGATAATACGAAATTATATGCATTTGGAGGTTTCAACCTAAGAAAAGGGAAAAGTTTTGCTTTATATAGAGTTCCTTATTGGCCTGGTGTGCCGGGGCAAAATTCACCCGAAAAGAACCCTTTTTTTGATGGTAATGGACAATATCAAGGTTTTCAGCCTACTTTTGAAACAAATATAAAAGATTTTTTATTTACAGCCGGAGGTGAGTTTAAATTAGGAGAGTTTAATGCTGATTTAAGCGGTACATACGGAAGTAATGCTGTAGATTATACTATTGGAAACACAGTAAATCCAAGTTTAGGAGCCAATAGCCCTACTAGTTTTAATGCAGGAGCTTATGCTTTTAGTAATATCATTGGAAATTTTGATGTGAATAGAAGTTTTGGTGAGGTAAGTGTTGGTGTAGGAGTTGAAGCACGCCAAGAACGCTTTGAAGTTACTGCAGGTCAGGAAGAATCTTATGTTGATGGAGGTGCGCAATCATTCCCGGGATTACAACCTAGTAATGCCTTAGATGAAACAAGAACTAACGTGGGAGTTTATGGAACGATTGACTGGGATGTTTCTAGTAAGTTTTTAATTGGCGGAGCTATTCGTTATGAAAATTACTCTGATTTTGGTGGAAATACTTCATGGAAAATAAATTCAAGATATAAAATTGGAGAAGCAGGAGTGTTAAGAGCCTCTTATAGTACAGGATTTAGAGCACCTTCTTTACATCAGGTGTATTTAAGTAATGTACAAACACTTGTTTCAGGAGGAACTATTTCTAATCAAGGAACTTTTAATAATGTAAGTCAGGTTATTAAGGATTTAGGTGTTGCACCTTTATTTGCAGAAACATCTAAAAATATTTCAGCAGGAATAACTGTAAAGGCATCTAACGATTTCACTATTTCATTAGATTATTACAATGTAAGAGTAGATGACAGGGTTTTGTTTAGTGGAGAAATTACTGGTGAAGATGATAACGGAAATCCAAATGCTACGGTTCAGCAAATTTTAAATGATAATAGTGTAACAAGTATCAAGTTTTTTATCAACGCAGTAAACACGATTACTCAGGGATTTGATTATACTATGCGTTATAAAAATATTGATTTTGCTTCTGGAAAATTAGGACTTAACTTGGCATTAAACGTAAACAAAACAGTATTAGATGGTGAAGTTAAAACGCCTACTAATTTAGCCGGATATAAAGACAAGATTTTCAATAGAAAAGAGCAATCAAGAATTACTAGTGCCAGACCTAATATGAAGTTTTTATTTGGAGCAGATTATAAGATTGGGAATTTTTCAGCTAATATAAACAACACGTATTTTGGAGAAGTAACTTGGCAACACGCTGCAGATCCTAACAAAGATCAAACCTTTACGGGTAAGATTGTAACAGATTTATCCGTTGGATATGATTTTACTAAATCTATTTCTTTCAGAGCACAGGTGAACAATTTATTTGATGTTTTCCCGGACGAAATTGATCCTAAAGGTGATCCTGTAACAAACTTAGGAGGTAGATTTAGATATCCTTGGGAAGTTAATCAGTTTGGGTTTAACGGAACTTCTTTTAAAGCAGGACTAACATTTAAGTTTTAAAACTATCGTAAATATTTTAAAAAGCACTCTTTTATAGAGTGCTTTTTTGTTAAGGCAGATAAATGACCAGAGATATAACTCGAATAATAACTGATAACCTCCGAATAATAACTGAAAAATAATATGAGTTAATCCCTTAATATATTCGTTGTTGTAATGTTAAAAATTAAAATATGTTAGGATCAATTATTGCAATTATCGGAGGGGTTTTAGCTGCAACTCCTGCTATTATTGCTAAAAAGCCCAATGCTAAAGATTTATTAGATAAACTAACCCCATACCAAGGATGGATTGGAGTTGTGTTAGCTTTTTGGGGAGTTTGGGGAATTGTTCAATCTGTATTAAACCTTACTTCATTCAATACAGGTTGGCTTATTTTTTTAGGAGTTGCTGCTGTTGAATTTATAGTAGGCTTTATTTTGGGGTATGGTTTAATTTCTAAATACCTATTAGAAAAGAATGAAGTAGCAAAAGAAAAAGGGCAAATTTTACGATTAAAATTATTAAAGTATCAAATACCAGCCGGATTTATTCTTGCTGTGTTAGGAGTATTGTCTATTGTTTTGTAAAAGGAGTTATAGTAACTATTTAAGAAAATACGGGAGAAATTAGCCTTCAATATATAGAAAGAAAAAGAAAGTTAGCTTTAACTAAAGCTTAGCTAAATGACGTTAACTTTTCCTTTGATTTTAAGGGAAAAGTTAACTATTTATATTCTTTTAAATGAAGAGTTTCTTTATCAAAAATACCAAAGGTGTAGTAGTTAATCCAATCGCCTAAATTAATGTAGTTACTGTTGTCAGAAAGTTTAATATCTAATGGTAAATGCCTATGTCCAAACACAAAATAATCATAATGTTTAGCCTCTAGTTTTCTTTTACAATATTGAACAAGCCATTCATTATCTTCTCCTAAAAATTTAGCATCCTTGTCTCCTGAAATAAGTTTGTTTTTCACAGACATATATTGTCCTAGCCGAACCCCTAAATCAGGATGTAACCACTTAAACATCCATTTAAATAAAGGAAAGGTAAAAACTTTTTTCATGCGCTTGTACCCTTTATCATGAGGTCCTAAACCATCTCCGTGACCAATTAAGAATAGTTTTGTGTTAAGTTTGAATTCTTGAGGTTTATGAAAAACAGGAATGGAAAGTTCTTTTTCAAAATAATCTTTCATCCATAAATCATGATTTCCAACAAAAAAGTAAATAGGAATACCGGAGTCTCTTAGCTCAGCTAATTTGCCTAAAACACGCACAAAGCCTTTCGGAACAACGGTAGAATATTCAAACCAAAAATCAAATAAATCTCCTAGTAAAAAAATGGCTTCAGCGTCATCTTTTATATGATTGAGCCAGTTCACAAACTTTTGTTCTCGAGGAAAACTAGCTTCTGGTGTAGGAGCTCCTAAATGTTGGTCTGAAGCAAAATATACCTTTTTATGTTCAGAAATGTTAATTGAAATCAAACCTAAAATTTTGACAAAAATAAATAATTTGAGCAGAGTTCGCTCACTTAATTTTTGGTTACTTTTGTAATAGATCAATTCCAAAGTTAGTTTAATGAACCCTTTTGATGATGTTTATTTTATGAAAAAAGCTTTGCAAGAAGCTCAAACAGCTTTTGATAAAGGAGAAGTTCCTGTAGGAGCAGTTATTGTTTATAAAAGTCAAATAATTGCCAGGGCTCATAATTTAACAGAAACCTTAAATGATGTAACCGCGCATGCCGAAATGCAGGCATTCACAGCAGCAGCTGATTTTTTAGGAGGAAAGTATTTAAAAGATTGCGTTTTATACGTAACATTAGAGCCTTGTCAGATGTGTGCAGGGGCAAGTTATTGGGCGCAAATAGCTAAAATAGTATATGGTGCCAAAGAACCTAAATTAGGCTTTAGTGTTTTAAATACTAGAATACATCCTAAAACACAAGTAATATCAGGTGTTTTAGAAGAAGAATGTAGTTTTTTATTGAAGAAGTTTTTTATAGAAAAACGAAACTTGAATTAAAATAGCGTTTGTTGTTTGCTTTCACTTTCATGTTCCAATAACCATTTTTTACGCCAAACACCTCCTGCATAACCGGTAAGTGATCCGTCTGATCCAATTACTCTATGGCAAGGAATAAGTATCCAAACAGGATTTTTACCATTGGCAGAAGCAACTGCTCTAATGGCTTTAACATCACCTATTTTTTTTGTTTGTTCTAAGTACGTTCTGGTTTTTCCAAAAGGAATATTTAGTAATTCATCCCAAACTTTTTGTTGAAATTCGGTCCCCTGCGGATTGAGTTGAACAGAAAACTCTTTTCGTATTCCTTTAAAGTATTCATCCAATTGATGTATGCATTCTTGAAGAGGTTTGGCTACATCTTGAGTTGAATTAGCAGGTATTTCAAAATCACTGTCTAAAACAGAAACTGTTTGAACACCATGCATATCACCAGTAATTTGAGCAATACCAATGGGCGTTTTGTAATACGTTGTTTGTATATCAGACACCAAAAACTTCTTTTGAATTTTGAGTTGTAATTTCGGAAATTTCTTGGAAAGATTTTCCATAAATATCCACTAATTTATCAACTACATTGGTAATATAGCTGCTTTCATTGCGTTTGCCTCTGTATGGCGTTGGAGCTAAATAAGGAGCATCCGTTTCTAGAACAATGTGTTTGCTGTCTATTTGATTTAAAAAGGTGTCTATTTTACCGTTTTTAAAAGTAACAACACCACCAATACCCAATTTCATATTGTAAGAAATAGCTTTTTTCGCCTGTTCTAAAGTACCGCTAAAACAATGGAAAATACCAAATAGTTCGTTTCCTTTTTCTTCTTCTAAAATTTCAAAAATTTCATCAAAAGCTTCCCTACAATGAATTACAATAGGTAGTTTTTTTTCTTTAGCCCATTTTATTTGTGTTCTAAAGGCATCTTGTTGTTGTTGTAAAAAGGTTTTATCCCAATATAAATCGATACCAATTTCACCGATGGCATAAAAATTACGTTTATCTAACCATTCTTTTACCAATGCAAGTTCTTCCAAATAGTTTTCGTTAACAGAGGTTGGATGCAAACCCATCATCAGAAAAATATCCTCAGGAAAGTTTTTTTCTAAATCAAGCATTCTATCAGTATAAGAGCTGTCAATAGCCGGGATAAAAAAGCGAGAAACTCCTGCCTCTTTAGCTCTGTTAATCATTTCCTTTCTGTCTTCATCAAACTGTTCAGAATATAAATGCGTATGCGTATCGGTAATCATTTATTAATAATTGAGTTGTATCTTTGCGAGACAAAAGTACGAGAAATGGCAAGTTTGAAAAAAGTATTAAAGAAAAAGAAATACATTAAAATAAAATTGAAAAAAATAGAAACTAATCATCTTGAGTTAAAAGCTGAGATTAATGGTGTTGAAGGACGTTTTATTTTAGATACCGGTGCCTCTAATTCATGCGTAGGGTTGGATTTAAAAGAGTATTTTAAACTTATTTCAGAAGAAAGTGATATAAAGGCGGCTGGTGCAGGGGCAACTAATATGGAAACACAAAAATCTGAAAATAACTGGTTGAAAATAGGGAAATGGAAAACACATAAATGTGATTTAGTATTGTTTGATTTATTACATGTTAATTCGGCATTAACTCAACAAAATGCTAAAGAAGTACATGGAATAATAGGTGCTGATATTTTAGAAAAAGGAAAAGCTTTTATAGACTATAGTAAAAGATGCTTGTATTTAAAAAAGCCTAAAAAGAAAAAAGTAATAAAACTTCCGTTTTAAAAATAGATAAAGAATTATAAATCTATTGCAGTAGTATTTTTTACTTCACCTATGGTAAAAACACTATGTGTACTACCAATATGTTTCAAACCTGTTATTTTATTTACCATAAACTCTCGGTAAGAGTCCATGTCTTTAATGTAAATTTTTAATACGTAATCATACTCGCCACTTACATGAAAACATTCAATAACCTCTTTTAAATCGTTAATTTCTTTTTCAAAATCAGCAATAAATTCTTTTGTATGTTTTTCAAGTCTTATATGGCAAAATACAAGTAAAGATTTGTCTATTTTACTTTTGTCAATTAAAGCTACATATTGAGTAATAATACCTTCTTTTTCAAGTTTTCGTATACGTTCATAAACCGCAGTTACAGATAAATTCAGTTTAAGAGATAAACTTTTAGTAGTTTGTTTGCTGTCTTTTTGTATAAGAGTAAGCAACTTTTTATCTATACTATCTAACTTCATGTGAAAAAAAATCTAAGAATTATTAAAAAAGCACTTGTTTTTTTAAGAGTTTTATTGAATTTGTTTTTAAAAATAGAAAAATTATCTATATAAATAGTAAAGTATTGATTTTTTATCAAAATAAAAGGTATTTAGTAGTCAAATAAACAGTTAAATTAGCTTATTATGGAATTTAAACCGGCAAACAATATTCAAGATTTGCAATATTTTGGTGAATTTGGAGGAGTTAACCCGTCTATATCCGATTCTTCTACATATACCTTTTTAAAGGCAAAAACTATGTTTGATACTTTTGAAGGAAATACAGACGGATGTTATTTATACTCTCGTCATACTTCACCTTCAAATCTATATTTAGGAGAAGCACTGGCAGCAATGGAAGGTACAGAAACAGCCAATGTTACAGCTTCAGGTATGGGAGCCATTACACCAACCATTTTGCAAATATGCGGAGCCGGTGATCATATTGTATCGAGTAGAACCATTTACGGAGGTACGTATGCTTTTCTTAAAAACTTCACTCCTAGGTTAAATATTGAAACGTCTTTTGTAGACATAACTAAAATAGATTTGGTTGAAGCTGCTATCAATAGGAATACCAAAATGATTTATTGTGAAAGTGTAAGCAACCCATTATTAGAGGTAGCAGATATAAAAGCACTTTCGCAGTTGGCTAAAAAACACAATTTAAAATTGGTTGTTGATAATACGTTTTCACCGTTATCAATATCACCTGCTCAATTAGGGGCAGATGTTGTAATACATAGTTTAACGAAGTTTATTAATGGAAGTTCAGATACGATGGGAGGTGTAGTGTGCGGAACTTCAGAATTTGTAAATTCACTGAAAAGTGTAATTGACGGAGCTAGTATGTTATTGGGAGCCTCAATGGATTCTTTACGTTCTGCTTCCATCTTAAAAAATATGAGAACACTTCATATTCGTATGAAACAGCATAGTAAAAATGCAATGTATTTAGCTGAAAAACTTGAAAATGACGGGGTAAAAACAGTGTATCCAGGATTACAATCGCATCCTTCACATGAAGTGTTTAAGTCAATGATGAATAATGAATATGGATTTGGAGGGATGTTAACAATTGATGCCGGATCTTTAGAAAAAGCAAATGAGTTAATGGAATTGATGCAGGAAAGAAATATAGGTTATTTAGCAGTAAGCTTAGGATTTTATAAAACTTTATTTTCAGCGCCCGGAACTTCTACTTCTTCTGAAATACCTTTAGATGAGCAAAAAGAAATGGGATTGTCGGATGGATTAATTCGTTTTTCTATTGGTTTAGATAATGATATTGAACGTACCTATCATATGATGAAAGAATGTATGTTAGAAGTAGGAGTATTACAAATGGCTTCTGTATAACATATTTTTATGAATAAGTGAAATAAACCCAGCTTTAAAGCTGGGTTTATTATTTTCCTGAAAGTCTGTTTAAAAAAGGCTTCATACTTTTTGTAGAAGGCATTTTTCCGGAAAAAGGAAGAATGTCCCATCTGTTTTCTTTTTGAACCAATTGAAACCTGAATACAGATGAATTTATATCTTTTGGATCTAATAACGGATAACGTAAATCTACATATTGTATGGTATCATTGGCATTGTTAGCAACCAAATTGTAGTAATTATTACTAAACCAGGCTAAGGTTTTTATATCTTGATTATTTTTATCGATAAGTTGATGGTTTTTAGGGATTGTTAAAATAGTGTCCAATTCACTTTTAGAATCTAATAATGAATAAAAACCTACTTTATAAGTATCTTTTGTTTCTGCTATACCATACCATAAAATAGTATTCATAATAGTTGGTTGAACTGAAAACCGATCAAATGAAATATTAGCATTTCTAAATGATTTTTTAAAAATACGATCCATGTATAGCTTATTACCTAAAGTAAACAACATATATATGGAACTACAATAAAAGCCTATTTTAACCCACTTAATTCTACGAGGATTTTTTCTGTTATAAAACATGGCTATGAGCAAGCATAAAAGAAAAGGCAGGGTGTATAAAGGATCTACAACTGAAATATTATTAAATGCTACTCTGTAATTTGAAAAAGGTAAAAATAACTGTGTACCATAAGGCGTAAAACAATCGAGTAAAGGATGAGTTAAAATGGATAAAAAATAGAGCCAAACCCAATTTTGTAGCGTTGTAGAATCTTTCCGTTTTCTGCGATTATAGAGTTTAAAGGTTAACCATCCAAAGAGAAAACAACCTAATAAGGCAAAAACTATTGAATGCATAAAACCACGATGAAATGCCATGGCGTCAATTTCATTACTATATAACCACTT
This sequence comes from Tenacibaculum sp. TC6, assembly GCF_050606265.1. Taxonomy (NCBI): domain Bacteria; kingdom Pseudomonadati; phylum Bacteroidota; class Flavobacteriia; order Flavobacteriales; family Flavobacteriaceae; genus Tenacibaculum; species Tenacibaculum sp. TC6. The sequence goes on along the minus strand of NZ_JBOCUK010000016.1, from coordinate 2,476 downwards.
ACCAATAAAAACATCTAAATCCGGAATGGTTCCTCCTATTGCACCAAAAAGCATAGCTTTATTTCCTATTTTTTTACCAAGAGCAACTTCTCCGCAAGCCGCACCTAAAACTATTTGAGTTAAAGAATCCATAGAAAGCAAATGTACTAAACTGATTGAATTTGTGTAATTCTTTTCAAAATCGTAACATTACACTTCCAAAAAACTAAATAATGCAAGACGAAAAAAATTTAAGCGAAATTAAAATTGAAGACCAGAAAATTATAGAAAACAAAGAACTGAGCATTTGGGAAGCTTTAATTCCTGTTTTAGCGTTAATTGTAATGTTAGCTTATAATGTGTTTGTTTTTGGAGATGATGCATTAAGTGGAAGTAATCAATTTATATTGTTACTAGGTGGAGCTGTAGCAGCAATTGTAGGATTTAGAAATAAGGTTTCTTATGAAAGAATGATGGAGGAAGTTGCTGAGAATATTAAATCTACTGCCGGAGCTATTTTAATTTTGTTAATGGTAGGTTCCTTAGCAGGAACATGGCTAATTAGCGGAATTATTCCTTCAATGATTTATTACGGATTGCAAATATTAAATCCAACCATATTTTTAGTAGCTTGTTTAATTATTTGTGCCGTTATTTCTGTAGCAACAGGTAGTTCATGGACTACATCGGCTACTGTAGGTATTGCATTAATAGGAATTGGAGATGCTTTAGGAATTTCATTAGGAATGACAGCAGGTGCTGTTTTGTCTGGAGCATATTTTGGAGATAAAATGTCTCCAATGTCCGATACAACCAATTTAGCACCGGCAATGGCAGGTACAGATTTGTTTACGCATATTCGTTACATGGCTTATACTACTATACCAACTTTCGCTATTACCATTATATTTTTCTTAGTTTTAGGTTTTACACAAACAGCCACAGGTAAGGCAGATACTCAGGCCATGTTGACAGATATAAACAAGGCATTTAATGTTAGCCCTTGGTTGTTTTTAGTTCCGGTATTAGTTATTGCACTTATTGTTAAAAAAACACCACCATTAATTGCGTTGTTGGCAGGTACTATTTTTGGAGGAATTTTTGCTTTAATTTTTCAACCACATGTAGTTGCACAAATAGCCGAAGTTAAAACTTTAGACTTTGGATCAGCGTATAAAGGTGTTATGAAAGCAATTACGGTAGAAACTTCTGTGCCTACTGATAATGAAGTGTTAAAAGATTTGTTTACTGCCGGAGGAATGAAAAAAATGTTAGGAACGGTATGGTTAATCTTATTAGCAATGGTTTTTGGAGGCGTAATGGATGCTATTGGAGCCTTGGCTAGAATTAGTAGCTTTATGTTAAGTCTGTTTGATTCAGTTTTTGGATTATTTGCAAGTACAGTAGCAACATGTATTGGATTAAACTTTACGGCTTCAGATCAGTACTTAGCCATTGTAGTTCCCGGAAAAATGTATGCCCAAGCGTATAGAGATAAAGGCTTAGCACCGGAGAATTTAAGTAGAACTTTGGAAGATTCTGGTACGGTTACTTCTGTATTAATTCCATGGAATACCTGTGGAGCTTACCATTCTGGGGTATTAGGAGTGCCTGTAATTGATTATGCATTTTTTGCCATATTTAACTGGTTAAGTCCTTTCATGACTTTGTTGTTCGCAGCTTTCAGAATTAAAATAAAACAATTATCAAATAAATAGAAGCATTGCTTCTATTTATTTTCATTCCAGTAATAACTGTCCGGATAAGCTCTTTTACCAAAAATAGCTGTTCCTACCCGTATTATTGTAGCACCTTCTTCAATTGCTATTTCTAAATCTCCACTCATACCCATCGATAATTCATTCATTTCAATATTTGGAATGTTTGTGGTGATAATTTCTTGTTGAAGTTGTTTTAAACGAATAAAACAGTCTCTGATTTTTTCTTTTTCAGAACTAAATAAACCAATAGTCATTAATCCTTTTATATTAATTCTGTCAAAATCAGATAGTTGTTTAGAAAATTCAATTGCTTTTTTAGGAGAAATACCAAATTTGCTATCTTCTGCTGAAGTGTTAACTTGTATAAAAGCGTTAATTGTCTTATTCTCTAAAGTTAATCTTTTTTGGAGTTTTTCAGCTAAACTCAAACGATCTAATGACTGAATGCATGAAACATTGTACGTTAGAATTTCTTTTATTTTGTTACTTTGTAAATGACCAATAAAATGTTTTTGATGATAAATAGCGGCTAAGCCCTCATACTTTTGTTTTATCTCTTGAATCTTATTTTCTCCTATAAGAGTAACTCCTTGGTTAATTGCTATTTTTATTCTTTCAACATCAACAGTTTTGGTGGCTAATAATAGTTGTACTTCATGCTCTGATCTATTGGCAAGATAGCAAGCCTTTTTTATACGTCTTAAGTTAGCAATTGTTTAAATTTAGTAATAAAAACCAGAAAGAAAAAGCGTAGAGTAAGGTTATGATATACGTTG
>NZ_JBOCUK010000015.1:0-88739 GCF_050606265.1 Tenacibaculum sp. TC6 | reverse complement strand
CTTATGATGTAAATTATAAAAGTACTTTGGTTTAAAAAAGTATAAAATTTACTTGTTTTTTACCTCAGTTCTTTGTTATGTGCTGGTGTTTTTACTTAATATACTTAGACATCTTTCTAATAAAATCGGATTGTTCACAATAATAACACACAATTTTAGTCGCGTTCTCGATACAATTTGAAATAACATTTTTGTCGGATGATAATATGGTTTGTCTTTGTAATTTCGAGTTGATAATTTATTATTCTTGTAATAAAAGTATTCATCTATTACTGCTACAACATTATCAAATTCTTGTCCAATTACGGTATGTGCATTGTCATCTTCTTCCTCAATCCGATGTTGTTCATATGGTAAAGTGTGAACAGTCGAAGGTGTATAGTTAGTGATTTTCCAACCTTCTGATTTTAATTGATTTAAATATAATTTAGCCACATTGTAAGTTTCAAAATATTTTAATTCAACATTAGAGTAATCCATTTTATGAATTATTTCCTCTGTATTGAATAAGCATTTGATAAATCTTGCAACCTCTTTATTTGTTCTTATTTTGGTTGTTAATTCGAAGCAATGTTTTGTTACATTTTTTTCAATTTCAGAACTTACATTTGCTCTAATTTCGCCACCTCTTAAGGTTTGAACTGAATCGTAAGAAAAAATACAATTTTTTCCATGAAGTTTTATTTGTTCAATTAAGTGATTTAATTGCCCCTTTCTTATTCTCTGTGCTTCGTCTACAATTACTAAATCGTATTTTGTATAGTCTTGATAAACTAAACTTTTAGCTGAGACAATTTTCCAAGCATAATCATCTCTCAAAGTGATATGTCCTTTATTTAGTATTCCACAATGAATTATAATTATTTCTTTAGACTTGTAAATATCCTTTGCTATATCGTATGTGAGTAATGTTTTTCCTGTACCAGCTTTTCCACGAATAGATATAATGGAATATTTAGGCTTGTCAAATTCTTTTAAGATTTGATTTTTTATATCTTCCTGCTGAACAGTAAGAAAGTATCTGTTTTTTATAAATTCTTGAGTGGAATTGAAAGGTGATACTAAATAATTTGAAGGATTAAACAACTTATTAATATTCTCCAAATTAACTACGTTTTGGGAAGCAAGTTTTTCAATCAATTGTCTAATGTTTAATTCAATCAAATTATTGCTTTCATCCAAACCAAAAAGTTTTTTTGTAGAGGCTTCATAAGAAAATAAGTGTGTTTCTTTTTTTAGAAAACTCAAATAATACTTATTTCTTCTCAACTGAGTTTCTATTTTTTCTAAATCACTTTCTCGTTTTAATTCAACGTTTACTATTGTTTCATTATCAAACCTTAATAAATCGAATTCTTTTCCAATTTGGGGGATTGAATACCCAATGAAATACTTGTCGAACAGTTCAATATTCTTTGTTAAAGTTTTTAAATGATTGTATAAAATTGTTAAGTCATCTAATTCATCTTTTTTAATTCTTATTGAAAAGTGATTTAAATATGATTCAAAAATATTTTTAGGAAGCTTATGATAAGCACTAAGAATTGATATGATGTTTGATTCTCTCATTAGCGTTTTGTCTCACTTGCACATAACGTTAGTATATCCAAACTTAAGAAAAAAGATACTATAATTAATCGTTTAAGATAAGTTATTCGTTACTTTTTGCTTACTTTTCTTATAACTCAAAAATAAGGAGTTATGTCATACCTTTTAATAAGTTGAGCGTCATGAGTATGATAACAAGTAAAAACTCTTGGCTAGCACAAGCGTCACGCTTGTGCCTCCAAGTAAATCTCATTTATATATCGATTTCTAATACTGTTTGGTCATCTTGATAATTTCTTATATTGTTATATTTGTTATCACGAGTGTCACGATCGCGTTAGCGATGCTCAAAATGAAGAAACTCTTCTGCTTACGTAAGCACTCGGAATCGTTAACGTCAGTTTTTAACTGAAAAACACTGAATATGATATATAATTATCTACAACAAAACCTAAACAGTATTAAAAACACTGTTAAACCTAACCGTTATATACAAACGAAAAAACTACCTAAAAATGATTGAAATAGATAAAACAGTTTTTTCAAAATATCCTATAAATAATTATGCTGAAATTTGGGACAAAATAAAACTCATACACTTTACTAAAAAAACTGTTTTACCAAAAGATATTCTTTGTTTCCTTCAAAAAGGAACGATAAGAAAATCTTTAATAGGCTTAAGTAATGAATGTACCGAAAACATTTCAATAGACTTTTATTTTGAGGGCGATATTTTCACAGCAAAAACTGAAAATGAAGAGGAAAGACAATTCAATTATGAACCTATAAGTGACGGAGTTGTTGGTTATGTTGAAATGAATATTGTACGCAAACTTTTTTTAGAATCTAAACTTTGTAGCACAACTCAAAAAGTGTTTTTAGAAGAAAGGTTAAGAGAAAAAACAATTCGAGAAATACAACTTTTGAAATCTACCCCAGAAGAAATGTATTTATATCTTCTAAAAAACAAACCTCATTTTATACAAAATGTTCCTCTTAAATATTTATCTTCTTACATTGGAATTACACCGCAAGCATTAAGTAGAATTAGAAAAAGAATTAATTAACCATAGTTCATTGCATTGTATTTTATAATTAAGGTTATTTGTATAAAAATCTATACAAATGCAAAAAGCAGAGCTAATCAAAAAATTTATTCAAAATCATCAGGAAATAATTCAATACATTGATAATTTAGATGAAAAGAAGTTCACTTATGTACATAATGGAAAATGGTCAGCAGGACAACAATTAGAACATATTTTACTAACCATTATTCCTTTTCCAAACATTTTATTTTCCAAAAAATACCTCATTGAGAAATTTGGATATATCAATCGTGAAACTTGGAATTATCAAACTGTTTTAGAAAATTACTCAAAAACAACTTTGAAAGCTCCTGACAGATTTCTACCTCAAGAAAAGATTACAATTAATCAAAAATCTACTATTATTTCTGATATAAAAAAAATACTCGAACAAATAAAAGAGTGTTTTGAAAAATACTCTGAAGAGGAACTAGATACTCTTACACTACCTCATCCTTTACTTGGAAAAATAACAATAAGAGAAATGTTTTACTTAATGCTCTTTCATCCATTACATCATAAAAAACAAATTCAAGAAATACTAAAAAATAATATTGACTGACAAAAAGACCTGTACACAAAAAATTTATAAAAATCTTCTCGCTTGTGTTTTCTAGTAAATCTAATTTATAAGTCGATTTCTAATATTGTTAGGCTTACAAGCTATTTCCGTTTTTAAAAATAAAACCGTCACTGCGAAGCAAACACTTTTGCTGTGGCAGTCTCTTTTTATTGAGAGATTACTTCAGTTGTTACCACTCCTTCGCAATGTAGCCAGCGGAAATTGGTTTGTATCCTCACTTTGCTTTCTTATAATTTCTTGAGAACACTAACTAATATTACTCCAAATACCCGTTTTTTTACGAAGTTGTGAAACTACTTTGTTTAAGCTACTATTTTCAGGTTTTGCCAACCCGGGATCATCGTTCATTACTTCAATAGCCGTTTTTCTGGCGCTATATAAAATGCTCGAATCTTTTACCACATCGGCAATTTTTAAATTTAGCACACCACTTTGTTGGGTTCCCATAATATTACCCGGACCGCGAAGTTTTAAATCTACCTCTGCAATTTTAAATCCGTCAGAGGTATCTACCATAGTTTGTAACCTGGTTTTGCCGTCAGATGATAACTTAAAGCTAGATAGTAAAATACAGTAGCTTTGTTCGGCTCCTCGCCCTACCCTTCCTCGTAACTGATGCAATTGGCTTAGTCCAAAACGTTCGGCACTTTCAATAACCATCACTGAGGCATTAGGTACATTAACTCCTACTTCTATTACTGTAGTAGCTACCATAATTTGGGTTTCGCCATTTACAAAACGTTCCATTTCATAATCTTTGTCGGCGGGTTTCATTTGTCCGTGAACAATACTTATTTGGTATTGCGGAGTAGGAAATTCTCTGGAAATACTTTCATAACCATCCATTAAATCCTTATAATCCATAGCCTCAGATTCCTGAATTAACGGATACACAATATACACCTGTCGGCCTTTGGCTATTTCATCTTTTAAAAACTTAAATACCGCCAACCTGTGGCTATCATAGCGGTGTACCGTTTTTATTTCTTTTCTTCCCGGTGGTAATTCATCTATAACCGATACATCTAAATCGCCATATACAGACATTGCCAAGGTTCTTGGAATGGGTGTAGCCGTCATAACCAAAATATGCGGAGGTATGGCTCCTCCGGCTTCATTTCCTCTTCCTTTTTTCCAGAGTTTAGAGCGTTGCTCTACCCCAAAGCGATGCTGTTCATCTATAATGGCAATCCCTAAATTATTGAACTGTACTTTATCTTCTAAAATAGCATGAGTACCCACCAAAATATGCAAAGTTCCTTCTTCTAAACCCGCATGAATTTCTCTTCTTTTTTTGGTTTTGGTAGAACCGGTTAATAATTCTACCTGAATATTAGTGTTTTTTAGCAATTCTGAAATACCATAAAAGTGCTGAGCTGCCAGTATTTCTGTAGGTGCCATAATGGTTGCTTGAAACCCATTATCTATGGCCAGCAACATAGTTAACAATGCCACAATGGTTTTTCCGGAACCTACGTCTCCTTGCAATAATCGATTCATGTGTGCTCCAGAACCGGCATCTTTGCGGATTTCCTTAAGAACTCTTTTCTGCGCGTTGGTTAAATCAAACGGTAAATGGTTATTGTAAAAGTTGGTAAATGCATCCCCTACTTGCTCAAAAACATAGCCTTTTAACTTGGCTTTTCGTATAATTTTTTTTTGAAGCAATTGAATTTGGATAAAAAATAACTCTTCAAATTTTAATCGAAACTGCGACTTTGCTAATAATTCCTGACTCTTAGGAAAGTGAATATTTAGCAATGCCTCCCTTTTATCTACTAATTGATGCTCTTCTAAAATATAAGGTGGTAATGTTTCTTCAATAACCCCAAAAACTTGTTGCAACAAGTCTTGAATCATGCCTCGCATTACCTTATTGCTAATTCCTTTATTGCTTAACTTTTCTGTTGACGGATATACGGGCTGCATGGCCATTTGTAACTTACTTTTGTAAGCCTGCACCGTTTCCATTTCAGGATGTGGCATGCTGGCAGTACCATTAAACCAATTTAGTTTTCCGTAAATCACATACGGAACATTTGCTTTTAAATTGTCTTTAATCCATTGGGCTCCTTTAAACCAAACCAACTCCATGGTTCCGGTAGCATCACTAAACGTAGCCACTAACCTACTGCCTCGCTTTTGTTTTACTGTTTTAAGTCCGGTAATTTTACCTACAATTTGTACTTCAGCAGAGTTTTCTTGCAACTGATTAATGGTGTAAAATTGTGTTTTGTCAACATATCTAAACGGAAATAAATGCAATAAATCTCTACATGTTTTTATTCCTAATTCAGAATATAACAATTCAGCTCTTGCAATACTTACCCCTTTTATATAGGTTACCGGATGGTTTAAATTCATTTTTAATGGGAGTTATCTTTTCTCCTCTTCAATATTCAACTTAATGTTTTACAGGAGCAATCCCTGTAATGCGCCCTTTTTTTACTTTGAACGAAAATACAAAAAACCACTAAATTCAACTATCTTTGCATTCTTAAATTCGTTCGATGAGATTACATAGAAATTTAGTTTACGCGGTTATTGACAGTTTACGCGATATTTTTAATGAAGATGTTTATGCCGATAAAGCTGTGGAACAGGCTTTGAAAAGAGATAAACGCTGGGGAGCAAGAGATAGAAAGTTTGTTGCGGAAACTATTTATGATATAGTGCGATGGAAACGTTTGTATGCTGAAATTGCCAATGTAAAGGCTCCTTTTTCCAGACCGGATTTATGGAGATTGTTTGCTGTTTGGTGTGTATTAAAAGGAATTCAATTACCGGACTGGAACCAAATTGAACCTACTCCTAACCGTCGTATAAAAGGTAAATTTGATGAGCTTTCTAAAATAAGAAAATTTAGAGAGTCTATTCCTGATTGGATTGATGAAGTGGGACTTAAAGAACTTGGTGAAGAGGTTTGGACTAAAGAAATTGCTGCTTTAAATAAACAAGCCGATGTTATTTTACGTACTAATACCTTAAGTATTTCTAAAGAAAAGCTTCAAAAAATATTAGCTACTGAACAAATAGAAACGGAATTTATTAAAGGTTACGATGATGCCTTAAAGCTAAAAGAAAGAGCTAATGTTTTTAAAACACAAGCTTTTAAAAAAGGGTATTTTGAAGTACAAGATGCTTCTTCTCAATTAGTGGCTGCTTATTTAGAGGTAGAACCCGGTATGAAAGTAGTTGATACTTGTGCCGGTGCCGGAGGTAAAACGCTTCATATAGCTTCTTTAATGAAAAACAAAGGGCAAATTATTGCTATGGATATTTATGAAAGTAAGCTAAAAAAGTTAAAAGTACGTGCCCGTAGAAATGGAGTTCATAATATTGATACTCGTGTGATTGATTCTAATAAAGTTATTAAAAAGTTACACGATAAAGCAGATAGAGTTTTAATTGATGCTCCGTGTTCCGGTTTAGGTGTTATTAGAAGAAATCCGGACAGTAAATGGAAGTTAGAGCCTGAGTTTTTAGATCATATTCGTGAAACTCAACAAGATGTTTTACAACAATATTCTAAAATGGTTAAACCGGGCGGTAAACTGGTTTATGCTACCTGTTCTGTATTACCTTCTGAAAACCAACAACAAATCCAGTTTTTTTTAGCTTCAGATGCCGGAAAAGATTTTACCTTTGTAAAAGATAATAAAGTATTAGCTCATAAATCCGGATATGACGGCTTTTATATGGCCTTATTAGAAAAGAAATAAAACCCTTTAATATTTTGTGATATGATAAAAAAACTACTTGTTGTACTCATCATATGGATTTCTTTAAGCATCCATGCACAACAGAGTTATTATAATGATGTTGATTTAACAAAATCCGGCATTGCTTTAAAAGACGAGCTTGCTACTAAGGTTATTAACACACATACACGAACCTTAAGTTATTCTCCGGGAGTTTGGGAGGCTTGTAAGGCTACCGATGTAAACCCTGATAATAGCAGTGAAGTATTACTTATATACGGTTACAGTGCCTCAGGTACCACGGCTAAAACCAGAGGTATTAACGCTAATGGAGGGAATACCGGTGATTGGAACAGAGAGCATGTATATGCTAAAAGTTTAGGAACTCCTGATCTAGGAACTTCTGGTCCGGGAGCTGATGCGCATCATTTAAGACCTGCCGATGTTAGTTATAATTCTTCAAGAGGAAATAAAACTTTTGCTACAGGTAGTGGAAATTCTGGTTCGGTTACCAATGGTTGGTATCCGGGTGATGAATGGAAAGGTGATGTAGCCAGAATGATGATGTATATGTATTTACGTTATGGTAACCAGTGTTTACCTAAAAATGTTGGTGTAGGTACTGCCAATGGTGTAGATAGCAATATGATTGATTTATTTTTACAATGGAATGCAGAAGATCCGGTTTCTGAAGTTGAGGATCAACGAAACACTTACCATGAAAATACATCGAATACCTATGCACAAGGAAATAGAAATCCTTTTATTGACAATCCTAATTTAGCAACGCAAATTTGGGGTGGCCCTACAGCAGAAAACAGATGGGCAACAGCAGGTGTAGCCGATAATGTATTATCAAAAATAAAAATCTATCCTAATCCTTCTGCTATAAAAAAGGTAATAATTAAAGTACCGAGTAATATTGAAGTTACCGAGATTACCTTATATTCTATTTTAGGTAAAAAGATAGATTCGCAAATACCTACTTCATCTATGAACAACACCTATACTTTAGATGAATTACAAACAGGTATTTATCTTTTAAAAATTTCAAATAAGACATCTAGTATTACTAAGAAAATAGTAATTCAATAAAATAGTAAAACATACTTAATAACAGCGCCCTCAACTCATAAATGAATTGAGGGCGCATTGCTTATAGAGGGTCTTATTGTAAGATAAGCACTATTCTTTCAATTTATATACTTATACGAATCATTGTAATAAAAATTAATAGAAGTGTTACCACTCCTATAATTGTGGTAAACATGCCTGTTTTTTTTGATTTAATCCATCCTGACAAAGCTATGATGGTTAATAAACTGATTAACCCTACCATAAATGCTAAAACTCCGATTACTCTTGGCACAAAAAAATCAGCAGTTGTAACATTTTTAATATAGCCTCCCGGTGTGGTAATCATTAAAATTTGAGTCATGGCAAAAACAGCTACTAAAAAGCAACCGGCAGAAACAGTGGCCAATTTTAGAATAATCCTCATTAACTTGTCACTTTTATCCGTAACTAATAAGTTAGCCACTACAGCAATTGAAAAACCGCTTAATAACGAGCTAATCAGCAATGTTTGATTCGCTAATGTATTCCAATATTCCAACGTCATATTGATGTGTTTTTTTGTGTATAAATTACGTGTTAAGTATGATACTAAACCGTAAAAAGATACTGTTTATTTTGTTATTAATTTAAATCCCCCTTTCTACAAAAGTAAAAAGGGGGATTTTTTTATTCTATTACTATTTTTTTGACGAGTCGTTCATTTTCGGTTTCTATCAATACGATATATACTCCGGTGGTTAAACTCAGGTCATACGCTAAGCTGTATTCTTTATCTCCATCAACCTTTTTAGTACTTATTACATTGTTGTTATAAATACCGTAAACTCTAACGCTAAGCGGGTTTTCTTTTCGTAAGGTAACATCTAGTGTAAACCTACCTGATGACGGGTTAGGATAAATCACAAACGCTTGTATCATTGGTTGGTTTCCTGATACTGTTTCAGGCGTTCCGTCTATTTCCTTTTCTACCACAAAAACTGTTTTGGTCTTGTACTCTTCACAATCACCAATTCTGGTAACTAACGTAATATCATACTTTCCAACTTCATTAAACAATAATTCAATATAATTAGATCCTTCTTCAATTTTTTGTGCTTCATCAGGAATTATCCACGTTGACTCATCTGGTTTTGGGGTACTTATATTAACCGCAACTACGCTTTCACTTTTAAATACCTGAGTAGATACGATAAAGTCTGACATGATATCTTCATTAGATGTTTTTATGATAATTTCATCTATGGCTTCACATCCTTTAGCATCTATGGCTTTTAAGGTATAAGTTCCTGCTTTGCTTACTTCTATAATTGCATCTGTACTTGTAAATCCGTTGTTTGATGTCCAGAAATACTGAGCTCCATCGGCAATTGTTCCATCTAGTATGGTTGTTTGACCTTTACATAAGGTAATGGTATCTCCTAATTCTAAATAGATTTGTTCAGGGCTAGTAACTGTATAGGATTCTGTAATTGTACAGCCTCTGCTATCAGTTATAATCACTGTGTACTCACCTGCAGAAAGGTTTTCTATAGTTCCGGTTGTTGCTCCGTTATTCCAGTTATACTTGTACGGTCCGGTACCTCCTTCTACTTCTACTACAATTTTTCCGTCATTACCTTGATAACAAGTCGGATCAGTCACATCATCATTACTAATTAACAATGGTTCCGGTAATTGAATGGTTATCTTTTGAGTTGTTTTACAGCCATTAATATCAACTACCGTTACTTCATAAGTATTGGCTATTACGTTTTCTATATTTTCTGTATTGGCTCCTGTATTCCATAAGTAGGTGTAAGGGGCAGTTCCACCTGTTACTTTACTGGTTACTGTCCATTCTGCTCCTAAACCACAATTAACATAATCATACGTTAATGCTACGTTTAACAGTTCCGGCTCTGTTAATTCAAACTTCTCGCTTTCAACCTTATTTCCATTAGCATCTTCAATAACTACATAATAAATTGCTGCTGATAAGTTTGTAGCTACAGATGATGTTCCTATACTTACCGAGTTTCCTTCCTTAAACCACGTAAAGGTATATGCAGGAACTCCTCCGGTTACTTTTGCTTGTAAGGCTCCGTCTGAAGAACCATTACAACTAATAATAGATGTTTTAACAATGGTTACTTCTAATTTTGCCGGTTGAGTTAGCTCATAAGTTTGCGTTGTTTTACATCCTTTTACATCTTCAACCTCTAGCATATATACATCTTTAGGTAAGTTTTCTAAACGTAAGTCAGAAGGTAATACTGTACCACTTTGCGTCTTCCAGTTATATGTATAAGGAGGTGTTCCACCTGATAAAGCAACTTCTATAAATCCGTTTGATAAACCAAAACCTGTTGGGTTACCTGTTGCTACCGTATTAATTTCTAGTGCAGGCGGAGGTGTTAACGTAATTTCTTTTGTGATTTTACATCCGTTTATATCAACTACAGTTAACTTATAGTTTCCTGCCAAGCCGTTTTCAATAGTTGGGGTATTTGCTCCGGTGTTCCATAAATACGAATAAGGTTCTGTTCCTCCGGTTACTTTACTTATAATTTCCCAATCATTTCCGGTACCACAGTTGATATAGTCTGCAACTAACTCAACTTCTAATAAAGCAGGTTCGGTAATTTCATGTGTTAAGGTAGTAACTTCATTTCCGTTAGTATCTGTTACTACTGCATAGTATTCACCCGCTTCAAGTCCGTCAATAGTTTCTTTAGTATCTAACACAGTAGCGTTTCCTACTTTATACCATTTATAGGTATATCCAGAAACTCCTCCGGTTACCAGTACTCGTAAACCTCCGTCAGAAGATCCTTGACAGCTAATTATAGCTGTTTGCGTTATCGTAGCTTCTAATTTATCCGGTTCTGTAAGTTGGTAAGTTTCTGAAATTTTACATCCGTTTACATCTGTTACATGAATAGTGTAAGTTCCTTTAGCTAAATTTTCAATTTTTAAATCAGAAGGTAAAACCACTCCGTTAGATGCTATCCACTGATAACTATAAGGGGCTGTTCCTCCTGATAAAGCAGCTTCAATAGAACCGTTTGATAAACCAAAACCTGTTGGATTGTTTTGTGTTAATACATTGATAGCTAAACTTAATGGTTGTGTAATTTCAACACTAAATTCATCTTCTCCTGCAGCATTTACTGCCACACAGTTATACCCGTCTTTTAATTGAACTTTATAGGTACCCGGTGCTAAACCTACAAGGTTTACACTGTTTCCTTGTACACTTGTCCAGTTAGAATAGCTATTACCTTCTAAGGCAAATCTGTATTCATAAACTCCATTACCTCCTTGAGCGGTAACGTTTATACTTCCATCATTAGCATTGTTACAGGTTATGTGGTTTAGTGTAAAGTTTAATTCAATTTTTGCAGGTTCTTTAACTTCAAAAATGGAACTTTTTTCTTTAAGCCCTTCTGCATTGTCAACAATTACATAGTAGTTTCCTGCAGGAATATTTGTCAGTTGCTTTTTAGTACCTACTACTGAATCGTCTGCTGAATTATACCAGGTATATTTATTTCCTCCGGCTCCTCCAATAGTTACTACATCTAAAATAGCACTACTACTATTAAAACAGGTTATTTCTTGTAGTTGTTCTATATCTACCAGAAGTTCTCCCGGATTTGCCAAGTTATATGTTTCTTGAATTACACATCCTTTGGCATCAGTAATTTTAATTGTGTAAGTTCCTTCATCTAATGAATTTATTTCATTAGTTTTTAAATTAGAACTTTCATCTTTAACAATAGCACCTGTTTGATTTGTCCATAGATATTGATAAGGAGCAACTCCTCCTACAATTTTAATAGCTATTTTTCCGTCATTAACTAAATCAGAAGAAGGTCTAATTAATTCTGTTTCCGCTATTTCAAATACTTCCGGTTCTGTTACTTGAATAGTGTTGGTTATTGAACATCCGTTCATATCAGTAACAGTTACCGTATAAGTTCCTTGTGTTAAATTGGTTACCGTACTTTGGTTTAATGCTCCATGTTTCCAAGTGTATGTATAAGGAGCAACTCCCCCAACTACAGTTACAGAAATACTTCCTGAATTATCACCGTAACATTCAACATGAGTTACCTTAGTCTCTGAAAATTCTAATACAGAAGGTTCAGTTAAATTAATAGAAAAAACTTGTGCAATATTATTGTTAGCGTCTTTTACTTCTACATGATAAATTCCGGCCACTACTTCTATAAATTCTTCTGTAGAAATAACGCCTCCGGTATTATCTTTCCATGTATACGTATATGGGGTAACTCCTCCGGTTACTTGAGCATGTAATTGTCCTTTTTCTCCATTACATAGAATTGCCGTTTCTTTTACTGTTACTTCTAATTTTGAAGGTTCTTCAATTATATAAGTAGCTTTGGCTATACACTTTCCTTGATCTTCAATAGTTACCTCGTATGTATCTGCTCCTACATTTAACAACTCATTTGTTGTGCTCGGTAACGTTTGTCCTAATGAGTTTTTCCATACATACTGGTATGATGGCGTTCCTCCTTCAACCAAAACTTTTATCAATCCGTTTGTTAAGCCAAACCCTGTTACGTTTTTCTTTTCTACTAAATTGATAGATAAAGGTGCTAACGGTGATGTTACCTCAACTGTTTGCGTTATTTCACATAAATTTTTATCTCTAACAGTAATTGTATAACTACCTGAAGTTAATGAAGAAATAGTAGCTCCTGTAACTCCATGCCTCCAACTATATGTATAAGGAGCAATTCCTCCGGTAACAGTAACGGCAATACTTCCTGTAGCTTCTCCGTAGCACAATACATTTGTAATATCTATAGAAGAAAATTCTAATACTGTAGGTTCTGTCAAATTGATATTTGATACTTGAGCCATATTACCATTGGCGTCTTTTACTTCTAAGTGATAAGTTCCGGCTTTTACTTCAATAAATTCTTCTGTAGAGATAACTCCGCCGGAAGCATCTTTCCATATATAAGTATAGGGTGTAACTCCTCCGATTACTTTTGAGCGTAATTGTCCGTTTTCACCATTACATAAAATGGCTGTTTCTTGTACTGATGCTTCTAATAAAGCAGGTTCTCCTATTACATAAGTAGCTTTGGCTACACATTTCCCCGCATCTTCAACGGTTACTTCATAAGATCCGGCTTTTATATTTAACAACTCATTTGTTGTACTTGATAAAACCTGACCTACTGAATCTTTCCATGTATATTTATAATTCGGAGTTCCTCCTTCTACCTTTACTTTTATAAATCCGTTTGATAAACCAAAACCGCTAGCATCTTGTTTTTCTAACAGATTAATTGACAATGCTGCTAATGGTGAGGTTACTTCAACTGTTTTAGTTACTTCACATAAATTTTTATCTCTTACCGTTACAGTGTAAGTTCCCGCAGTTAGTGAAGAAATAGTAGCACCTGTAACTCCGTGTCTCCAACTATATGTATAAGGTGCTGTTCCTCCTTGAGCTGTCACTGCAATACTACCGGTAGCTTCTCCATAACACAATACATTGGTAATATCAACATTGGTTATTTCTAATTCATCCGGTTGTATTACTGTAAATTCTTTTTGTGTTTTTATTAAATTTTGATCTGTTACCTCAGCTACATACGTTCCGGCACCCACATTTGTTAACGTTGCTTGAGTAGCAAGTACAGTTGTACTTCCTTTTCTAAACCATTTATAGGTATATGAAGACACTCCGCCTTGAGCTGTCATAACCAATTCAACATTTTCATCTCCAAAACATAAAATCTCTCCGTTTTGAGTAATTGTTGTAATTTCCAGTTTATCAGGCTGCGTAACTTCAAACATTTGGGTAAATGTACAGTTATTAGCATCTTTCAATGTTAATTCATACTTTCCTGCCTTTATGTTTTCTATCTTTTTATTAGTGCCTATAATCGCTGTATTTCCTTGTACTCTCCATTCGTAAGTATAAGTAGGTGTACCTCCTGAGACCTCAACAACTATGCTTCCGTCATTAGTTTCAAAACCTTTTAAATTAACAATGGTAGAGTTATCTATTGCCAATTGAGCCACAGGTTGAGTTAATTGGTAGTTTACTGAAGTAACCTGACAACCATTGGCGTCTGTTACTTCTACATAGTAACTTCCATATCCTACCCCGGAAACATCTTTACTTGTAGAAGAAAAACTAGCATCGCCTACCTTACTCCATTTATAGGTATAACCTGCAACTCCTCCAATGGCATTAATAGAAATAGCTCCGTCTGTACCGTTATAACAACTAATGTTTTTAGTTGAAACTAAATTTACTTGTAATAGTGATGGTTCAGAAATTGTTATTTCTTTAAATGTTTGTTCTCCTTTTATATCACTTACTTCAACTCTATAAGTTCCTTTAGCTAAGTTTTCAATTTTATCCAGTGAAAAATCTGAGTTTAACAACGTTTTGGTTCCTCCGTTAACCTTGTACCATTTGTATGTAAAATCAGAAGGTGTTGAGTTTATAGGATATCCACCACTCACCACTGCTAACAAGGAAGCTGAACTTTCTCCAAAACATAAAATTTGTTTTGTTTGTTGAATAACTACCGAAATTGGTTTAGGTTCTTTTACTTCAATATTCTGAGTTTGCTTACATCCGTTACTATCCGTTATTTCAATAGTATATACTCCTGCATATAAATTACTGATATTTTGAGTTGTTGCATTAAATGTAGGGGCTCCTGTTTTAGTCCATTTATAAGAATATGGACTAACTCCTCCGGAAACTCCTATAGTAATACTTCCGGAATTACCTCCGGCAACCGAACAGTTTACTACCGATGTTGCTTGTATATTTATAGCCGTAGGTTCTGTAATAGTAATTGTTTTTCCTGAAGTTATTTCACATCCTTTACTATCTCTTAACCATACGGTATAAGTTCCTTTACCCAGTCCTGTAATAGTATTCCCTGTTAAAGTACTTGTAGCTATGTATGTATTTTTATTGTCTATTGAATATTCATATATACCTGAACCTCCGGCTGTAGTTAATTGAATGGTTCCGTTATTAACTCCGAAACAAGTTACATCAGTTTTAGCTATACTTAAAGTTACCTGAGTAGGTTCAATTAATTGAATTGATGCGGATTTATTTACATAACCGTCATTTACCGTAACCGAATAATTTCCGCCTGAAACATTGGTTAAAGAACTACTTGAGCCGGCTAATAATGTTCCGCCTTTATACCATTTATAGGTATACGTTCCGGTTCCTCCATTTACAGTTGCTGATATATTTCCAAATCCTCCTTTACAATCTATAGATTTAGCAATGGTTAATTGGACTTTTAACTCCGGTAATTCTTTTACTTCAATTTCTTGTGAAGTAATAGTACATAAATTAGCATCTTTAATTGTAGCTATATAAAATCCGGCTTTTAAACCGGTTATAGTAGTACCTGTTTTTGAGAATGCTGCATCATTTTTCTTCTTCCACGTTACAGTATAAGTTGGGGTACCTCCGGTTATTGTTAATGAGATACTTCCTGAGCTTGCATTAAAAATTTTGTTATCTACAACCGATACATTCGAAATTTTTAACGGTGCAGGTTCTGTTATTTTTACCGGATTTGAAATTGTAGACATACAGCTATTTACACTAATATCTCGAACTCTAAATCTGTATCCTGTAACAGCGTTTACACTGACATTAAAAGTATTACCATTCTGCCAAGAAGTACTGCTTCCATTCCAAATAGCATATTGATAATTTCCTGATTTCCCTCCTGAAGCTGTAACGGTTACCATTGCTTTTCCTCCTGAACATTTTATTGGATTAACCGCTATGTTTGTTATTTTAATTTCAGATTGTTGATTAACCGTAATTGGTTTTTCTAAACTGCCTCCTCTTGTATCTTTAACCAATACAGTGTAATTTCCGGCAGCGATATTTACTGACGTACTTGTAGTTATATTTGTTAATGTTTGAATTGTAGTGGTACCTCGTTTAATGGTTACCGTGTAATTAGGATACCCTCCACTGATACTTCCTACATTAATTTTACCATCACCTAAATAACAATCAGGTGTTATTGCACTTACCTTAAAACTAATCGGTCTTGGGTCTATAATTTCAGGTAAATCATACTGTTGAGTACAATTATTTTTATCTGTATATATAATTTTATGTTTTCCTGCCGGAAGATTCGTAATCACAAAACTATTAGTATAAGCTCTTCCTGTAAGTGTATTTGTAGTACTTCCTTTTAATAATATTTTATAATTATAATAACTGGTAAAAGGAGTTCCTCCTGTTACACTATTAAAACGTATAGAAGCATCACTACTTCCAGGAGCACTCGGATGCGTTACCGGATTACTAGGAAACGACTGTACTATCTTACTTTTTGCAGTTATTGTTATAGGGATATACGTCTTTGTTTTATCAACGCAACTTTTTGAGTCTTTTACCAATACATTGTATGTCCCAGGAGCTAAGTTTGAAACTATTATTTCGCTTGCAAATGAAGCCGAATTCCAACTTGATCCATTATTTAAACTGTATAAAAAGCTTCCGGAACCTCCTGATGCATTTACTTTCAACTTTCCGTCTTTTGCTCCAAAACATACTTCGTCTTGCATTTTTGTAGCGTTAAAAGTTACCGGAGGTGGTACTTTTATTTCAAATGTATATGAGTACTGCTTACAAAATGGTGAGCCGGTACTTTTATTAAAACCGGAAACATCAACTCTATAAAAGCCTCCTTTTATAGCTTTTCCTGCGGAAGAGTTCCATGTATATTTATACTCTGTATTACTAACTTTTACTAAGGAAGTTATATTGGTATTGTTATCTGCTGCTACATAACTACCATCTTGCATCTTTTTCAATAAATTCACATCTATTTTTTCATGTGAATATAATTGTCTGTCAAAATATAAAACAAAGCCTTGAACATCACTATATGAACATGCAGGTTGATTAAAAGTTGGCGCTTTAGCCATTTTAGGCGGCTCAGGTAAAAACTGCATTCTTAATACTCTGGATATATCATTTTCTCCATTACATCCCGGATTAAGACGGACAGAAATTGTTAAATTATTTAAAGCTTTTTTCTGATCATCTCTGCTGCTATATAAGTCAGAAAGATATAAGTTTATAGCAGCTTGTCCATTTTTACTACTAATTGGACGCCAAATTGGTACTTGCTCCGTTTTAGGGGAATAATTTGCTATCTGCGTTTGCAAATTCTGCATTATAGTGAAAAATATTTCACAATCCCTACCAGGTGGTCTGGCCTGATTTTTAGTTCCTTTTTTAGTTGGTCCTTGACGAGGGATAACACCTCCACCTCCGCTTCTTAAACAGTTTTCAAAATCACGCTCTGCATCATCCATCTGGTCTAATAGCGATTGATAACCAGCAGTATTTCTAGTTATTTTATTTACCGGATCTAAAAACTCCCATTTGTATACGGTAGCCGGTGAAGTGTATCCTGCATAAGTACTTGTTATTTTAACAGGATCTGTTTCACAAACTGTTTTAACGCTACTTATACTCGAATTGTCTGTAAATTTAATTTGAGGCAACGGATTTATTGTAATAAGAGCATAACCGCTTTTTATTCGTCCTTGATAAATTTGATCTTTTGTATATCTAACATTATGACAAGGAATACTTACAGTGACCTTTTTGGTAGCTTCTTTTCCTGATCGACAATCACCAATCCAAGTTTTATGTCTTTCTCTGGTAAAAAACTCTACAGCAACTACCGGATTACTTTGATTAAACGTTGCAGAATAATTATAGGGTTTATTTATATAATAATTTATTTTATGAATATCATTTCTATATCCATCTTTATAAATCAAAGTTATTCTTCTAAGTCCATTTATTGAACCACACCCCGAATCTCCTTGTCCTATATAACCACTTACGTTAATTTTATACTGTTGTGAAACAGTATTGAATATACTAAAAAGTGTGATTGCTAAAAAAAGAACTATTCTTTTCATCTCTCTTAATAATTTATTTCAATTTTTTTTAATGGTGATCTAGAGCCAGACTCAAATACGGCTTGAATTAAGTAAGTATACTTTGTGTTAATCAATAAATTGGTATCCTTAAATTTCCTTGTATTAAAACCAAAAGTTTTATACATCGTGGGTCTTTTTTCTTCCTCTCCCTTATATAGCACAAACTCTCTTACACCTGTTTGTTTATAATTCCAGTTTAGTTGAATGTACTTTTCTTCTCTGTTAACCTCTCCTGAAAACTTATCAATAACCGGTTTAGAGGAATTATCTATCACTGTAATTTTTAATGGTGTAATAGGTTCCGATTCTAAACCTGATTCATCTGTAGTTAAAGCCGTATATAAATATGTTTTGTTAGGAATCCCTGTTTCATCTGTATACGTATTCTGAGGTATCGGTAACGAAGTTATTAATTGCCAAGACCCTTCTTTTCCTTGCTCCTTTCTATACAACATAGTGGATTTAGCGTCATCACTTGTACTTGTAATCCATTGTAATACAACACTACCTTTGTCTGACTTAAAAGAAGTAAATACAGGAGGAGTTGGTGGCACAACATCCGGTCTTTTTAATGCTATTACTTCAGAAAATTCTGACGGATTATATCTTTTATCAAAAGCCTGTATTTTATAATATATATTTTTATTGAGTGTTTTTATATTAACCGTATCAATCAAACTATTGGTAGGTATCGGCTCAAAAGTAATTTGAGTAAATTCATCTGTTTGTAGGTTTGCCTTAAAAACTCTATACCCAAGAAAATCTATCTCGGTATTTTTTTTCCAATTTAACCTCACTATCCCCAGTGAATCAATAGTTCCAGTTAACATACTAGGTTTTATCGGAGGTGTATTATCATCAGGTTGCACCATTTTTGGGAATGATTCTCTTGTTCCTCCATCGTTTCCAACTCCTACAATTTTATAATAGTTTATAACTTGTAAGCCTGTTAATCTAATACTTCTTTGGTTTTTAGAAATGTTATCAGTTACTATCAGATATTTTCCTTTAGGCGTATTAGAGCGTATTAATTGGAATTTTTGCAACGTAGCCATAGCTTCATTTGGAAACTCCCAGCTTAACACTGCTCCCTGATTATCAAACTTAACATCTGTAATAAACGGAGTAAATGTTAGGGGTTTTATACCTTCTCCGGAAACTATATTTGAATAAGGCCCTTCTATTCCAAATGGAGAAATTCCTTTAATTCTATATTTATAGGTTTTATTATTTTGAGAAAGACTATCTATATACATCATTCTATTTGATGGATTTTTTTCTCTCTCAGCTAAATTCATTACCGGAGTACCTAATAGTTTCTTATACTTTTTACCTCCGTCTTCTGATTTTTCAATAGTATAATTTGTATAAAACCTTTTTAAAACAGCTTGATTCCAACTTAAAATAACCGTTTTATCTTTAAATACTCCTACGAATTCTTGTGGTTCAGGAAGCGGCCTTGAATCCATAAGCCCTATGAGAGCTCCTCCGCTTTTAATCTTCACTTTCTTAGTTTCCGGCAAAGCTACTTTTACAGTATAAAGATATCGTTCTCCTTCTTTTACAGTAGCGTCTACAAATGCTAATCCTGAAAATTTGGCTACTTCAAAATCTTGATCAGCTGCATACAAAGCAAAAGTAAAACGTTGTTCAAAAGCTTGTGCCTGGTTGATAACATTTAGTAATCCATCACCTCCGTTATTCATTTCAACATCAAACTGATCTCCATATAACGCTTGAGCTGCAATTGCTGCATTTGTATTTTTTTCAGTAAACTCTTTCCATTCCATCATAGGTTTTGGCTTAAGAGGTGTTACTGTTAATTGTTCTACTTCTGGTTCTTCTAATACTACTTTGTTACTTACAATTGTTTTTCTTTCAATTGTATATCCAAATTCGTTGGCATATTTCCAAGCTGTTGGGGTTGTTACTCCCCAACGTAACAAAATTTTACCTTTATCAGTTGTCGCTATTACTTTTACTTCTGCTATTTTGCTTCCTATTTCCTTTTGTGCAAAGGCATTAGAAATTACACTTAATAGTAGCAGTAGTAATGCGATACTATTATTTCTCTTCTTAATCATTTAAAGGGTTTGTATATTTTATTGAATTAGCTCTACCTACTTTTACTTGTCCCGGCAATACATATTTTAAAGTAGCATTATATCTTCCTTGACGCATATACGGGAATGTTTCTGTTATTAGTTTTACATATTGAGGATAGTTTCTCCAAGGTAAGTTAGAGTTTACCAACTGATATCCTAAATCTTCATAATCTTGTAAATAATAGTAAGTAAGATTATATCTATATGGATTGTATTCATTAATATCTCCCGTATATCCATTTTCTAAGTAAGTTAAATACCATGTCATTGGTTCAACTCCTTCAACTGGTGGTACACTAACTTTATCTGTTTCTCTGGTTACTGTAATTGTACCTGCATATGGGTAGCTATTATAAATTAACGGATAAATCTGTCTCTTGTAATAGCTATCATCTAACACCGCTCTAGACAGTACTAATGGTTTATTTCCGGAATATTCATTTCCTCTTAATTCTACTATATCAAAAGCTTCTTGATAATCAATACTAGATAATAGTATTAATCCGTAAGGATACACTATGTGTTCATATAAATCTTTATTCTTATTCATATCACGCATCTTTTCATCAAACGTTGCATATGAACTTGTTTTAAAATCATACGTTAGTAAATCTCTTTCTCCATCTTTACTAATATTTCCTTCCGCTTTTCTTGATTTTACTTCTGCTGTATTTTCAGTATCTCCTTGATTTATATTTTTAGAAGTATATGTTTCCGTTATGTTATCATCTAAATCACTTCCTTTAGAAACTAACTTTAAATTCACATCATACTGAGTTTGTCTATTCATTTGAGTAGGCAGCGTAAACGTTAACTGCTTTTGCGCAGAATTATAGGTATATTCTTTTTTAAGAATTGAACCTGAGCTAGCAGTCATAACCATTTCTTTTTTCCAATCCGGAGCTTCTTCAAATAAATACGATTGCCCTCTTTTTAATTTTACATAAGCAGTACCGTATTCATTAACAAAAAAGTTCTTTTGCCCTAATACCGGATACATGTACTCAATATTTGTTAACGGTATTGTGGTTGGTGCATCTCCTGTTGTAAAGTTTACTTCTTTGGTTTCTGTAGCATTCTTTCCATCAGATTTTATAGTTACCCAATTTCCGTTTTTAAATTCTTCAAAATGTAATTGAACGTACGCTTTAAGCTGTGTATGTGGTGGTAATATTTCATGAGAATAAAATACTGCTACATCGTTTCTATCATTCCATTTTACTTCACCAACAATTTTCTTCCCGTTGTCGGTTACCGAAAATTCATCTAACAAAATTTTGTATTTGCGATCTCCTGTGTCATCAGGAAGTTCAAATATTTTATTAATCTGTAAGTTAAAAACGGCTTGTGGTGCAGCAAACACATCAACATCACCACTACCTTCTTTCGGTGTTAAATCACTAATTACTACAATACCGTCTAAAGGACTTCCTCCTACAATTTCACACTTTTCTCCCAGTTCTATTTTAAATCTAAATCTTCCTTTAATTAACCCGCCTAAAAGATTGTACTTACCTCCTAAATATCCTCTAAACCATGCCGGATTTGGTAGTCTGGCCTGTAATAATACAGCGCCTCCTCCACTAATAATAGGGATTTTCTTTTTAGAACCAAACAGCTTAAATGTAAGGCCTAATTCTCCTTGTAAATATGCATAAGCTTGTCCGTTAGCATACCATCCGTTCATTCCAATAGGTTCTGATGAGCCCTTACAATATGCTTCTCCATAATCTTTTAGCATGATGTCAAATCCTACTCCTGCATCAAATCGAGCATAGAATATTAAAAACTTTAAATCTCCTGTTGATATGCTCATACTAGAACCAAAGGCTAATCCTTTTCCGGATTCTAACATATTAGCATCTCGCATATAATCGAGTTCGGCAACATCTAATCCTAAAATATCAGCTACAATTGGTGGTGGTGGTGGACTTCCTGGTAAATTTTCTCCGGTCATGAAATAACTGTCCATTTTTACCTTCAAAATTCCCAAATCTATTTTTACTCCTACTCTGTCTTCCGGTGTTCCGATTAACATGTGCCATTCATCTGGAGAAACATAAAAATCTAACCAACCCGCTCTTCCTGAAGGTCCAACTCCTTTAATCACTCCAAAATTGATATATACTTCTGAGGTTGAGTGAAAAATATCATTGACAAAATCGAAACCTATAAATACGTTTGCTGAAATAGCTCCTGTTGGACTTTGAGCCGGGATTCCTTGACCTCCTTTATCAGCTATACTAGCCAGATTGCTTGTAACCGTATCAAAGAAACCAGCAGGTAAAGCTGCTATTAGCTCTCCAAACCCTTTAAAATATACTTCTTGTAATCCTCCTGATTTTCTAAACGCCATTCCAAATTCAACCGTTGCATGGAATAGTTCTTCTGAATTTTGAGTTATGATTCCTACCGACGCTTTCATTCCGAAAGAGTTTTCAGCATACGGTTCATAAATAACCCCTGAAGTTGATGCCCCTATTTCTTTAAAGGCTGCATCTTCTACATTTGTATTTCCGGCCATACGCATCTTATTATAGAAACCTCCACCAAAGGCATTCAATGCGAATCCCGGAAATATTGGTATTCCTGATGGAATGGTCACTTTAGCATCTGCATACCAATACCTGAACGTTTCTGTGCGTCCGAATAATGCTTTTGCTTCTACTTCTAAATTAAGTCCTGTTGAAAATTTAGCCCCGACTGCTCCTGCAAACCCGGTCCCGTAAGTTGGATCGTCTTCAAAAATAAAAATGGCTCCTTTTAATTGCATTCCGGCCACGTCCATTTTAATAAATAAATGTTCTAGTTTAACTCCGTCAAACTTCCATTTATTTCCTGCCTCATCCATCTTAGCTTTAAATGCTAATTTTGAAGCTCCTCCATTTCCTCCATCTGACTCTGAAGTTAAATTCACTTCAAAATCAAAAATTAACTCCGCTTTATTATCTGCGGGGGTTCTTAAACCTATTTCATTAATTGCTATTGGAAAATTTGCGAGTTGTAGCCTACCTTTAACACCAAAGTAATCAACAGAAAACTTAGGTGATTCAGTTTGCAAGACCATCTTCTGGAATGTTATTCCTTTAAAATTGATAATACTTTTTGAGGTGTCATTAGAAGGGTTCTCGTCATTTTTTAGACCTGAAGCCACACTCATGGATCCATTTAGACTTGCTTTAGGTCTAAACTTACCATCTTTCACCTTCATTTCTATATAAGAATCTTGGGTTAAAAGAACGTTAGCTTTCCATACATTAAACTTGATATCTTTTTCAGTTTTAACTGCTAATTTATATTCTCCCGGCTGAAAAACTGCATTGTATTGTAAACTATCTAATTGTGAAACCGGTAATACTAATTTTCCGTCAAATTCTCCGGCTCTTAAGTGATTTGTTTCTATGTCTAACAGAAAATGGTCAAGAGAAAAATCCCATCCGGAAGCTGTTCCTTCATTCAGGCTAATTATATTATCTCCCGTAAATTTACCGGTTACTCCTTGAGCGTCAATAATCAAATCTGTAGCCCCGAAAGCTACTCTTTTATCATTGTTTTTCTTTTTAAATTCAGGTGGTAACAATACTTGTAACGACTTTACATAAACACCTCTCCATAAATTAGGTTCTGCACTGTAAAATTTATTTAAGTATGCTTTAGGCGTAGCTTCATCATTTCTTAAATCACTAAAATCAAAAACAGCTGTATTTAATTTAAATGTAGTTCCTTCTAATCCTTTAATACCAAACTCCGGTAGTGAAATGTTTACAACCATATCATTCCAATCGGCTATAGAGGTTTTAAAGTCGGCTTCTACATATCCTATTTTCTTTTTTCCGTTTTGATCAACAGGGTGCAACAATCCATCAGCAAATCTGATATTGGCATCTAACCCCATTTCTTTAAATCCGGAACAGTCAATAACGGCATAAGTTCCGGGCTGTTCAAAACTTCCTTTTAAGGTAAGTAAAATGGAGCCACTATTAAAATTAACAGTGAATTGTGATATTAAATTTAACTTAGCATCTCCTATAATTCCACCTTCATGAGATAGCTTAACATTTGATGCGCCTAAAATTAGCACCTGATCCCCTCTATCAGGATTTGTATTAGGCAATTCTACCTTTAAAAAAACGGTTAATTCAGTATATGCCGGTTTAAATACTGCTTTTGCAATTCCTACCGTATATTTAACGTTACTTATATTTACCGGTTTAATAGCTACCGGTAATTCGCTTAACCCGTCTTTAGTTAAAAGGTCAATATAATTTCCTGAGGCTTCAATACTCTTAAATGTATTGGTAGCCATATCTAACCATTTCTTATTGATGATAGAATCAGGCGTATTAAACTGAAAACCTTGTTGTGTAAAACGTTGTTGCGTTTTAAACACTTCTTTTTTGTCAAATTTTTCTAATGAAGAGAAATTTCGAAAGGTTTTTGCTGAAAGAGTTTTAGTAGGCTTTACAGGATGTATTTTGTTTATATGTAAACTATCTTTTTCATTATTATGAATTTCAAATTTTCTGTTTGAAAAGATGTTTATACTTATAAATACAATAAAAATAAAGCTTAGGGGTAATTTTGTATTCATTTAATTTGGTTGGTTAGTTTGTTTTTCTATTTTCAGTCTAATTAATATTATTAGGTAATCTTAGGATTTCAAAGGAATATTTATTTTCATGATTAATATTTATATATCCCATATCAGATAAATACATTAATGTCTTCTCTAATTTTTTCTTATTATTTTTTATTTTATTTGAGAAATCATCTAAACTCCATTCATTTCCATAGTTTCTATAAAACCATTCTAACTCATTTAAAAATTGTTTCTCTAGTCCTGAGAACTCTTTTTCTGGTATAGGTTTTTTATTTAAAATTTTTAGAATGACTTCATCAATCTCTTTTTCATTAATCGGAAATTCCTGTATGAAATTTTGTTTTAAAGGTTCTATTATTTCAACAAATTCCTGAAAGGTAACATTTACAGTATTTTCTATTTCATTACTAACATCCCAAAACTCTATAAAATCTTGTTCAATTTCATAACCATGGTTCTCTTTCCCTATACTCCTTCTTAAACTCACTGCTTCTAAAAACTCAAGAAATTCTGTAGAAGGTAATACAAACAAATACCTAATTAAAGGATTATACTTGGTATCTATATATTTATATATATTCGGTAAATTCATTTTTTAATAATTTATAACAGGGTGAAAGTTTTTAATTTCTAAGGTAACAGGATCTCTATATCCCAAAAACTTAATCCCATTAGATGATTCTCCTTTTATAATTGTATTACTACCTGGTTGGACTATCATTCTATTAGATAATATACCTTCATCCATAGCTTCTTTTCCATATTTAATCATATCTTGATCAGAAAGTTTTGATGGATCATATAATGTTTTTTTAAACTCTGTAGCTTTCCAACCACCACTACCATCAGCTTTTTTTATTTGATAAGTCAATTCAGAGATACCATCTACCGATCCACTTCTCATTCCTAATCTATTAATTTCAATATTATTATTTATTAGATAATTATTAAAATCTGCCAAATTATGCCCTCCAGTAATTGCTCTTTTTTGACTAAATGCTTCAACTTCTTTTAAATGTTTAGCAAAATCTGTTTTATAAACTAAATGAGTAAACTTAATAACCTCTCCAGTTATTAAATTCCTCAATGTAGAAACTTTAATTTTTGCGTTTGTTAGAAATTGAGTTCCTCCACCTTTTCCCCAATTAGGAAAAGCTTGAGTTAAAACCTCTGTATAGTCTCCTTTATTAAATTTTCCTTTTGGAAATCTTAAATCATTAACAACTTGATCAATGGTAAACTCAGCAACCCAAGTTGGTTTTTTGGGTAACTGTAAGATATCTTTTGCTTTATCTGCATCTAAGAAGTTATCAAGTGATATATATGTAGGAAAAGCCTCTGGCGCGGCTTCAATAACTCCTGTGCTTTTTAATTTGTCAAAATTATATGATGTTTCATTTACAGCACGATAAGCACGATCCATATGCTCGCTATAGAAACGCATTATATCTTTATCCTTAACTAAAGCTTTAGCTGCATCATCTAAATTTTTTATATTTACATCATCAAGAATTTTTTTCCCTGCCGCTCCAAACTTATCTATGATTACTGCTGCAGCGCCTTGATTTTCTTTAAATTTTTGCTTCAAAAATATATCAACATACTCATTTCCATAGACGTTTCTAACATTATTTCTAGCCCCTTTGAGTAAATCAGGTATAAAGTAATTAATATCTTTAACTGCATAAACAATTCCATCAGTTCCTTTAAACAATAAGAATGTCCCTTCTTTTATTTTTGAACCTTCAGCATACCTAATATTATCTAATTTCCCTAAGAAGCTATCTACAGAGTTATATGATTCTTTAAGAGTTTTGAACTTCAAAAAACCTCCAGTTGAAGCTAATTGAATATCAAAAACCTTAATATTATCTACTAATCCTTCAATTCCATTATTAAACCTTAATTCTTTACCTACTTGACTTAAAAACTTTTCAGAAATTATTACTTGCTCTATTTCAAGTACGAGTCTTTTATTAAAAATGATTTCAGAAGGTAGTTGCTTCATTCTTGTTAAAAGGGCTGGAATTTTTCTTATCTCATCGAAAGCACTCCCTTTAACATTTTTTAAACTTCTAATATTTGCTTTAAACTTAGGTAAGTCAATTTTTATTTTAGAAATCTGTCCTGCCGTATTTTTAGTTATACTAATTCCTACTCTTGCTAAACCATTTATACCATCAATTAATGTAATTACTTCCCAAGCTTTAATAAACTCTTTTCCTCCATCTAAGTTTTTCAAATGACTTTCAGAAAAAGTCATTATCAAATCTGCAGAAGAAATTGCGATAGTTAAAGCTCCCGCAACAGTAATAGAACCACCTCCTGTTGGTATTGCTGTTGCAATAGCTATTAGATTACCTATAACTCTAACCGCAGTAAAATTATCTTCTGTGCTCTTTTTTTGTAATAGATAGGCTATATAATAAGCAGGTAGTCTTAAAACTTTATCTTCAGTTAATTTACTTTCTCCCCACTCAACATAAGAATTCTCTTTAGGTATTGTTATTTCAACTATTTCATCTAAACTTTGAAAAGTTTTTTTACTTATTTTAAAATCAATTTTATTTACGTAACTAATTTCTAATTCTTTTCCTTTGAAATTATAGTCAAAATTATATCTGTTATCTGTTGAAAAAGAAAATTTATTTTCTTCTTTAACTTCTTTATTAATACCTTCTAATGTAATTAGCTCTGTTACTTTATTAATATATTCATGGTATTCAGAAAAATGTAAATCATCCCATAAACTAGTAAACAATTTAGAATTCTCTTCATTAAATAACTCAGCTACTAATAACTCAGATTGATTATTGAAAACTGTAGAATTTATTAGTTTTACTAAAGCATCTTCTTCATCGTCATTGAAATAGCTATTATCTCTCTCAAGAATTTTTTTAATTATTTTTATTCTGTCTTCAAAACTAATTTGCTCTATAGTACAATTAGATGATTCCATTACTAATGGTACTAACTCTTTTGATGTTAAACTATCTAACTTATCACTAGATAATTGACTTTGAATCTCAACAATACTTTCCGGTAACTTTATTAGTTCTCTTAAATCTTTTAAATAATAATCCAGATATGATCTTATCAAAGCTTCAGGTACCTTAGTTTTTGCATAAGTTCTAAATGTAAATAACAAAGACCAACCTGTTGTTTCATAAGGCATTGAGTTTATTTCTCTTCTCTCCTTTTCTTGTTGATTTATTGCATCAATTAAATGACATTGAATAAAAGACTCAACAGCTTCATTTGAAGCATATGCTAACGCTGCAGAAATAATTACAGGAGAAAATTCATTTTGATAAAAAGTCAAATTCCATAAATCTGCATCTTTATTTTTTTGAGGGCTAAAAAAGTCTAAATATTCTTTTGCAAAAGGAGTCAGTTTATTATGAGTAACATCATCAACTACAACATTATTTTTAAATAATGTTGATAATTTCTTAATATCAAATTTTTCAGGTTCATTATATTCCTCAACTACACAAAATTTATCTGATACGTTACTAAAAGAATCAAAATCACCACTTATAACTTGATTACTTTTAATATCATATTTATTAACACTAAGTTTTATTTTTTTATTATTAAAATCATAAACAGGTAAAGCTATTATAGCTTCATTTTTGGATGTATTTTTTGTTAAAACATCTTTATACTTATCTCCTTTATTATTTCTATAAGCATATACATCATTTACTCCTGTAAATGAAAATTTTTCTCCATTTACTTCAAAATGAAGTAAGCTACCCACAGGTGCATAATTTCCTGATTGTACATTATTACTATAAAAATATGGGTCTAATGTTGAAAAAGTGACTTTGTTAGAATTTAATGGTATAGAAACAACTTCTAGGGACGGCGTTATAAATGAATATGAAATTTCTTTTCCTTGTTCATTTCTATTCACAAAATTCTTAAAATCAGCTAAGGAAGTAGATATTTGCTCTCCCTCTTCATCACCCTGAAACCAATACAATTGTATTCCCGGAGCATGCATTTTTTTCCAATCTAAATGGTTTAATACGGTTCCATTACCATAATCCATTAAGAATTGGGTTGCTCCTTGCGGAAACTTATACTCGTCCCAAGTGTGCTGTAAACCAAAAATTCCATGCCCTAATTCATGTGCTAAAGTTCTCGCTTGTTTTTCTACTGTATTGGCATTTCTTGTAAACACAAAACCAAACTGCCTCTTTAAAGGCATGAATCCTGCTATTTCAGATTTTGAAATTGGGACATCGGTTACAAAAACATAATAGGTTGTTTTACTATAATAGTTTTGCTTTTTCACATAACTATTAAATACACCTTCTTCATCTGTATAATGCGATAATACAGAACTATCACCTACTTTTAACTGAGAATCTTTATCTATATCCCAACCGTAAATTTCTTCTAAGTCAACTTTGTTAGCTTCTTGAATATTTAATCGAACCCCCGCTTTACGATATATTTCTTTTACTTGTTCTTTTACCTGATTATCTATTGAAGCAATTCCTACTGGTATAAGTGTTACATTAATAGCCTCTAATTTTTGTGACGCTAAATGTGTAGTTACTATGCTACCGCCTATATCAAATTTCTCAGAGTTATCTTTAGATTTTACAACCGCAAAAATTTCTTCATCAACATAATGATACTTACGTTTTAATTTTAATTTTGCCGTATCATTACTCAACCATTCAACCTCAATTTTTGCTCCGTCTTTAGTTTTAAAAATGATATCTTCTTTTGTGATACTCGAATCGTTTATTTCAACTTTTGCTTCAATAAAATCATCTCCGTTTGTATCAGATATTGCTTTGTAAGGTATTTTATAATCTCCTGAATTTGTAGTTATTATTTTATACTCTTTCTCAAATGTAGAGGAAGTACCTTCCGGTAAAGCATCAAAATAATAATACCCCGAATTTTTAAAAGTAACTTTTACTCCTGTTGCCGTAATAGCAGTTACATTTCCGTCTGCACCAACTCCATTGGTATTTCCATCAACAACAGCTCCTCCTTCTGCTCCTGTTTGTTGTGTTATAGTTCCATCTTCTCCTACCGACCATACATCGCCATTAGAACTTACAATATTTACATCATCATCACCCGGTATGGTTGCTGTTTCTCCATTAGTCCCGGTAACTACAATAGCTCCGTTAGCATCTATTTCAATAGAATCAATGACAAAATCAACTGTAACTGCATCTTCTAATTCACCGCTATCTCCATTAATTCCTTCAGAAATATTAACATCGACATCAACAGTTGCCGAAGCTCCTTCTCCAAACGCAGGGTCGTATAAGGTTACTATTTCTCCTTCTGCTAATTGATTAGAAGAGTTGACTAAAATTGAGTTAAACGTAACTCCGAATTTTGCAAACTTTAAATAAGGTATTGCTACATATCCTTTTCCTGAAATTACTCCGTTTGATTGTCCTTGAATTTCAGTTATTGTTACTTTAAAATTTCCTGCTGTAATTACATCTCCTAAACTAAGTCCCGGGTGTGGTTGTCTGTTACTAATAGCAATAGCGTCAGGAACAATTCCACATTGATAATTAGCATCTTCATTTTGTGAAGTTTCTGTTGTTACTCTTTGTACTTCTGAATACTCACTATACTGAAACTGACATTTACCTTTTACTTTATATTCATAGGTGGTTCCTGACTTTAAATCCCATATGGTAGCCCAACTACTGTTAGTTCTTTTAGTAAACCATTGAGCATCTTGTTTATCTGCCTCTCTATAGGCTATGATAAATTCTGAATGAACAGTCGGATCTTGATCCCAGAATACATTAATTTTTGAAGTTCCTTTAGGCTCTGCACTCACATTATCCGGTGGTTGACAAGGTAACGTTCTTGAAAACCAAAAAACCTCACTATATCCTTGGTTTTTAAAGAGTCCTATTTCTTCAACCCCTTGTAATGCTTTTGCTTTTACCCTCCATGCATATCTTTTACTTGGTAAGAGTAATGGTTTATCAGGTCCGTAAACAATACTTGTTCTTCTTGTGGTTTCTTCATAAATAGGAACTTGAGATAAAAAAGCAGTTTGCGGATTTACATAATTATCCCAAATTTCAACCATGCTAAACTCGTACTCAACATTGCTTACATTGATATGTCTGGGTGTCCATTGAAAAACAATAGTTTCAAAATCTTTAGGCTCTATGTTTGCCCCGTTAAAGGGTAAATTTAAAATGGGAGGTTCGTTTTTAAAGATAAAAACAGTTGCACATTTTTTAGCTGACAATTTCGCTCCGGATAAATAATCATATACTTCAAAACAGAAATTATAACTTCCTTCAGGAATTGTTTGAGAATACGTTGCCGTATTAATTCCTTCAATATTTTCAAACTTATAGTAAGGAGCAAGTTCTGTATTTCTGAGCGTTAACGGAACTCCTCCTTCTAAAAACAGCTCTTCAGCTCCTAAAACAAAATCTTTACTTCTAAAACTAATATTACCGCCTTCAAAGTATGTTTTTAAACGAATTTGTCTGTTAGTTACTGTTATATCATTCAGAAAAATTTGAACTGTTATCGGGCTATTTAAGCTAGTTTCATCAGCATAATTAAAAAAGTTAACAGGTGCAGGTGCATTTACTCTTGGTACTATCGTAACAGGATACTGTTGCGCATAAAAAGTTTGTACAATAGTAAATAATGTAAAGATTAGGGGTAATAGTCTTTTCATACAATTAAAGCTGGTTAGTTTTTATAGATGTATTTTAGTTGGTACTGTTTATTATCTATATAATTTTCTGATTCATGTGCTAAAAATTCGATAATATGTTCCAACAAATATAATTTTATTTTTTGTTTATTTTTCTCATTTTCAATCTTCTCAAAAATAACACTTCCATTTTCCTCATAAAACTTATTTAAAACTTGGGTGTCATTTTTAATTTCATCAATAGTTGAGTACTTTTTAGTTTCAGATACAATCCATCTGTGGGTAAGTAGTTTTTTAAGTGATTTCTGTAATTTTTCTTCTACTTTTTTAAATTCTGCCTGTAAATTTTCTGCATACTCTTTTTTATCCTCTTCCGATTTATTCCACAAAGGATGTTTAATAGCTTCTTTTCTATTTTTAATATATTCCATTTCCATAGAATAATCTAATCTTTCCGCATCGGCCTGTAGTTCGTTAACCGTTTCAAAAAGCATGGTGTAGTATTGATTTAATACATCTTCAGAATCGTAAAGCTCTTTTAAAAATTGAATACTTTTTATTTTATATGCTTTCTTATTTGTTTCTTTCGCAATTTCAATTCTTCGCTCGTCTAATTTGTTCTTTCTTTTCTGCGGAATTTTTTCAAATAATGAAGAATGTAATAAGGAAGCTATTTTATAATCTATTTGCGGAATAGTTCCCTCATATAAAGAATCTCTAAAAATGAACTTAATATCATCGTTTTTAGTTTTGGTCTTTGTTCTTCTTACTATTTTTATTTTACTTTTAACTGGATTTGGTTTTTTTGAAAATTTTAAATCTTTTGAATCAAAAATGCCAAATCTGTAAGTATATCCAAACGTTACGGTAAAATCTTTTCTGGAGGTATTTAAAGAATTACGAAATTGAACCATTCCGTTAAGGTTAAAGTTATGTCGCTTTTTATAAACGTATCTGCTACTAACTCTAAAGTTTGTTATTTCTCCTTGATTTTCGCCATTAATTCTACTTTGGTTGTATCCTAAAGAGCTATTTACTTTAAGTTTTTTGTCTAAAAAGCCTTTACTGGCTGAAATTGTAGGTCCCATTATAATGCTATTTGAATCATCTAATACATTATAACTTGCGTTTAAAGCTCCGGATAGTGTTAAATCTTTTTGAGGATAACCTACAGTATATGCTAAGTTTCCGTTATATAGAGTAGATTGATCTATACTTCTTTGAGTGTCTCCCACTTTATTAGCAGCATCTTGAAAGGTTAATCCTACATTTATATTTTCTCTTCTTACATCCGATTCTTTTAAAATGTAATTAACATTTAAGTTTGCATTTTGAGAAATTTGCGTGATATTAGCTTTATCCAGTTCTTGTTCAACCTGAGATATTCCGTTGATATAATCAAACTGGTTTTTTATGTTGGTATATGATTGAAAGTTTGAATAAGACAGTGTCATATTCATTTTTTTGCTGGCATCATATGATACGTTAACCGAACTTACCAATCTTTTTAACTGTGAAGCTTTGGCTCCTTTCAAATCGTCTCTTTGTAACCCTACATTTATAGCAACCCCTACTTTATCTTTAAAAATACGTTGAGATCCGTTAATGGTAATATTTTCAAGATCGTTATTAAAAAAATAACCTCCTAGTGTTTTATAATCAGGGTCAATGTATTCATATCGTATTCCTATATTTCCTTTTCCTACCTGATATAAAAAGTTAATGTTATATGCCTTGTAATATTGAGTTGTTACATTGGTTTTCATTAAAAAAGACATAAATCCGTTATTTCCTCCTCCTGCTCTAATATCTTCTGTTAAAGCAGAAACCGCAACTTCTCCTCTTATTTTTAAATCTTTAATGAATGAAAATTCTCCATCTACACTAATCACCGTATTATCTTTGGGCTGAATTTCTTTTTCTACAGGAATTCTTTCCTTTAAAGACTCTACAACATCAGAGGCTTTGAAGAAAATTCCGCCTAATGTAAACTTATCAAACTTATAAGAAGCTTTAACACCATAACCTACTCTTCTGTAGTTCGCTTCTCCATTAAAATTATCTACGTTATACTCTCTTTCTTTCAACAATCGTCCATACATTAAACTAACTTTAAATTTTTCTTTAGGTGATAGGTCTACTCCTAACCCGGTAAATTGATGTCCGCTAAGTGTATATGGTGAAAATGTCATGTTTACATCTCCTATATGGGCAGTTACCCATTTGTAACTGGGGTGTAAACTAAATCTGTTAAAAGAAAATGGATTGTTGGTTTGAAATTTACTATTGGAATACGAAAAAGAAAGAGGAATATTATAGACTCCGCTTACATTGACATTTACATTCCCCGATAAAAAATAAGTAAACGGTGCTCTGTTAGAATTTCCCTCATAAAACACTGTATTTACTCCAACTCCTCCGGTTAACTTAAATAATGATGATTTCCCTATATTTTCTAAGTTCTGACTTAAAACTATGAAAGGGAATAACAGAAAGAAAATGGAGGCCTTCTTTTTAAATTTCAATTTTTTAAGAATTAAGGCACAAATAAAAGATTTTTTTAGCTAAAAAAAAAGCATGTTTTTATTTAATAAAAAAGGCTCAAGATTTCATCTTGTGCCTTCTTCAATCAACTATTAAAAACTAACTAATCACCAACTTTTTCTGTTAAGTAATCAATTATATGACGACCAAATAAAACAGTAGTTACAGTTCTTTGTTAGCTTTAACAGTATTTTAAGATATCTTAGTTAATAATTAAACGTTGCCCTAAATAAATTGTAGTATCGTTTAACATATTCTTCCTTTTTAACTCATTTACTGTTATTCCATAATGTTTAGCTATGGTAAACAAGGTATCGCCTTTTTTTACCGTATGGTATTTTGCGTCTATTACTTTCTCTGATGGTATCCCTTTTAAAAAATCATTTTTAGCCTTTTCTGTAGTTGCATATCCTACCACTATTTCTTGCCCTACTTCTAAATCATCAAAATCTGTTAAACTGTTCAGTTGATACAATCTACTTAAAGGCATCACATAGCTTCTTGCAATAGTACTTAATGTTTCTCCTTTCTTTACTATGTGTATGATAGTAGGATCAAAATCTGTTTCTTCTATTTTTTCTTGAGCAGGTTTATTTGGATATTTTTTAGAAACTTCTCCAGTTACTAAATTCATATATGCAGTTTCTCCATTTAATAAAATAACATCCCACCCTTTGGGTAGCTTTTTCTCTTGAGCAACTAGAGTGGTTCCTACTAGCAAGAAACATAATAGTATCATTTTTCTCATAACTTATTAATTTTCTTATTTCAAAGATAGGAAATCTTTTAGTTGCTAATTTTTCACAAAAAAATCCTGCATAGTTTATATGCAGGATTTATAATAAATTTAAAAAGTTATTAATCTACTTTAATAAACTTCCCTATGTGCTTTTTCTTAGTATTTTCTAAAGAATAAAAATACAATCCGCCTTTTAAAAAGCTCACATCAAAACTTGTGCTTTTAGCACTTGAAGTAAATATTGACTCAAACATTAAAGAACCATTAACATCAAAAATTTGAATTTTAGTTTCATTACTACCTCCTCTTAACTCTTGAGTTTTTAAGTTCAATATTGTTAATTTTTCAGCAACAGGATTAGGAGTAATTCTTACTTCTTCTTCAACAACTACCTCTTCTTTTGTTGTTTTAGCCTGTGCTCCTAAGCTATCTAGATAAGCTCTGTGACTTGAAGAAAATGCTGCATTATTAACAACATCCCAGTTAATTGACCAAGTCATTAAACCTCTAAAATCCGGATATGTAGCTGCGGTAGTATATGTTCTTCCTGAATAAGAAACGCCCTTAATTAAATAATCTAATGCTTGTTGTACAACCGCTTCTGAAGTATAACCACTTCCGGCTGCTTGTGTTGTTGATGGCAATCCTATAGCTACTTGATCTGCTCTAAGCCCCGGGAACGTTAATCCGGTTTGAGCTACCGGGAATCCGGTAATCAACATTTCTGCCATGGCTACATGGAAATCTGCTGTTGCCGGTTGATATACTCTACCGTCTCTTCCAAACATAGATCCTGTATTATAATGTTGTACATGAATGTAATTCATTTCATTTTGTAAAGCATGAATTACAGGTAAATAGGCTCCAAAAACTCCCGAGTAGTTACCATAAGCTCCTTGCACATACGCCGTTTCAGGCGCCATACTTAATATAAAACTTGCGCCAATATTATTTCGTATAGACTTTGTTGCTGCTATTAAATTGATAATTTTTGGTGTTGTAGGATTTCTAAAATCAGTATCTCCACTGTTTAATGAAAGTGAACTTCCTTCTAAATCTATATCCATTCCATCAAAACCATACGTATTAATAATAGCAGTCATTGAATTTACAAACTCATTTTTTTCAGCTTCAGTATTTAATTCTACTCTGGCATTAGCTCCTCCTATAGAAATAAGTACTTTTTGCCCTCTATTTCTAACAGTAGCTACATCATTAATAAAGGCTTGTACATTACCACTATATATTTCATATGGATTGAATACCATATCAGAAGTACTTCCTGATCTTGGTTCTGCAAAAGCAATGCAAATAACATCCCAATCTGTTGAAACTTCACTCAATCTTGGTGTGCTTGATCCGTTATTGAAATTATGCCAATAACCTACTAAAATTTTTCCCGGTAGGGTACCGTTACCTCCACCACCATTACTACTTCTTATTATTACCGCAGTTGAAGTTGTTTGGTTATTATCATTATCTGTAGCAACAGCAGTTAAAGAATAACTACCTGCCTGAGCATTACTAATTGCAAATGAATATGGACTTGTGGTATCTTCCCCTAATTTAGAAACTCCGTTAAAAAATTCAACTTTTGTTACCGTTCCATCAGAATCAGATGCATCTGCTTGAATTGTAAAACTTGCTCCTTCTGAATAGGTAGAACCATTTAAAGGTGAAGTTATACTTACTAATGGAGAATTTCCTCCTGTTCCTCCTCCGCAGGTTCCTACTTTTGCCCAAGCATCTTGCCAATAAGTTCCTGTACCTGGAGCATAAGCCCAATCGGCTGTTGAAGAACACCAACCCGGTACATTACATTTGTATTTTTCTCCTTCGTTTTGTACTTCTTGATTTTGACTATATGATGTACCTACTGCATATTGTGGTACTCCGCCACAATCTCCTCCTCCGGTAGTACTTGTTTTTACCGTTACCGACACATTTGAAGAAGTAGCTACTCCGTTTTTATCATCTGTAGCTTTTACATGAAGTGTATAGGTACCTGCTACTGCGTTTGAAATGGTAAATGAATACGGACTTGTGGTATCTTCTCCCAATTTAGTAGTTCCGTTAAAAAACTCAACTTTAGCTATAGTTCCATCAGCATCTGATGCGTTTGCTTGAACTTCAATAGTTGCTCCTTCATCAAAAGAAGCATTGTTAGCCGGTGAAGTAATACTTACAACCGGAAGTTCATTTGTAGGATCTGTTGCGCCTCCACAAGGGCCTATTTTTTTCCATACATCATCAGCTCCGCTTTTATCTTCAGGATTGTCATTTTGTGTCCACCATTTAGCTCTATAATGTACATTGTTATATTTTACATCATTACCTCCTGTATAGGTTGCTGAAGCAGACCAAACCGGATAACTACTACATACATCGCCAGAGTCTTTAGTTACAGTAATTGATACCGCATCAGAAGTAGTAATAGCACCTTTATCATCTGTCGCTTTTGCTGTTAATACATGAGTGCCTTCTGTTAATCCGTTTAATACATAACTATATGGGCTTGCTGTTGCTTCTCCTACCTTAGCAGCTCCGTTAAAAAACTCAACTTTTGCAACGGTTCCGTCACTATCTGTTGCATTTGCTGTAATAGTTACAGCTTCTCCTTCATTAAAAGAAGCATTTGCAGCAGGTGAAGTTATAACTACTACCGGAGGAACATTAGATGTTCCGTCTGTAACAGAAATAGTTACTTGCGTAGAAACTGTTGATGCATTATCATTATCGGTTGCTTTTGCGGTAAGTTGATAAGTTCCGGCTACTGCATTTGAAATGGTAAATGAATACGGACTTGTAGTATCTTCTCCTAATTTAGTTGCTCCGTTAAAAAACTCAACTTTTGTAACCGTTCCGTTGCTATCTGTTGCATTAGCAGTAATAACAACATTATCACCCACTGCAAATGCTGCGTTGTTTGCCGGTGATGTAATACTTACTGTCGGAGCTACATTTCCTCCTGTATTTCCATTAGCAAAAACTTCATTTATTTTATTTACTAATGGTGATTTTACATCAGACCAACGCTTTAACTTTGTTCCAAAAGAAGTAACACTTCCTCCAAACTCTAAATCTCCGTAAACCGTCCAAACAATAGTTCCTCCTAAGGAATAATCGTTAATAAACTGTGCTTTAATCCCTATTGACTCTTCATCATCATAACTTAAAAAGTAATTGCCTTTAACTAAATATGGAGCTTTTGCTTCATTATCCCATTTTTTAGTCCATCCGCTACCTGCAGATAAGGCTTTTTGCTTAATAAAAAAGTAATTAGGCGTTCCGTCATATACCTCTTTAGGCCAATTGGTATAATCTGCTGCCGTTACAATAGGTCCATCAGGTTGAACAGTTTCCGATCGTTTTACAGTAGCTACATTTAAGTCTGCTGCTCCGTTAGTAACAACCCCTCTTCCATAAAAAGGAGCTCCCATACAAATTTTATTGGTCGGTACTCCTTTTTCTGTTAGTTTTTGTAAAGTAGATTGCCAGTTAAAAAAAGAAACTTCTGCTCCTGTATATGGATAAACCGGTGCGTTATGTCCTGCAATATTAGACCAACCTCCGTTCATATCATAAGTCATCATATTAAAATAATTCATAGAAGCCGCCAATCGAGTCCAGTTAAATCCATCTAACTTTCTTGGATCAGCAGACATTGCTGCTGTGATTAATTTATCAGGTCCTATTGCTGCACGAATTTCTTCTACCAATGCTTCAAAATTGGCAAAATCTGCGTTGGTTCCTGTAAAATTCATTCCTGAATAAGGTCCCGGATATTCCCAGTCTAAATCAATACCATCAAATCCTGTTGCTATTAACTTCTTACAATCTTCAATAAATTTTGCTCTTTTTACAGGATCTGCAGCCATTTCAGGAAAATGTTTACACATACTCCATCCTCCTATTGAAGCCATCACTTTTACTCCTTTTTGATGTGCTAATTCTAATAATCCGGGAGCTCCGGTTTCTTTATGAAGTGGCAACGGTAAACTACCGCTTAATCCCCAAGTAGGATGTGTCCATGTAGTACCGTTTAACTCTACCTGAAATCCTTGAGCCTCCGCTCTGGTTTTTGCATCCTGATTAATATATTGTATAGGATCTATTTCACCAAATAGTATATGTAAATCCCAGCTACTGTATATATCTGTAAAAAAAAGGTCTTTTGGTTCTTGAGTTACACCGCTTTGATAAATATTCTTATTTCTATGATCTCCACTATGTAATGAACCATCTCTTGCCACACCAAAAAATGAGTAATTCAAAATAGTGTATTTTGAATAATCAATATTAAGATGGGTAAGGGCTCCTTGCGCCGGAACTCCGGCTTTTTGATCTTTCCAAGCATCCCAGTTACTTATATAACCTATTACTTGTTTTTGGTGATTGGCCGTTGTTGCACTTCCACCGGTATTAACTTGGGCATACATATATGCCGCCATGAAGAAAAAAAATGCTTGTAGCATTCTTTTTCGGATAAATAAAAAGGGTGTCATATTATAATTATTTTGATTGTTACTTGTTAAGTTGTAAATAATTAACAGAGACTTAAAAAAAAATCGACAAACAACCTTAAACCAACAACTTAAAACTTATTTTTCTTTACCAATTTTTTCTAACTTGTTAATTTCTAAGCAATAAGTCATTTAAAAGATCTAATACTTTATATTTTGATTTATGACTCTTTATTAATACTTTTAAAATCAACTAACTAAATCTTATTTTTTATGACAAATTCTAGTAAACCTTCTACTTTTTTCTGGATTTTTGGAGTTATAGCTCTTCTATGGAATGCTATGGGAGTAAATGCCTATCTACAACAGGCATATAAAACTGATGCTTTTAAAGCTATGTATACTGAAGAACAACTCGAAATGGTTACCAATACTCCGTCTTGGGTTATGGCTGCATTTGCATTAGCTGTTTTTGGTGGTTTTATAGGTTGTATATTGCTTCTTTTAAGAAAAAAGATTGCCTTGCCTATTTTTTTAGTTTCACTTGTAGGAATAATTATTCAAATGATATACAATCTTTTTATAAGTAAATCTATAGAAGTATACGGACCGGGAGCCATTATAATGCCTATTATGGTTTTAATTATTGGTTTTTTACTCTATTTCTTTACTAAAAAGAGTATAAGTAAAGGTTGGCTTTCTTAAAATATAAATAATCACAAATAGCTTTAAATTGGCTATTTGTGATTACTCAGTAAAGAAAAAATATCTCCTTTTATTTTAGGTAATTCATATTTTTTTATCACAGCAAGTGTTCTTATTGCTATAATTACTATGGCTGAAGTTATAAATTGAACGTTTTCATTTATATTAAAATTTTCTAACGCCAAGTATATTACACCTCCTGATAAACACGCTGAAGCATATATTTCTTTTTTAAATATTAAAGGAACTTTTCTGGTTAATACATCTCTGATTACACCTCCGAAAACAGCTGATACAACCCCCATTACCAATGCTAAAAACGGATGTAAATTATAACTTAATCCTTTTTGCAATCCTAACAAGGTAAATACACTAATACCAATAGTATCAAACAGAAACATTGTTTTACGTAAGGGAGCTATTTTTGATTTGAATAAAAAAGTAAAAACGACGGCTCCTAAAATTGTCCATATATAATTTACAT
Organism: Tenacibaculum sp. TC6; assembly: GCF_050606265.1. Classification (NCBI taxonomy): domain Bacteria; kingdom Pseudomonadati; phylum Bacteroidota; class Flavobacteriia; order Flavobacteriales; family Flavobacteriaceae; genus Tenacibaculum; species Tenacibaculum sp. TC6. The sequence continues at coordinate 48,430 of NZ_JBOCUK010000015.1, read as the reverse complement.
CACCAATCCAGTTTATCGGATGCGCATTGATTAGTATGTCTCTCAACATTCCTCCTCCTACTGCGGTTACAAATGCAATTATAACAACTCCAAAAACATCAAAATCTTTTTTTATAGCTACCAAAGCCCCGCTAATTGCAAAAGCAAATGTACCTACTATATCTATTATGCTAATTATACTCATTATAAATCAGTTTCTAAACAATTTCATTTCTGTTAAACAGGTGGTTGAAGTATTTGAATAATATCTTCTGTTATTCTTCTGGGTTTTAACGATTTTTTATCTACTAAACAAAAGGTAGTTGCTGATTTTACTAAAAGGGTTTCTCCTTTTTTAATTGCTACATGTCTTACAGACTTTACGCCTTCTGTTTTTCCAACCCACGTTGTAATGGTAACTTCATCATTCAATTTTGCCTGAGCTTTATAATCTATCTCATGTCTTATAACAAACCACACGTAATCCGGCTCTTCCATTTTTTCTGTTAATACATTCCAATGATCATCTGCAATATCCTGAATCCACTGTACGTATACTACATTATTTACATGATTATATACGTCCAATTCATTGGCCGTTACTATATGTTTCTTCTCAAAAAAATTCATACAGCAAACTTAACCCATTGTTGTTAATTATTACTTAAAATACGTATTGTTTTTATTTTTTAAGAAAAAACAATTGATATTTGAATCTCCAAATAAATTAACAAATATAATTTGACAAATAAATTTGAGTCTGATAGCATAAGCAGTCTATTACTAAAACAAGCTATTCCTGCTTCTATTGGTATCTTGGTTATGTCTTTAAACATGATAGTTGATACTATCTTTGTAGGAAGATGGATAGATGTATTAGCCATTGCAGCCATCACTGTGGTAATGCCTATAGCTTTTTTTATCTCTTCAATTGGTATGGGAATAGGCATTGGAGGAAGTTCTATTATTTCCAGAAATTTAGGAAAGCAAAACTTTACCAAAGCTTTTAATGTCTTTGGAAATCAAATTAGTTTAACCATTAGTTTATCTTTACTATTTATTCTTCTCGGTTCTTATTTTCATCTTCCTATTTTAGAAATTTTCGGAGCAAAAGGGTCTATAATTGCTCCTGCCACCGAATATTTTTTGGTAATCATTTGGGGCGTACCTTTTTTAGCTTTTGCTATGATGGGAAATCCTGTTATTAGAGCCGTTGGTAAGCCGAATTATGCTATGTTTACCCTAATTTTACCGGCTATTGCAAACATAGTTTTAGATATTGTTTTTATTAAATTTTTAGGATTGGGCATGTTTGGTGCCGGTTTAGCAACGTCTATTTCGTATGCGGTAAGCGGATTATTTGTTATTTGGTTTTTTCTTTCAGAAAAAAATGAGCTCAAAATTATACCTAAATACTTTATCATCAATTTTTCTATTGTAAGAGAAATTATTGCTTTAGGGGGCATTACAATAATTAGACAAGGTACAATTAGTATTTTAATGATTATTTTAAATCATAGTTTATTTTACTATGGAGGTGAAATTTCTATTTCTATTTATGGAATTATCAATAGAATAATGATGTTTGCTTTGTTTCCTGTATTAGGAGTAACTCAAGGTTTTTTACCAATTGCCGGGTACAATTACGGGGCTAATAATTCAAAAAGAGTTAAAGAAACTATAAAGACTTCTATTTTATTTGGAACCGGAATTGCTACGGTAATTTTTATCGTAATAATGCTTTTTCCTTCTCAATTAGTTAGAATTTTCACAAACGATCAGGAGCTACTTAATCTTACTCCAAATGCCTTAATAATTACTTTTTTAGCTACTCCGGTTATCACCACCCAATTAATAGGATCTGCATATTTTCAGGCTGCAGGAAAAGCTTTACCGGCTTTGCTTTTAACCTTATTAAAACAAGGTTTTTTCTTAATTCCGCTAGTGTATTTTCTTCCTAAATTTTATGGAATTAACGGTGTATGGATTTCTTTTCCTATTGCAGATATTCTTTCTACTTTAGTTACATATCTATACCTTAAAAAAGAAGTTAATAGGCATTTAAACTAAAGAATACTCTCTCCGTTTAAATTGGTGGTTAGCACATCACTCATATAATCAAAAAACGGACGTAATGCTTTATAAGATGCTTCAACCTCCTCTAAAAAGTTATCAGATATCACTTCTTGATCAGTAAACTTTCGAATGGCTATAAATCCTTTTTTTCTTATTAAGTCTATTGCTGGATGTTCTTTTTCAAAACCTTTCGGAGCCGTTTTTAACTCTTCACCTTCTAGCTTTCCTTCAAAATACTTTATAAAATTCTTATCAGAAATTATTGCTCTAATCTCGCTATCATCAATCTCAAATTCTTTTCGAATTCTTAATAAATCTTCTTTATTAGGTTCCCAAAAACCGCCGGCTAAAAAACTTTCTCCAGGTCTTATTCTCAAATAATAACCTCCTCTTAAATGTGCTCCTTTTCTTGAAAAAGAACCTGCAAAATGAGGTTGAAAAGGTGTTTTATCTTTACTAAAACGAACATCTCTGTATATTCTAAATAATTTGAATGCCTCTATTTCATCATGCGTTTCTAATTTTTCTCTAATAGCAGCGTATACTTCTTTAGCATTATTTTGAGCTTTTGTAAACTCTTTTTTATGCTCAGTAAACCATTCTCTATTATTATTTTCTTTTAAATCTTTTAAAAACTGAAGACTTTTTTTGTCAAATTGGATCATGAATGTTTTTGTTTTAAAGGTACAAAAAAACTCTATCGAAACCAGTTCAATAGAGTTTGCTTACTAAATTTATGATTGTTATAGATTTACCTATACATTAAATCTAAAGTGCATAACATCACCGTCTGCTACTACATACTCTTTCCCTTCAACTCTCATTTTTCCTGCCTCTTTTACTTTTGACTCAGACCCGTAAGTTACATAGTCATTATACCCAATAACTTCAGCACGAATAAATCCTTTTTCAAAATCTGTATGAATCACACCTGCTGCTTGAGGAGCTGTTGCTCCAACCGGAACTGTCCATGCTCTTACTTCTTTAACACCGGCAGTAAAGTATGTTTGTAAATTTAATAGTTTGTACGCTGAACGAATTAAACGTGATACTCCCGGCTCTTCCAATCCTATATCAGACAAAAACATCTGACGCTCTTCATAATCTTCTAACTCGGCTATATCTGCTTCAGTTGCTACAGCTAATACAATAATTTCAGCTTCTTCATCTTTTACAGCTTCTTTTACTTTTTCAACATAAGCATTTCCTTCTTTTGCTGAAGCTTCATCAACATTACACACATATAATACAGGCTTAGCTGTAATAAATTGCATGGTTTTTACTAATTCATCTTCTTTATCTGTAAACTCAATAGTTCTGATAGATTTTCCTTCTAATAACGACTGTTGAATTTTTTCTAGTACTTCTAATTCTTTTTGCGCTTCTTTATTCCCTGTTTTTGCTGCTCTTTTTACTTTATCAAGACGCTTTTCAACAGCTTCTAAATCTTTAAGTTGAAGTTCAATATCAATAGTTTCTTTATCTCTAATCGGGTCTACAGAACCATCGACATGCACAATATTATCGTTTTCAAAACAACGTAATACGTGTAAAATAGCATCTGTTTCACGAATATTAGCCAAAAACTGATTTCCTAAACCTTCTCCTTTACTTGCTCCTTTAACCAATCCTGCAATATCAACAATTTCAACTGTGGCTGGTAATACTCTTTCCGGATTTACCAACTCTTCTAATTTTTGTAATCGAGTATCTGGTACGTTTACAACACCTAAATTAGGTTCTATGGTACAAAATGGAAAGTTAGCACTTTGTGCTTTAGCATTTGATAAACAATTAAACAAGGTTGACTTTCCTACATTTGGTAATCCTACAATTCCGGCTTTCATTATACTTTATTATTGATATTTTGCGTTGGCAAATATAGTACATTACTTCATTTTTTACAGTATCATAATTTTAGTATATTAAAGAATTTTAACAGTTTTTTATGAGTTTATTATTTTTTTATTAATTTTACGTAAACTAACTAACATTTAATGAGTAGCTTATCTGATGAAATATTGTGGAAGTCTTTAAAAGAAGGGGATTTAAAAGCATTCTCTATTCTTTTTAAAAAGTTCTACCCTTCTCTCTACAGTTATGGCTTAAAAATTTCTAATAATGCAATTTTAACAGAAGATTCTTTACAGGATTTCTTTGTCTATATTTATGAGCATAAAGAAAATTTAAGTGATTTAGACTCAATAGCTCCTTATTTATTTTCTTCTTTTCGAAGATTCATTATAAAAAAATTAAATAAAACTCAAAAATATTCAATGGTAAGAAATATTGACACAAACATTGTTGATATTAACTTTACCCCGGAAGAGTTTATTACCAACCAAGAATCAACTACCTTCAGAAACAAAAATCTTGCTAATCTAATCAACCAACTACCTAAACGCCAAAAAGAAGTTATTTATTTAAAATTCCATTGCAATTTAAAAGCAAGTGAAATTGCAGAAACTATGGATATCAACTACCAAAGCGTTATAAATACACTACATAAAGCCATTAAAAATTTAAGAGAAGAAATGGCAATTTTACAATTATTAAATTCATAAATTTGTAACCTTAAAAGGAGTATATTTAATAAAAATTATACTTATGTCAATAGTACCCCTTAGTATTGATTTTTAATGACTAAAAAAACATATAATACAATTCACGATTTTTTAAATGATGCATCATTTAAAAACTGGGCTTTTAACAGTCAGTTATCAGATGTTTCTTTTTGGGATTTTTGGTTAAAAAATAATCCCATGAAACGAGATATTGCATATGAAGCTCGTGATATATTGCTAGGCATTAATTTTAAAAAAGATACTGTTACGGAAGAAAAAATTGAGTTTGAATGGGATAAACTTGAAACCAAGTTAAAAGCAATTCAAGACAAACAAATCAAAAAGACTTCACGTAAAAACAAGCATTTATATCAAAAACTAGGTATAGCTGCCAGTATTTTACTTCTTATTTCATTAAGTTTTATAGGTTATTTTAACCTTACTCGTGTAACTCACAAAACCGCCTATGGTGAAATTTTAGAATTAAAATTAAAAGACGGTACGTTAGTTACCTTAAACTCAAACTCTAGTATTTCATATAATAAAAATGATGTTAGAAAAGTTTGGTTGAAAGGAGAAGCCTATTTTAAGGTTAATAAAAAAGAAACGACCAATGCTAAATTTTGGGTAAATACAAATGATTTAGTTGTGGAGGTTTACGGTACCCAATTTAATGTAAACACACAAAGGCAAAAAACCAAAGTTTATTTAGAAGAAGGTAATATATGGTTAACCTTAAACAACGGAACTTCTAAAAAAATGGCTCCGGGAAATTATATAGAATATTCTTCTTTAGATAAAAAAATACTTATTGATAAAAATTTAGCTTCAAATGAAGAACATGTTTCATGGAAAAACGGAAAGCTTATTTTTAACAACTTTACTCTTGAAGAAGCTTTAAACAAAGTATCTGACACTTATGGTGTTACTTTTGAGTATAAACATCCGGAAGCTAAAGAAATTTTAATTACAGGAATTGTACCTACAACAAATTTAGACATTTGTTTAAACGCTATTAGAAAATCAACAAATATTAATATTAAAAAAGAAAATACTAAATTAGTAGTTTATAAAAACTAATTAATTCTCTTTTTTAATGACGCAAAAGAATACAATTTCACTATTTTACTGTTTTGTTGTATTCTTTTTATATTCTCTAAGTTTACATTCACAACACAAAAAATACATTTCACTTTCTGAAGCTTTAAGTATTATAAGCAACAAACATCATATTTTCTTTACTTATAATCCTATTACCATTAAACATCAGCAGATTGATATTGTTCCTTTTGAAAATTTAACGCTCAACCAATCTATAAACCTACTAAAAAAAAGCACTCCATATAATATTGAATATCTAGGGAACAACTACTATGTTCTATATTATCTAAAGAAAACAAACGACACCTCTATAAATGAAAGTTCCGAAACGTTTCATACACTTAGAAACGACAGTATCATAAAAAATTTCCAAAACGGATACATTCTTCGCGGTATTGTGCTTGATCAATACAACAAACCCGTTCAAAAGGCAAACATTATAGAAAATAATACACAAAACGGAACCATTACTCAAAATGACGGTACTTTTGAATTAAAATTAACAACCAATAATTCTATAACAATTACTCATATTGGGTACTCTTCACAGATAATTCAGCCAAAGAGTCAATTTGTAAACATTTTTCTTAAATCCGGACTTGAACTAGACGAAGTACTCATAGTAGGTTCAAGAAATAACAACAGACGAAAAGCGGATTCTCCGGTATCTACCGATGTTATTGAAATAAAAGACATCGAAAAAAACAGTGAGTTTTTAGAAGTAAATCAATTCATTCAAAATGAAATTCCTTCATTTAACGCTACCAAACAATCCGGTTCTGATGGTTCAGATCATATTATTCCGGCAACTTACAGAGGTTTAGGACCTGATCAAACATTAGTTTTAATTAACGGAAAAAGAAGACACCAAGCTTCTTTAATAAATTTATATGGTACTCGTGGAAGAGGTAATTCCGGAACCGATTTAAATGCTATTCCCGCCTCTGCTATTAAACGAATTGAGGTACTTAAAGATGGTGCTTCTGCTCAATATGGTTCTGATGCTATTGCCGGAGTTATTAATATTGTTTTAAATGATGCTACCGATGAAACCAATGTAAATTCAACCTTTGGTTTTTATAACGCCAACAATAATACAAATGAAAACAGAAAAGGCGTAGATGGAATAACTTATAAAGCGGCTATCAATTACGGGACAGCCATAAATGAAAATGGTTTTGTTAATCTTTCTGCTGAATTTCTCAGCAAAGGTCACACCTTTAGGCAAGGTACTAACATACGCGAAAACTATGGAGATGCTGCTGTTACCTCTCATAGTTTATTTGTAAATGCTGAAATACCTATATCTTCCACGATTAAAGCTTACACAAACGGAGGTTATAACTATAAAAACACCAAAGCCTATGCCTTTACAAGAACACCTGGCAGTGAACGAAATGTAAAAGACATATATCCTAACGGATTTAATCCGCTAATAACCTCTAATATATCAGACAAATCACTCACATTAGGCTTAAAAGGAAAATTAAAGAATTGGAATATTGATTTTAGCAATACCTACGGTAAAAACTATTTTCATTATTATATAAAAGAAACGCTAAATGCTACACTTTTAGAAAAATCGCCTAATGAATTTGATGCCGGCGGACATAGCTTAGCTCAAAACGCAACAAACATTGATGTTTCAAAACATTTTCCTAACTTTTTAAAAGGTTTAAACATTGCAGCAGGCTTAGAAAACAGAATAGAAAATTATAAAATTTTTGCCGGAGAACAGGGCTCTTATGAATCGTATGACAATAATGGAAACATAGTTACTAACTCTACACCTTCAAACTTAATTCCAACGCACAACGGAAAAATAAGACCCGGTGGTTCGCAAGGGTTCCCCGGATATTCTCCGTTAAATAAGGTAGACAGAACCAGAACCAGTGTTAGTTTATATTTTGATAGTGAAATTGATTTCTCAAAAAAATGGTTATTAGCCACAGCTTTTCGCTATGAAAACTATAGTGATTTTGGTAGTACATTGAATACAAAAATTGCTTCACGATTTAAAGTAACTCCAAAAACTAACTTAAGAGTTTCTTTTAGTACAGGTTTTAGAGCACCTTCACTTGCTCAGATTTACTATAATTTAAAGTTCACCAATTACATAGATAACCAACCGGTAGAATCTTTTTTAATTGCTAATAACAATCCAATAACCCAAAAATTTGGTATTGAGAGGCTTCGAGAAGAAAAAGCCATAAATTACAGTTTAGGTATCAATCATAAGTTCAGTCATAATTTTCAGTTTTCATTAGACTCCTACTATATTTTTATTAAAGATCGAATTATTCTAAGCGGTAATTTTGACGCTTCAAGTTTAAATTCAAACGTTCAAAATGTACAGTTTTTTGCCAACGGAGTAAATACCTCAACTTACGGACTGGATTTTAGATTTAACTGGTGTAAAAAGTTTTCAAGCTCTAAACTACTCCTTAATTTTACCGGTAATCTTAACAAAATGGAGATTACTGAAATTAACCACAAAGGGTTAGATTCTGAAATTTTCTTTGGTACAAGAGAACAATATTTCTTAAGAGCTTCGGCACCAAAGTATAAACTTATTTTAAATGCTGTTTACAGCAACAATCATTTTTCTTTAAGTAATACACTTACAAAATATAGTGATGTTGATCTTATTGATTGGCAAATCTATAAACCGCTTAGTGAATTTAACAATTCAAGCCAAGACAGATTACAGGCTTCTATAGATTCTTACAAATCTAAATATACTTTAGATACTCACTTCTCTTATGAGATTTCCAATCATTTTTCTATACAAGTCGGAGTTAACAATTTATTCAACACCTATCCTACTGAACAAGCTAGAAATACAGATAGCGGAGGATTATGGGATGCTGTGCAAATGGGAGCTAACGGATCGTTCTACTACACTAAATTTTTAGCAAAATTTTAACTTTTTCAAAAATAAAAGAGTATAAAAAAAACAAACTCTACTTAGTAATAATATATCAGAATTGTTAATTGACTAAAAACTCAATAAACATATTCTAAAATTATTAACTAAAATTTTATTCATGAAGAAACTCTTAACCTTGCTTTTAACCGTTGCATTTAGTAGTCTTACGTGGGCACAAATGCAAATTTCCGGTACCGTAAAAGATGTTAACAACGAGCCCTTACCAGGAGCAAATGTTCTTGAAAAAGGAACTCAAAACGGTACCACCTCAGATTTTGACGGAAAATTTCAATTAACCGTTCAAGAAGGCGCTATACTTATTGTAAGTTTTTCAGGATTTGAAACTCAAGAAATTTCTGTAGACGGAAGAAAAATATTCAATATTACTTTAAAAGAAGGACTTCAACTTGAAGAAGTAGTGGTAACAGGTAGTAGAACTCCTGCCAGAAGTAATACTTCAAGCCCGTTACCGGTAGATATCGTTGAAGCAAAAGAGTTACAAGCCACCGGACAAACTACTTTTGATAAAGCATTACAGTATAAAATTCCGTCATTCAATACGGTAAACACACCTGTAAATGATGCTACTTCTTTATTAGATCCATACGAAATACGAAACATGGGACCTAGTAGAACTTTAATTCTTATTAATGGTAAACGTAAAAATTTAAGTTCATTATTATATACCCAAACCTCTCCGGGTAGAGGTGAAACCGGAGCCGATATCTCAGGAATACCTACAGATGCAATTAAAACCATTCAAATTTTACGTGACGGTGCCTCTGCTCAGTATGGTTCTGATGCTATTGCCGGAGTAATGAACATTATTTTAAAAGATGATTATAAAAATGGTTCTGCCACCTTTAGATCTGGAATTACCGGTGAAGGTGATGGTGAAATGCTTGGCGTAAGTATTAATAACGGAAATAAATTAGGTGAAGGAAAAGGTTTTCTTAACTATACTTTAGACTTCTCTAAAACTGCGTTAGCTAATAGACCGGGAACTGTAGATGCTGAAGGTGAAGCTGCAGATTTTGGCGCTGATATTAACGATGTAAGAGAGTTTTTATCTAGAAGACCCGACGCAGGAAATATCAATGGTTCACCTGAAACTACTGCTGCTAAGTTTTTAGTGAATGGTGGTATTGATTTAAAAAACAACAATGAGCTTTATTTTAATGCTGCATACATCTATAAAAAAGTAAATAGTTTTGCTAACTACAGAACTCCGTACTGGAGAACTATTACTGATTATCCTTATTTAGCAAACTTTTTCCCCGGAAATAACCCAACCAATCCAGGTGGTTATGACGGATATGTTCCAACTTTTGAAGGTGATTTAAATGATTACAATGCTACACTAGGGTTTAAGTCTAAAATAAATGATTGGAATATTGATGCCAGTGCAACTTTTGGAGGTAACAAACAAACCTATTCTGTAAATAACTCGCATAACAGAAATGTAGTATTATCACCTGCTACTTGGACAGACACAAATAATAACGGAGTTGTTGATCCGGGAGAAATGTCTGAAAGCTCTCAACTATACAGAGAAAACAGTCCAATTAGTTTTGATCCGGGAGGAACAGCGTTTAATCATATTGTAGGAAACATTGATATTTCAAGAGTTTTATCAGAAAAAGTAGCTGTTGCTGTTGGAGCTGAGTTTAGAACAGAAAACTTCGAAGTGATAGCTGGTGATCTAGCTTCTTATGACGGTGGTGGTGCCGATTCTTTTGCCGGAAACAGACCTGAAAACTCAGGTAATTTTAATCGCTATAACTTAGGTGGATATGCCAGTTTAGATTGGGATATTACTAAAGACTTTTTATTAAGTGGAACAGCCAGAGTTGAAAACTACTCAGACTTTGGTAGCACTTTTGTTTGGAAAGCTAGTACACGTTATAAATTTGCTGACGATAAGTATACTTTAAGAGGATCTGTTTCTACAGGTTTCAGAGCGCCTACATTACACCAAATTTATACGCAAAAAGCACAGTATAGTTTTGTACCGGGTAAAGGAATCCAAGTAGGTGGTTTGGTAAATAATGTTTCTCCTCAGGCACGTTTATTAGGAATTCCTAAATTAAAAGCAGAAGAATCTACAAACTTTACTGTTGGTATTGGCGGAAAACCATTTAAAAACTTCTCTTTCACCATTGATTATTATAATATTGCTGTTAACGACAGAATTGTATTAAGTACAGAATTAACACCTCCTAGTACACCTGCTTTTGCCGGTTTATCAGATGTTAGTTTCTTTGTAAATGCTATTGATACTAAAACATCTGGTTTAGATGTTGTAGTTAGCTATAATAATCTTGCTTTAGCTACCGGTAAGTTAGGATTTAATTTATCTGGTAACTATACTATACAAAATGAAAGAGACGGTGCTGTAAAAAATCCGGCATTTGCCGCAAACTCTGGTCAATCAGTTGTAAACGCTACTCAAGAAGCTTTATTCTTTACTTCAAGACCCAAAACAAAATGGATTTTAGGAACTACTTATGATATCGGTAAATTCGGTTTTTCTCTAAACAATACATATTTCGGAAAAACTATCTTCAAGCAACAAGGTTTAGACGCTAATCTAAGAACCGAATTTACCCCTAAAATTGTTACCGATTTAGGTATTAACTATAATGTTGATAGTAATTGGACAGTAGCTTTTAATGTAAATAACATTTTAAATGTACTACCTGAGTGGAGTTTTAAAGCAGAAAATGCTGCCGGTCAATCAATTTTAAATGATCCTGCACAAGTAAAAATTCAATCAAATTTAATCACATTTAACCAAAGATATTCTCAAATGACTTATGATGGTTATCATTTTAGTCAGTTAGGAACATTATTTAACTTATCTGTGAACTACAAGTTTTAAAATTTAATTGTTTCCATTATATATAATTATATGTGAAAATCTCGAGGGTTCCCCTAACCTCGGGGTTTTCTTTTTAAAAAGGAATCACTGATTTTTCTTTCGCTATTCTAAACCCTTTAGCCTGCACCTGCTTTTGCGCTTCACTCCCTTCTTCTAATAAAGGATTGGTATGATTAAAATGAATAAAGTAAATTTTCTTTTTATCTTCCGGAGTTAAGTTTTCAAATAATTGCATACTTTCTTCTACAAAAGGATGCGGAACTTCAGACATATCTCGATTGATCTCTCCGTTCTTAAAAAAAGTAGCATCTAAAAAAGCAATGTCCACCTCTTTAATATACTCAACAATGCTTCTCTCCCATTTCTGCCACTTATCAATATCCGGTATAAACAATGCTTTTTTCTTGCCATAATGAATCATATAGCCTACTGTTTCTGTATACTCATCTCTGTGAGGTACTTGTAACGGAGTAACTGCAATGCGTTGATTAAGCATCAGAGTAGTATCATTTTGTATAGGTTGTAACGCTATATTTTTTGTACTTACCAGCTGACTCCAAGGTCCGTTATTTGTTAAATACTCTCTCATTCTAGGCATAGCATATACCGGTACTTTTGCAGCACTCATTGCCTCTCTACCTAAATACATAATCCCGGTATAATGCCCTATATGTCCATGGGTTAAAAAAATACCGTCAGGTACTTCTTTTTCTTTTACATAATTGGTTAATAATTTCGCCTGTTTAGTAAAATCAGGAGTTGCATCAAACATCCAACTTTCATTATTAATAGGATCTACTAACCCTATACAACTCACCATACGTTTTAATGTTGGATTTTTATACGTAGCAGTACAGCATTGTTTTGTACAGGCTATTTGCGGGTATCCAGCATCTTGTGCCACTCCTAATACCACAAAAAATGGTTGGTTAGGAATCTCAACAACTTCTTGTTTTGAATGACATCCCCAAAAAAACAATGTTGTTAATATAAAAATGTACCATTTACTTTTCATACGCTATCACAATCTGTATTACTTACTACAACTTATTAATACATTAACTAAAATAATTCCGGATTGGCACCTTTAACATCCTTATAAAAATCATGAAAAACTTTAAAATCTTTCTCCATATCATCTGTGGGATAATAAGGATCAGAAATAGCTACCTGCTTTCTGCCAAAATCAAGTGTAAACATTATAATAGGCACTCCTGCCCCTTTAGCTATGAAATAAAAACCCGTTTTCCATTGCTCAACTTTTTTTCTTGTTCCTTCAGGTGATAACGCCAGTCTAAACTCTTCCTTTTCATCAAAAATATCAACTATAGACTGAACCAAATTATTGCTCTTGCTCCTATCAACCGGAGCTCCTCCCAACCATCTGAAAATAAACCCGAACGGTGGCTTAAACAATGACTTTTTTCCTATAAAGTTAATCTTTACTCCCCATGTATTTCGGGCTAAAATGGCAATAGGAAAGTCTTTCCAACTTGTATGCGGAGCGCCAATAACAACATATTTCTTTAGTTCATGCGGAAACTCCCCTACTATTTTCCAGCCTAAAATTTTGGTATAAATAAACTTAGATATCATTTCTTAATAAAATAAACCTCAATGATACGGTTTTCAGTAATAAATACAAACATTTTTATGATATCTTGCCCTATATTTGCTTACTTAATTAATTTTTTTAGTTTAAATGAACACTACGCTATTCATACTTATTGCTGTAATATCCGGACTACTATTAGGTATTGTTATTGGTAATTTATTAGGTAAACTGGCGCTAAAAAAAGCAACCGGTGAACTTGAAAAAGAGAACAACTCTCTAACAGCAACTATTCATAACTTAGAAACGTTGAAGCAGGAAAAAGAACAAAGTTTTGTACAACAAAAAGAGGATTTTATTCAGCGTTTAAACGAGCAAGTTAAAGAAAATAGTGAGCTACGTAGAGAAAAAGAGTTTTCTGCTATTGAATTGGCTAAGAAAAATGAAGAGCTAAAAAACTTACAAATTAAACTAAACGAGAATAAAGAGGAAGTAGAAAAGTTACAAGATAAGTTTACTAAGGAATTTGAAAATTTAGCCAACAAAATTCTTGATGAAAAGTCTACTAAATTTACAGAGCAAAACAAAGAAAACATAAAAAATATCCTTTCTCCGTTACAAGAAAAAATTCAGACTTTTGAGAAAAAAGTAGAAGATACTCAAAAGGAAAGTATTTCTATGCATTCGGCTTTAAAAGAGCAGTTATCCGGCTTAAAAGAGTTGAATGCTCAAATGAGTAAAGAAACTATTAACTTAACCAAAGCCTTAAAAGGTGATAGTAAAACGCAAGGAAACTGGGGTGAATTAGTGTTAGAAAGAGTGTTGGAAAAATCGGGTTTAGAAAAAGACCGAGAATACTTTGTACAGCAGTCTTTTACCAATGAAGAAGGTAAGCGAATTATGCCTGATGTGGTTATCCATTTACCGGATAATAAAAAAATGATTGTTGATGCCAAAGTATCATTAACTGCCTATGAACAATATATTAATACAGAAGATGATTTTGAAAAAGAACGTTTTGTAAAGGAGCATGTAAATTCTTTAAAACGTCATGTAGAGCAATTATCTGAAAAGAGATATGAAGATATTTATAAAATTGAATCTCCTGATTTTGTATTGTTGTTTGTTCCTATAGAACCTGCTTTTGCCGTAGCCCTTAATGAAGATAATACACTTTATAACAAAGCTTTTGAAAAGAATATAGTAATTGTAACTCCTACTACGCTGTTAGCTACCCTTCGTACTATTGATACGATGTGGAATAATGAAAAACAACAGCGTAATGCGCTGGAAATTGCACGTCAGGCAGGTGCTTTATACGATAAATTTGATGGCTTGCTAAAAGACTTAATAAACATTGGTAAAAAAATAGACGCTACCAAACTAGATTATTCTGCCGCCATGAATAAACTGGTAGAAGGAAGAGGCAACTTAATAACCAGTGTAGAAAAGCTAAAAAAAATGGGGGCTAAAACTAAAAAAGCATTACCTGAAAAAATTATTGAACGTGCTCAGGAAGAGGAAGAGTAAACTATTAGTTCTTCCTTCTATTCCTATAATCCCAAATCCAATGGAATTTACCAATGATAGTTCTAGATATAAAATTAAAATATATTTATCCCTAATAACTGACAGTTTAACCGTTTGATAATAATTAATAAAAATGGGTAGTTGGAATACGGTACATTTATTTGACGTTAGTAAATTCTATAATGATATAATTCCTACTTTACGTGGAGAGAAAGGCTCTTTAAAAAATGATTATATAGATTTTCTTAAATTATCAAGGATTGGAGGAATTAATGATTTATCAGATTATGACTTAAAAAAATTAACCAACGAATCAATATCTAAAATTATAAGAATATCAAATCAATTTGATTCAATTTTTAAAATTCATAAAATATATAACAACATAAAACCTTGGGAAGAACAAAGAAAATATCTAAACGATAATGAATATTATTATACATTCAATATGTTTTTTGAGTATTCTATTTTTAAATATTGTGCAGATTTTCATCCACATATTTATACAGGTAAACGTGGATTGAACTCTGTATTAGCCCCTAAAAAAAACACTATTGCTAATGAAATACTAGATAATTTAGAAAATTTTAATACTTTTTTTTGTGCAGACAATACAGGAGTTGGTAATTGGATTAACATAGAAGATACAAACATACTTTTCAATTGTAAAGAAGACTTATTCTCTAAGCCTCCTTATGATGAAGACGATTATAATTATTTTAAAAAAATCATTAAACTAATTGAAATCGCTTCTTCAAATAACTTAGGACTTATTAGGGGAATTGATTTAAGAGAAAGTATGTTAGAGAAATTACCTGGAAACAAATTAATAGAAGAAAGTTATTGGAAAAATTTTAAAGGTGATTTCAATGAGTACCTTACTTCTATTACGAAAGAAAATAATATAGAAAAAGAACATAAAATTAATGTATCTATAAGCCAAGAGAAAAAGAAAATCAATCATGTTTTCCCTAAAGATTCTTTATCTACAAAACCAATCAAAAAAAACAAGAACATTCCTAATGACCTAAAAATAATTTCTTTTAAAGATTTTCATAGTACTGTTTATGAATCAGTATTAGAAAATAAAATTTTTATCAGTTATTATTATGAGTCAGGTTTTTCTCAAGAAAATTTAGTATTAGAATTAAATTCAAAAGAAGTATTAAAATTTAGGGAAAACGCTAATGAATTTATAAATAAACAAGCTACTCTAATATCGAAAAATTTTAATCATATTTATAAAGAACGAAATATTGAAAACTTTATTGATAAAAACCTTATGCTTAAATTAATGACAGCGTGGAAAAATAAATAAAAGCTATTATCAACACAGTATAAAATTAATTATCTGTATAAATTAACTTGCTAAACTAACCTCAATTCCACACAACTACTCACAAAGAAATTAAAATTCTTCGAAAAAAAAATCTGAAAACCGTCCTGCATTAATGTAATGCTCATTCTAAGTTCCGGAAACCGTCCTGCGTTAGTGTAACGCCCATTCTAAACTCTGAAAACCGTCCTGCGCTAGTGTAACGCTCATTCTAAGTTCTGGAAACCGTCCTGCGTTAGTGTAACGCCCATTCTAAATTCTGGAAATCGTCCTGCGTTAGTGTAACGCCAATTCTAAACTCCGGAAATCGTCCTGCATTAGTGTAACGCCAATTCTAAATGTTGGAAACCGTCCTGCATCAGTGTAACGCCAATTCTAATTGCTGGAAACCATCCTGCATCAATGTAATGCCCATTCTAAACTCCGGAAACTGTCCTGCATCAGTGTAATGCTCTTTCTAAATTCTGGAAATCGTCCTGCGTTAGTGTAACGCCAATTCTAAGTTCTGGAAATCGTCCTGCGTTAGTGTAATGCTCTTTCTGAATCCCGAAAAGCTATCATCCTACTCTAATACATTATTATTAAACCATTTTCTTCAAGATCAATAGCGCAACTCGCTATAAAACAAAAACCGAAGATTAATAATCTTCGGTTTTTATATTTTAAAATAGTTTATAAAATAAATTACATCACAAATAATCGTCTGTGGTGCATTAAATCATATACTTTCTCTCCAATCGCTTCTAAAGCTTCATCGTTCGTAGCATTCATTATAGCTTCATCTATCAATTCAACTATAGTTACCATATCTTCTTCTACTAAACCACGAGTGGTTACAGCTGCTGTTCCTACACGAATACCTGAAGTAATAAATGGTGATTGTGTATCAAAAGGAACCATGTTTTTATTTACCGTAATTTCAGCTTTTCCTAAAGCAATTTCAGCATCTTTACCTGTGATATCTTTATTACGTAAGTCAATTAACATCATATGATTGTCTGTACCTCCTGAAATGATATGATATCCTTTTGCTACAAACGCAGCAGCCATAGCTCTTGCGTTCTCACGTACTTGTATTTGGTATTCTAAAAACCCATCCGTTAACGCTTCTCCAAAAGCAACAGCTTTAGCTGCAATTACATGCTCTAAAGGTCCTCCTTGGTTTCCCGGAAAAACAGAACCATTTAATAAAGTTGACATCTTTTTTGGGTTTCCGTTTTTTAATACTTGTCCAAACGGATTATCAAAATCTTTCCCCATCATAATCATACCACCTCTTGGCCCACGTAAGGTTTTGTGTGTTGTAGTAGTTACGATATGACAGTGTGGTAACGGATCAGATAAAATACCTTTAGCAATTAAACCTGCCGGGTGAGAAATATCTGCCATTAAAATAGCACCAATGCTATCAGCAATTTCTCTAAAACGTTTAAAATCTATATCTCTTGAATACGCAGAAGCTCCGGCAATAATTAACTTTGGTTTATGCTCATTAGCTTGTTGCTCTAAATGATTATAATCAATTAATCCGGTTTCTTTATCTACTCCGTAAAAAACAGGATTGTATAATTTTCCTGAAAAGTTTACCGGTGAACCATGTGTTAAATGCCCACCATGTGATAAATCAAACCCTAAAATAGTGTCTCCCGGTTGTAAACATGCTGCAAAAACTGCTGTATTAGCCTGACTTCCTGAATGTGGTTGAACGTTTACATACTCGGCACCAAATAACTCTTTTGCTCTGTCAATAGCTATTTGTTCAACAATATCAACTACCTCACACCCTCCGTAATATCTTTTTCCGGGGTACCCCTCTGCATATTTATTGGTTAAAACTGACCCTTGAGCCTCCATTACTTGCTCACTTACAAAATTTTCAGAAGCAATTAACTCTAAACCGTGTAACTGGCGCTTTTTTTCGTCAGCGATAAGGTCAAAAATTTGATGATCTCTTTGCATTGTTGTGTGTTGTTATATTTTGCAGCCAAATGTACTAATTTTAAAAGTAATTATATATCGTATCAAAAGTATTTTCACATATTTACCTCTATTCGTTAAATAGCATCTTTTAAGATTTCATTTGTACAATTTTTGTCCTTTCCTTTAGGGTAAAAAGAAAAAAATATGTAGGTTTGATGAGAAATAAAACAAAACAATTAAATGAAAATAACGGCAAATAACCCTAATAGAAAATCTTGGTTAACCGTAAGCGAAAACTCTGATTTTCCTATTCAAAATATACCTTTTGGTGTTTTCTTAACTAAAGATGACATCATTACTATAGGAACTAGAATTGGTGATTATGCTATTGACTTAGGCGCTTTGCATCAATTAGGTTATTTTGAAGGTATTCCTTTAACTGATGATATTTTCTTACAAGATACATTAAACGATTTTATTGCTGATGGTAGAAAAACCTGGCGTTTGGTTCGTAACAGAATCGCTGACATTTTTGATGCCGAAAACAGCAATTTACGTGATAACGCTGAACATAGAGATCAAGTAATTTTTACCATGGATGAAGTGGAAATGCAATTACCGGTTAGCGTAGGTGATTATACAGACTTTTATGCCAGTAAAGAGCATGCTACTAATGTAGGTTGCTTATTCAGAGATCCTGAAAATGCGTTATTTCCAAACTGGTTACAAATTCCTATCGGTTATCACGGAAGAAGTTCTTCAATAATTCCTTCAGGTACTCCAATTCGTCGTCCAATTGGTCAATCAAGACCTAATGAGGGTGAAATAACTCCTAATTTTGGTCCTTCAAAATTATTAGATTTTGAATTGGAAATGGCTTTTATTACCACTGTTGCTAACGATTTAGGAGAAAGAATTCCTATTGAAGAAGCCGAAGAGTATATTTTTGGATTAGTTTTATTTAACGACTGGTCTGCCCGTGATATTCAAGCTTGGGAATATGTTCCGTTAGGTCCGTTTTTAGGTAAAAACTTTGCCTCTACTATATCTCCTTGGATAGTAACTTTAGATGCTTTAGAACCTTTTAGAGTAGATAATCCTGAGCAGGTGTATGAACCATTACCTTACTTAAGAAAAGAAGGTAAAGATAGTTATGATATTAACTTACAAGTAGCTATTAAACCAGAAGATAGTGAAGAAACTGTAGTTTCTAATTCTAACTTTAAGTATATGTACTGGACTATGGTTCAGCAATTAGCTCATCATACGGTAAACGGTTGTCCTATAAATGCCGGTGACATGATGGGTAGCGGTACGATTTCCGGCCCTACTAAAGATAGTTTTGGTTCTATGCTTGAATTAACTTGGAGAGGTCAAAATCCTATTAAAATGAACGACGGAAGTGAACGTAAATTTATTAACGATCATGATACCGTTATATTAAGAGGATATGCTAAGAATGATAGTGTTCGTATTGGTTTTGGAGAGTGTACCGGTAAAATTTTACCGGCTATTGAATAAACCTTTTTAAATACAGGTTCAAAAAAAATCCATTTCTTTCGAAATGGATTTTTTATTTTTTATAGTAAATTTAAGTTGTTCAATTTGAATACAACAAAATCTTCATCATCTAAATCATCTATTATCTCTGAATAAGTTATCTCAAATTTTTGATCTTTAAAACTTCCGTCTTTTAAGTTGTATTTTTCTAACACCTTTTTGTCTATCTGTTCAAAATCAATTACATCATCATTATCTAGATGAAATGTTGCATATCCATTAATGTAACCTACAAAAACTCCGTTTGTTGTTACAGATTGTTCTGCATTATAATAACTCATTTTCATATGACTTTTTAATAATTATCCGAGTCAGAATCTTCATGATCAGCTTCAAAATCAAAATCATCATTCGTAAATGATTCTTCATCTTCTGAATAGCTTTCCATCGTTTTTTCTAATTGACTACTTATTTTTACTAAGTATATAGTTTCATCCGTTCTTACTTCAACAGCTCTGATGGTTTCGCCTTTAGCATTTTGGAATGTAATTATATCGTTATAGTCATACCCGTCAGGATAACGTTCAACTAACATATCAAGAATGTCAGTAGTTAGTTTATTGTAATCAACAATTACTCTTTTCATACATTACATGTTTAATAAATATGCAAAAATTAACGGAGCAACGATAGTTGCATCACTTTCAATAACAAACTTAGGAGTATCAATATCTAATTTTCCCCAAGTAATTTTTTCATTAGGCACGGCACCTGAATAAGAACCATAACTTGTTGTTGAATCTGATATTTGGCAGAAATAACTCCAAAATGGTGTATCAGTTCTTTCTAAATCCTGATATAACATTGGTACTACACATATTGGGAAATCTCCGGCTATACCTCCTCCTATTTGGAAGAAACCGATTCCGTTTTCTGAATTGTCAGTATACCAATCTGCCAAGAATGTCATGTACTCTATCCCTGACTTCATAGTTGATGCTTGTAATTCACCTTTTAATACATACGATGCAAAAATATTCCCCATTGTTGAATCTTCCCATCCCGGTACTACCATTGGTAAATTTTTCTCTGCTGCTGCATACATCCAAGAATCTTTAAAATCTATTTCATAGTACTCTTCTAAAACTCCTGATAACAACAGTTTATACATAAATTCATGCGGAAAATAGCGTTCTCCTTCTGCCTCCGCTTCTGTCCATATTTTATAAATATGCTTTTGTAACCTTCTAAAAGCTTCTTCTTCAGGAATACAGGTATCGGTTACTCTGTTTAATCCCTTTAATAATAAATCCCACTCGTCTGAAGGTGTTAAATCTCTATAGTTAGGTACGCGCTTATAGTGAGAGTGCGCCACCAAATTCATAATATCTTCTTCTAAATTAGCTCCGGTACAAGAAATGATATGCACTTTATCTTGACGAATCATTTCTGCAAATATTTTTCCTAACTCAGCAGTACTCATTGCTCCGGCTAAAGACACCAACATTTTAGATCCTTGCTCTAATTGTTGTTCATAACCTTTTGCTGCATCAACAAGTGATGCCGCATTAAAATGCAAAAAATACTTTTCAATAAAACTTGATATTGGCTTATCCATTTTCTTTACTTAATTTCTCTTTATTTCTTATTTACTTTACTTATTAAAACACTTTTTCCAGAATTACCTGAACTACTTCAAAAAGAATCAAAATTATAATAATCCATTCTAACATGCTACTATATTTATGTTGAAGGATATCATTAAACAGTTCTAAGTTTTCTTTTATAACTCCTAAACTGTTTTGAATACCTTGATGTCTTTTTATAATATCTAATTCATCTTTTAACTTGTAATCTAAGGTAGATAATTCTTTGCTATACCAAGCTACATCAGGTGAATCAAATACAAAAAGATTTTCTGCTATGTCATTTTTCAAATTCATTGTTCTACCAATAAATTTTCTCATTTGAACTTTAGACAGTTTAAAACTTCCTGTTTTTTCTAGTTGTTTAGAATATACTAACGTTTTATCGTGTAAATCAGAGGTTTTGTTAACATAATACATTAACGCTACTGATTGTGCTAAGTTAAGCATGATTACATGCGCTATGTCTTCACTTAACTCTTGAATTTGGATAACTCCAAAATCAACCTCTACCACATCTTTAAAAACAATTTCGTACTCTTCATAAGGTAAATCATCAAGTGTTTCATTACCGGTAACTAATAAATTTCCTATTATCTTATGTATTAAATCTTCAGAACAGTTAATAAAAACTACACTTCCGTAATCTTTAACATAAAAAAAACGTTGTTCATCAATTCTATATAATAAAAACGAATGCTCTCTTTTTATGAGCTCGTATTCTTTTATTTTATCTCTAACGACACCTAAAGGTATCCATTTTTCAAGATGATAGGCTTGAGTTTGTAACCCCATTATTAATATTCGTCTTCGAAATCATCTTTAAATTTTGAAACCGATTGATGATTATCATCATCTCCTTCTTCAAAATTATCATCTTCAGTTAAACAAAATTTATAACTTAACATTTTATAGTAAAGTTTCGCTGCTAAAAAGTCTGATGATCTTTCTTCTTTATTTGGGCAAAGTTCTACAATATCAAAACCTACCACATTTTTTTGGTCAAATACTTTACGTAAAAATTCTAGTGTTTCATACCAAAATAAGCCTCCCGGTTCAGGAGTTCCTGTACTTGGCATGATAGACGGGTCTAATGCATCTAAATCAAATGTAATAAATACATTACCTGTAAGTTGATCTATTACATCATCCATCCAATACTCATTAGTAGCCATTTCATGAGCAAAAAATATTTTGTCTCTATTCATTACTCTTGTTTCAGCTACATCCATACTTCTAATACCTACTTGTACTAAGTTTGTATTTTGATTGGCTTCATATACAGCACAGGCATGATTACAAGAAGTTCCTTCATATTCTTTACGTAAATCTGCATGTGCATCAATGTGTAATACTGTTAAATTATCAAAGCACTCATTAAAAGCTCTGATAGTTCCTATTGATACAGAATGTTCTCCTCCAAAAATAGTAACAAATTTTTTTCTGTTAATATACTTTTTGGTCATAGCATGTACTTCATCAACCATTGCTTCAGGAGAAGAGTTTTCAGTTACTGCATCTGCTAAATAAATTCCTTCTTTATATACTTCACTATTCGTTTCAATATCGTATAATTCCATATTTTCAGAAGCTTCTAAGAATGCTTCCGGTCCTTTATCAGCTCCTTTTTGCCAAGTACTGGTTCCATCATAAGGCACAGGAATTAATACAACTTTTGCTGTTTCTAATTTAGCATATTGCTCAGGGATACCTGCATAGGTTCTTTTTTCCATCTTTTTTAAATAAATTTATTCTAAGGGTTTAAATAGTTAATATCCTAAAATTGATAATAATTCTTCGCTTTTTTGTTGTTCTTTAAATACTCTGGTGGTAATTTCTCCGTTATCACCTCGATCTATTAAAACATGTTTTGGGTTAGGTATTAAACAGTGTTGTAATCCGCCAAAACCTCCAATAGTTTCTTGATAAGCACCTGTATTAAAGAAACCTATATACAATGGCTTATCTTTTTCATATACCGGCATATAAATGGCATTTATATGCTGCTCAGAGTTGTAGTAATCATCACTATCACATGTTAATCCTCCTAATAAAACACGCTCATATTGTCTGTTCCATTTATTAATAGGCAATAATATAAAGCGCTTACTAATAGCCCAAGAATCAGGTAAGGTGGTAATGAACGATGAGTTTATCATATTCCATTTTTCTCTATCGTTTTGTCTTTTCTGATATAAAACTTCATAGATAGCACCTCCTGCTTCACCTACCGTAAAACTTCCAAACTCAGTAAAAATGTCCGGTACATCAACATCTGCATCTTTACAAGCAGTTTTAATTTGATTAATAATTTCTTCTACCATGTATTGATAGTCAAAATCAAAAGCCAACGAGTTTTTAATAGGAAAACCTCCACCTATATTTAAACTGTTTAATGTTGGACAAACTTTTTTTAGCTTAATATATACATTTAAACACTTTAGTAATTCGTTCCAGTAATAAGCATTATCTCTTATTCCTGTATTGATAAAAAAGTGCAACATTTTTAATTCTACCTGTGGGTTGTTAGCTATCTCACGCTCATAAAACGAAACGATATTCTTATACCCTATCCCTAAACGACTTGTATAAAACTCAAATTTAGGTTCTTCTTCAGAGGCTATTCTGATTCCTACTTTAAACGGATTTTTAGTAGCGTCTAATAATAGGTTTAATTCTTCATAGTTATCAATAATAGGAATACAGTTGGTATGCCCGCCATCAATTAAACTTACAATATTTTCAATATACTGGTCTCTTTTAAAACCATTACATAACACATAAGCATCGTCTCTTAATTTTCCTGCCTCTTTTAGAGCTTTTACAATATCAATATCAAAAGCAGAAGAGGTTTCAATATGAATATCATTTTTAAGCGCTTCATCTAAAACATACTTAAAATGTGAGCTTTTAGTACAATATGAATAATGGTATTTACCTTTATATTCTAGCTTTTTCATGGCATTATTAAACCATTTTTTAGCTTTGTTTATGTTTTCTGAAATTTTTGGTAAATAGGTAAATTTTAACGGGGTTCCGTATTCTTCAACCAATGCTTGTAAGTCAATATCGTGAAAAAATAAGTTTCCGTCTATAGTGTGAAATTCCTCTTGTGGAAAATCGAATGTTTGTTCTATTAAATCTCTGTATTTAGTATTCATTTTTTTCAATAAAATTATAAGAAAGTCGCGTTTAACTATCCAATTATATGATGTATCTATTAAATATAACGGTAGTGTAGGTCTTTATTATGTATAAACCAATTATTGAAAATATAACTAAACTCTTAGCTGTAACAACACACCACGAAGTAATACTTTTTGTGGAGTACAAAGCAAAGTAAATATGGAAGAAACCTCTATTTTTTCGTTGTGTTTCTTAAACACGTTACAGCTATTCATCTCCCTTAAGTAACTGTATACGAAATAAGTAAAACGAAACATTTAACTTATTATAACAAAATCAAAAATAATTTTTTTTTTAATACAACAAAAAAAAAATTATTTTTTTATCAATTCAATTGTTTTATACAAAATTACCGTATTTGGTATGGTTACTTCCCTTTTTGTTTCCGGGATTTCCAATAAAACATATAGCCCTGTTATGTTCTTTACTTTTCCTTCTAAGTTATTGTCTTTTTCAATAATCTTAATCGTATCACCTATACGTAACGGATGGTAAAAAAATAAAATAACACTAGCCGTTAAATTAGATAAAATTGACCATTGCGCAAAAAAAGCCACACCTAAAACCGCCAATATTGAGGAAAGAAAAATAAGTAATTCTTTTAAATTAACGCCAAAAATTAAAAGCGTTAATACAAAAAAAAGTGTGTAATAAATTAAGTAACTCAAACTCAGTATCAATTTTCTTCTATGAGGTTCAATAGAGTTTTTAACAACATAAGATCTGATAATTTTTTTGGTTAGATAGATCATTAAAAATAATGCTATACATAAAATACCAAACAAAATAAAACGATTAGTTAATGTTATCTGCAATAAGTCTGTGTTCATTATAATATTTTGAAGTTTACTCACAAAGTGAGATGTATTTTCGCTACCGCTTATATAAAGTTTTAAAAATAGTTTTTATAAAATACCTTAAAGTTTACCCATGATAATATATTATACTTCCGGCAAAATCAATAAAGGAGTTTTTGTATGAAATGTTGATTTTTTTATAACGTTTTCCTCTGTTAGTCTATTAAAAAAGTTATTCTTATGATTAATCAAAACCAACAACTCTCGCATAGAAGTTTCCATATACTTTTCTATAGTAGAAGTCTCCGAATCTTGCCAATCTAATTTTTTATAGGTAGCTTCAAATCCCTCTAAAAGTTCTTTTAGCTTTGCCTTATTTTTAAGCTGTTGTTCCGTTAGAAACTCCTCTCCTGCCAAATTTACCACTTCTATTAAGCTTTGTTTGAGTTGAGTTATGCCTAACAACACGTGTAATTCTTCTACAGTAAACGCTCTTTTATAGTTTGTTGAAAAAACAATTTGTTGAAATGGTTTATACTTATAACCTGTAGGTACAACCATAATGGCGCAATTATGAATGGCGTTAATCATTCTCATTGTGTTAGAGCCAATAAAAATTTCAGACAATCCGTGTACTCCTTTAGTACCGGTAACTATTAAATCTATTTTTTTATCGTTGACAACCTGCTTAATTGCATTATTTATAGAATCTGATTTAATAACAGCATGGTATTTATGCTTTTTATCTTGCTCGTTTAATGAAGTTACTAATTTCTTTAACTCCTCTTCAATTGAATCATCAATTTTATTAAACCATTCTTCATTATATCTTTCTCCTATCATTTTAGAAGGAGTACTTACATATACACTTAACAGAAAGATGTTTACAGGTACATCTTCAAAAAATTTCTGTACATAATTCAACGCATTCTCTGCTACTTCTGAAAAATCGTACGGTATTAATATATCCTTCATTCTTTTCAATGATTTACTAAACCAAATTTAGTAAATTTAGTTGCTCATTTAAAAAAATAAAGATGAAATCAGAATATTTTAATACTACTTTTTATGAAAACATAGCTTTGCTTTTTTATGCAGTAGCTAATGCCGATAAAAAAATTGTAATTGAAGAAAAACGCAGCATTATAGAAGTTATAAAAAACAGTTCAGCTGAGTTGGGTAATTTATCTGACAACGAAGAAGCTATATACGAAGCACTTAGAAATCTTATAAAAGATAACGTAACAAGCGATGAGGCTTTTGAACAATTTTCTCATTATGCCACCGCAAACAAGCATATTTTCACCAAAGAAACTTCTGATGCTTTAATTCACGCGGCTCATAAAATTGCCGGCTCAAAATCTGATAAAAATAAATCTGAACTAATCTTTTTAGCTAAACTCAATATATTATTATCTTCACTTCATGAAAAAAAGTAAGCCTAAAACTCCTAGGAAAAAACGTTTTATTATTGAGCAGAGAAAAACTGCCGGACAAAGCCCCGGTAAGCTCATTTTTATTGGAGAACAAAAACAAGAAAATGCTTCTATTGAGTTAATAGCTTATGACGAAGATAACTTTATTGAAATAGCCATAAACTCGGTTAACGAACTTGCTAATTATCAAAATAAATACAAAAATGTTTGGATTAACATTAATGGTTTGCATAACATTGATTTAATTAACGATTTTGGTTCTTATTTTAATATCCACCCCCTTATACTGGAAGATATAGCGCATACAGATCAAACTCCGAAGGTTGAAATTGATGAAAATTATATTTTCACCATTATGAAAATGTTGGGTTTAGATAAAGATTCTAACCAATTGAATGCCGAACAAGTTTCAATGTATTTATCCAAAAACATTTTACTTACGTTCCAAGAAAAAGAAGGAGATTTGTTTGAGCCCATTCGTAATAGAATACGAAATAAAAAAGGACGAGTTCGTAGTTTTGGATTAGCCTATTTAAAATACTCTTTGCTTGATTCTATTGTAGATAATTATCTTTTTTTAATGGAAACTTTTGGAACTAGAGTTGAAGAATTAGAAGACCAAATTTTATTAGAACCAAACGAAAATACTTTACAAGAAATTAATAGTAATAAAATAGAATTAAATTACTTCAGAAAAGCCATAAGACCGGCCAAAGATTCTATTTTATTCTTTAAAAATGCAAGTACACACCTTATAAATAGTGAAGAACAGCTTTTTTATAATGATTTAATCGATTTAATAAAAAGAGCTTATGATTCTGTTGAGCAATATAAAAATATGTTAAGTGAGCAACTGGCTGTATATTCTATCAACGTTAACAACAGGTTGAATGATATCATGAAGGTACTTACTATTTTTTCAACCATTTTTATTCCGCTAACCTTTATTACAAGTGTATACGGAACCAATTTTGAATACATCCCCGAGCTAAAATTTCACAGCGCTTATTTTATAATGTGGGGAGTTATTATCATAACCGCATTTATAATGCTTGGATACTTTAAATTTAAAAAGTGGTTTTAAAAACCACTTTTTTATTCATCTAAAGGCGGATGCCCGTGTATTTCTTCGTAAATCTCATCAAAATTACTACGGAGATGCGTGTTTAACTTTTTCCTGTAATCATCCTGTAACCATTCAATAAAATTATGAGTGCTTTTACAAATACATTTAGAGTATCTGTAAATTCTATCATCTATATCTCCTCCTAATTTTTTTGCTAAAATTAACGCATCAAATACATCTTCACTATTTTCTACACACAATTTAGCATGATGCTCTATTGATTTTTCTAATACTTTTTTCGAAGATTGCCCAGTCTGAATCGTCTCTACATAAGCCTTTTTTACATCAAAATATAAATCATCAGAATTAGCAAACTCTTTTTTTATTTCTTCCGGTAATTCATATTTAAAAGAACTTTCTATTTCTTCATCGCTAAGTAAGTTGTCTAAATAGAAGTTTGGAGATCTAAACATTTTTTGCCAGTCTAAATCAGCTCCCCAAGGTCCAAAACGATGGAAGTTATTTCCTAAATCAATCACATTAAACTCTGATTTTCCGGGTAAAATACGAGATCCTCTACCAATCATCTGGTAATATAATGTTAGCGACTTGGTAGCTCTGTTTAGAATAATTGATCGCACCGACGGTTCATCAAATCCGGTAGTTAAAATACTTACAGAAGTAATAATCGCATTCGGTGTTTTATTAAACCATTTCAGAATAAAATCACGCTCCTTTTTAGTATTGGTATTATCTAAATGCGCTATTGGATACCCTGCCCTTTTAAAAGTGTCATATACATGAAGAGACGTATTAATACCATTATTAAAAATTAAGGTTTTAGTTCCTTTAGCTCTTTCTTCATAAGATTGAAGAAGCTTAGAAAGCATGTCTGAATTTGTATATAAATCTTCAGAAGATTTTACCGTATAATCTCCATTGGCTCCTACTTCAAGCGAAGTTAACCCAACGTTATACGAATATATATTTGCTTTTGCTAAAAATTCATTTTCTATTAAAACCCCAATACTTTCACCAACAATTAACTCATCATAATTGTTTTTCATAGGTAGTTTTATATTTGAACTTAGCGGAGTAGCCGTAACGCCTAAAATAAAAGACTGATCAAAAAATTTAAATAACTTTGTAAAAGAATTATAATGCGCTTCGTCAATAATCACCAATCCCACATCAGAAATATCAAGCATATCATCATTCAAACGATTGTTTAAGGTTTCAACCATTGCCACAAAACAACCGTAATTGTCTTGGTCATCTAACGTTGCTTTACTATCAATAATTTTGTTTTCAACCTCAAACTCACCTAACATTTTAGCCGTTTGTTTACACAGCTCAATACGGTGAGTCATTATTAACACCTTCTTTTGGTAGTGTTTTAAATATTGTCTGGTAATCTCAGAGAAAATAACCGTCTTTCCTCCTCCTGTTGGCAATTGAAACAAGAGGTGATAATTTTCGGGGGCATTTTCAAAACTTTTAAAAATTTTGTGTATCGCTTCCTTTTGATAATCGTATAAATCTTTACCTACAATTCTCTTAGTCGTCGTTGTTTCTTTACTCAATTTTAATGTATTTTGAAGTGAGCAAAAATACGACCTATTTAAGGATAATACCAGTAAAACGGGGATTAAATTTAAAAAGTTTTCAAATTTATAGTTGCAATATCATAATGTGAGGCGTGCGCAACCGCTTCTCCATTTTTAATTACCAACAATTGTGGCGATTGATGCAACACTTGAAATTTATAACCTACCTCATTAGAGACCTCTCTATAATTCAACAAATCTAAATAATACACCTTAAAATTTTTAAGGCTTTCATCAAAACTACCTTCAAAACGTTGAATTACCATACTACTGATTCCGCAACGTGTTGAATGTTTAAATATTGCTATCGGCTCTTTAAATGATTGTTTTTCTATGTTCTCTAATTCTGCTATGCTTCTTAACGGAATCCAGTTAACAAACGTTACCTTTTCATTTTTAGATGAATCTGAATTTCCAAAAAGTGATTTTAATATTCCCATACACACATTAATTTAGTAAATTCTGTCGAAAATAGAATTCGAACCTTTCAAAACGCCAAAAAGTCATTAAAACCAATCACTTAACAGACATTTTGACTGTTTTTAAGCTTTTTAAAGTATTGGTATTGAATTTGACTTGTTTTGAATAAAAAATATACGATTATGAATTTTAACAATTATACAATAAAATCCCAAGAAACGATACAGCAAGCGCAGCAATTAGCGCAAAGTTATCAACATAACCAAATTGAAAATGAACACATTTTCAAGGCTTTATTTTTAGTAGATGAAAACATACTACCTTTTATTCTAAAAAAGTTAGATGTAAATGTTAGTATGATTCAACTAATTTTAGATAAACAACTAGAAAGTTTTAGTAAAGTATCCGGTGCTGAATTGACACTTTCAAGGGAAGCTGCAAAAACCTTAACCGAAGCTTCAGTTATTGCTAAAAAAATGAACGATGAATATGTTTCTATTGAACATTTAATTTTAGCCATTTTTAAATCAAAGAGTCAAATAGCACAGGCGCTTAAAGATCAAGGTGTAACTGAAAAAAATCTTACAGCAGCTATACAAGAATTACGTAAAGGTGACAGAGTTACCTCTCAAAGTGCTGAAGAAACATACAATTCTTTAAACAAATATGCTAAAAACCTTAATCAATTAGCACAAGACGGAAAATTAGATCCCGTGATTGGTAGAGATGAAGAAATAAGACGTTTATTACAAATTCTATCAAGAAGAACTAAAAACAACCCTATTTTGGTTGGAGAACCGGGAACCGGAAAAACGGCTATTGCAGAAGGGTTAGCTCATAGAATTATTAGAGGAGATGTTCCTGAAAACCTAAAAAACAAACAAATTTTCTCATTAGATATGGGAGCACTTATTGCCGGTGCAAAATATAAAGGTGAATTTGAAGAGCGTTTAAAAGCTGTTGTAAAAGAGGTAACCTCATCAGAAGGTGATATTGTTCTCTTTATTGATGAAATTCACACATTAGTAGGTGCCGGTGGCGGACAAGGTGCTATGGATGCTGCTAACATTTTAAAACCTGCTTTGGCTCGTGGTGAACTAAGAGCTATTGGTGCTACCACCTTAGATGAATATCAAAAATACTTTGAAAAAGATAAAGCTTTAGAACGTCGTTTTCAAAAAGTAATGGTTGATGAACCCGATACAGAAAGTGCCATTTCTATTTTAAGAGGTATTAAAGATAAATATGAAACACACCATAAAGTTCGTATTAAAGATGAGGCCATAATTGGAGCTGTTGAATTATCTCAGCGCTATATTACCAATCGTTTTTTACCAGATAAAGCTATTGACTTAATGGATGAAGCTGCTTCTAAATTACGTATGGAAATTAACTCTAAACCGGAAGAATTAGATGTACTTGACCGTAAAATTATGCAGCTTGAAATAGAAATTGAAGCTATAAAACGTGAAAATGATGAAATTAAACTAAAATCGTTAAATGCCGATTTAGCCAATTTAAAAGAAGAACGTAATGAAATTAATGCTAAATGGCAATCAGAAAAAAATATAGTTGACACCATTCAGCAATTAAAATCAAATATAGAAAATTATAAAATTGAAGCTGAAAAAGCAGAACGTAATGGGGATTATGGTACGGTAGCAGAATTAAGATATGGTAAAATTAAAGAAGCTCAGGAAAAGCTAGATCAACAACAAACTTTATTAGCCAGTCAACAAGAAAAATCTTTAATAAAAGAAGAAGTTACTTATGACGATATTGCCGAAGTTGTTGCTAAATGGACTGGGATTCCGGTAACTAAAATGTTACAATCTGAGCGTGAAAAATTATTACGATTAGAAGATGAACTTCACAAACGTGTGGTTGGTCAAGAAGAGGCTATTGAGGCGGTATCTGATGCGGTTCGTCGTTCAAGAGCAGGATTGCAAAATCCAAGTAAACCTATTGGTTCTTTCCTATTCTTAGGAACTACCGGTGTAGGTAAAACAGAATTAGCAAAAGCTTTAGCCGATTATTTGTTTGATGATGAAAATGCCATGACTCGTATTGATATGAGTGAATACCAAGAGCGTCACTCGGTAAGTAGATTAGTAGGAGCGCCTCCGGGATATGTTGGTTATGATGAAGGTGGTCAGTTAACAGAAGCTGTTAGAAGAAAACCATATTCTGTTGTGTTATTAGATGAGATAGAAAAAGCACATCCGGATACCTTTAACATTTTACTACAAGTATTAGATGAAGGTAGGTTAACAGATAACAAAGGACGTGTTGCAGATTTTAAAAACACCATTATAATTATGACTTCAAATATGGGTAGTCATATTATTCAGGAGAAATTTGAAAACATGAAAAAAGACATTCACACTACTATGGAACTTGCCAAAACAGAAGTTCTTGGTTTATTAAAACAAAGTGTACGTCCGGAGTTTTTAAATAGAATTGATGATATTATCATGTTTACTCCGCTATCAGAAAAAGACATTAGAAGTATTGTAGAGCTACAATTAAACAATGTTAAAAAAATGGTAGCTAAACAAAACATTACTATTGATGCAACCGATGAAGCAATCACATATTTAGCACAGAAAGGATATCAACCGGAATTTGGAGCGCGTCCGGTAAAAAGAGTAATTCAAAAAGAAGTATTAAATGCATTATCAAAAGAAATACTATCTGGTAAAGTTACCACCGACAGCATTATTCTTTTAGATGCTTTTGATGATAAACTAGTATTTAGAAATCAAGCTGAATTAGTTAATTAATAAAATTAAATGTATAACCCTAAAACCTAATGTTATGTTATTGAAGAACACAGATTTTCCGGTATTTCCAAATACATTAAATGAGTTTTTAAGAGATTGGTCTACCTCAAATTTTTCTATGACAAATACTACATTACCTGCTGTAAACATTAAAGAAAATGAACACGATTTTATAGTAGATGTAGCGGTACCGGGAATGGATAAAAAAGATTTTAAAATCAACATTGAAAATGATATTTTAACCATATCATCTGAAAAAACAAGTGATAAAAACACGTCAGATGAAAAGTACACCCGAAAGGAATATAGCTATATGTCTTTTAAAAGAAGTTTTTCTCTTCCAAAAGGTGTTATTAACGAAAACAATGTGAAAGCATCTTATATAAACGGAGAGTTAAAAATAACCATTCCCAAATTAATCAAGGAAAATTCTATAAAATTAATAGAAATAGAATAGCCCCCGTTTTTTAGTAGTAACTGGCTGTATTAATTAGTTTATGCAGCCAGTTACTTTTTTTACCACTTCTCCTCCTCCACCATTAAACAAGTAACAAAAATACCACACCATTTTTTTCCTTTTCATTTTTCGGAAAAACACCTTATAAAACTCTGAAAATCACCCGGTAAAAAACATCAATTACACTACCAATCATCCTGTAAAGATCCGGTAACTTAGTTGCTCTAAAAACTATTAACTAAATATCTAATCTTAAAACTCACAATCATGGATGAAGAAAAAATTCTACCGGATCAATTAATGAACTCCGTTTTAGGTAAGCTATATGACATACTCGCTAACGGTGATGATGTTGCTCCTAAATCAGATGACAACTACCTGGCTTGGCTTTCTGTTGGTATGCCTTTTCCTAAAGAAGAATTGGAATTTTTATCAACAGGATTAACCGGGGTTTTAAAACAACCCGTACCTACCTACGACCAAGACGGAAACATCCAACCTCCGGAAAAAAAAGATCCTGAAGAAATTAAAACCTTATTGGCTTCAGATGTCAATCGAAAATATATGCAAGCTGAAAACTTAGCCAGAATATGTGATTTAGTACCAGATACAAGTGGCATACAAGGCGATGTTACCATGAATGTTTGGAATCCGGAAAACACCTTATCTCAAGCATATTACCATATTTTAAAATTCAGTCAGGTAGCTAATTTTGAACCTGATCAAAAAACAAAAGATAAAATTACCCGACTCAGAGGTCTGCTTCAAGAAAAGAAAATAAAGAAAAATATAGTTACCGAAGAAGAAGAGGAAGTGTTAGTAGAAACTCCACTAGTAAAATTGTACAATGAAAAAATGCAGCAGTACATGAATGCTGCTTTAGAGTACAATAGCTACCGAGTTAACGCCTTAGCCGGTAACGACCCTGCTGCTGTTCATTTTTGGGCTATGAATGCTTCTATACTTCGTAACAAAGTAATGGCTGCTAAAAACGATTGGATTACCAATGGATATAAGGAAGAATACGATCAAATTGCTGCTTACATTGCTCAAGTTGAAGGCAGAAGTATGGTAACTCTAAAACAACAATACATTGACGATTTAGAAAAAGCTCGTTTAACAGGAAATACTTCCGGTTCTGATTTTTATTACACTTCATTACTTCCCGGTGGTTTTGCCGAGTCTGATAATGGTTGGACAGAATTTTCTTTTACCAGTACTGACGTAAAATCTAATTATAAATTTGACTCTAAAAAAGGCGGCGGAGGCGGCGGACTTGCTCTTGGTGTATTTAACATTGGCGGCGGCGGTAGCTACGAAAAAGTAAATAAAAACCATAAAATTGACACCAAAAACTTTAAGCTTACTTTTAAAATATGCCAGGTTCCTATTAACAGACCTTGGTTTAATGTCAATTATTTAACAAGTAAGTATTGGAGGTTTGACCAAAACAACGGAGAGTTTAAAGACAATATGGTTTCTGACGGGAAAAATCCGCCAAACGGAATGATACCTGCTTATACTACCACAGCCATTTTTGTAAAAGACTTAATACTACATTTTGGTGAAAGTAATAAAGAAATTACAGATGAAATTACCAAAGCTTCCGGTGGCGGATATGTTAGCTGGGGACCTTTTCATGCCGGTGGTAAATATGAATCTCATCAACAAGAACGCAACATGGATTTTCAAAGTAATAGTCAAGGAATTCGAGTTGATGGTATGCAATTAATCGGATTCAAATGCCACGTATTACCTAAATCGCCAGAACCTAAAGGAGATATCCAAGAATGGGTATAAATTAACTAAACACATGAATATAACCCATGTCACAGCTAGCAACTATTTTTGAAAAAATCAAAGAAGATTTTTATACCGGGCTACCTGTTAATGAAACTCAGGAGCAATTCGATCTTGTTTTTGCTCCTTTTTCTACAGGTTTTACCAGTGATGATTTTTTATTCCTTGATACCAATAACGCCTCTAGTAACGTTCATAAATATCTTGATGAGCTATACGAGTTTTCTCAAATAGCCAATACCATACCTAAGCTGGATAATTACTGGGTTACCTCTAATGATCAAAATGATTTTTTGTTCAATAAATACAAATCAATTATTCAGTCGTTACGACTTATTGATATCGATACCTTACAAATAGAAATGCTTTATGAGCATCCTATTTTTGAAAAAGCTTTACAGGTAGTGTCTTTTCAGGAAAAAGATGAATACTCCTCTTTTTATGCTATGCAAAAGAAACTTTTAGAAGAAATAAATCAACTTAAAGCTTCTGAAAACAGTGCCACAATAGCATTTGAAATCAATCTTAAAGAAAACAACCTTGAAGAAGTTAAACGCGAATGGGTTACAAGAGGTTATAAAGATAAAATAGAACAAAAAATAGTAGCGATTATTAAAGATGAAATCAAACGTTTCATTTCAAAATTGAGCGATCTTAAAGCTTCTTTTGAAACTGCTATAAGAACACACCCCGGTAGCGGATCCAATTTTTATCTGACTTATTGTTCACCAAATAATTTGTACAACGCAGATAAATTGGATTGGAAAAAAATAACTATTAATAAGACTGAAATTACCCGGTTACTCAAAAAAGAATCCATGAAAAATTACCAAACAATTTTTGGTGATCAACCTTCTGATTTGGATTTAGATGAAATAGAATTTGAATTGTTATTGGTAAATGTTACACGATCTTGGTTTGAGAGCAGTCTTTTAGAAAGTCCGTTTTGGGATATTAATATTATTAATAAAGAAGAAATAGAAATACCTAGCATTACCAGTAAACTTATTTTTATTCGAAAAATCGATTTAAAAATCAATACAGCTTCACAAACCAATACTGCTTTTTTAAACTCTAATCAATTAAAAAATTTCGGGCCTTTCGTTTTAAACCCAACACTACTAAAATCAGACAAAAAAATTCAGCTACAATCTGTAAACACAGCTTTAAATTTAGAAAGAAAAACAGTGTTCAATGTAGCTTCGCAAATCAATACAAAAAAGCAGTTTTCAATTGCCAGTAAACCTGCAAAAAGTATTATTACTCAAAAACAACAACAATTTATAAAGTTAGCACCAAGGCTTCAGCAAAAAGAACAAAAAACCGTAAAAATTACTAATCCGCTTAAACTACAATCAGTAGCATTTAAAGGGTTGAATTTAAAAAGTATGATTACAGCCATTCAGCTAAATACCATTAAATATGAATTTAGTTTTATTGATGCTGTAACCAAAGAAACGATTCCTATTTTACCTGAATGTGTTACTTTGTATAAAGACAGCAAGAAAATTAATATTGTTTTTAACAAACAAAATTCTACAATACTTTATACACAATTACAACTCAACACCTCTTATAAATTAAATATAAATAAAGAAGGATATAAAATTAAAGAGGTAGTTTTTAAAACAGAAATTAAAAAACCATCTAAAAACATACCTGTTAAACTAACAATCAATCTGGTTAAAACTCCTGTTAAGGAACCAGATTTTATAGATAATTCTTTTCAGTTAATCGGTGTAATTGCATCAAAAATTTCCCCTTACCCTAATCCTATAAAAAAGGCAGACTACTTATAACTAACTTAAAAAACAACAATTATGGCAGCAAAACAATCAGGCTACTATGGAAAAGGAAGCGGTAGCGGTGGCAGTGGCTCTTCCGGAAAAGGCACTTCCAGATCTTCATCTTCTAAAGGAGGTAGCAGTTATTATGATGATGGAAATTATTCTTCTAAAGGAGGCAGTTCACGTAGCTACGATGATGACCGCGGATATTCTTCTAAAGGAAGTAGCGGACGTGGTTACGATGATGATCGAGGCTACCCGTCTAAAGGAGGTGGCAGTAGCTATCATTCTACACCTTCAAAAGGAGGCGGTAGTGAAACTCATAGAGATTCGGGTTACCAAAAAGGATCATCAAGCTATGATTATGATGATGAGCCTATTACTGACCCGCCTTATGAAGAAGAACGCGATAGTTATTCAAAATCACCGGATACAGACTCAACAAGAACCGAATCTGGTTCAAGAATTAGTAAAGGAGGCGGAGACACACACAGTGAACCGGATATGGTTTTTACGGAAGAGGAAGTGTATGGAAGTTCTTATGAAGACGGAGAATCTGCCAGAGATGAAGCTTATATAGATGACGAACCGGATCAAGATGAACATGAAACTATACAACCGCTCAGAGCTTTGACAGCATCTCAAATTCAGCAAGTAAAAAGCCAAATGCATATTCCTGAAGATGGTTTCTTAGTGGAAACTGCAAGAGGAAGAATACGAAAGAATTTAGAAACAACTAGAATAAATCAGTTAATTGAAAGACTTAATGAACCCGAAATTCGAGCTCATATTACCGATACAATTAATTTATTTGTTAATGATACTGACGAAAGATCTCATCAAGGTAGAAATGAAATTGACATTGCCTTTGTTTTAGCCGTTGCTATTAGAGAATCTGGTGTAAGCACTGCTTTGGCACATTCAAACAACAGAATTGTAACTGCAGGACGAGATGCACATTCCAGAGGAAGATCGGGATTAGACTGGGTGTATGATTACAGAAATTACTTCCCTAGAAGCATTAGATCTGAAGTGCATCCTGTTGTTGGAAACGATAGAGTTCCAGGTGAGCTGATTAGAGATGTACACCCTGCTTACCTAAGAGAACGAGATTTATTAGCCGCTTTTATTGTGGAAATAAGACAACGTAAAAGACGTTTTTTAAGAAGATTTCATTCACATGAATTTGCCCGTGCTTTAAACGAAACTCAAAGAAACCAATTACTTTCTTCTATGGACAGACATAGTGAGAGAGCTTGGATTCAAGCTGCTTTTGGCAGTAAACTAACAGATTTACTGATAGCCGTAAGAGAAGGTATTCAAAGCGCTTTAGATTCTGGTTCTTCATTCTCTTCAATAGTAAGTAATGATGAACTTAATTTAAATGCTATTATTACTAATGATCGTATAATGCCTACTAATTTAAGCAGACAAAGAACTCGTATTTCTGCGGCAGAAGCCCTTTTAGTAGAGCAAAGTATAGGAAATACTTTTTCATAACAACATTTATCTTTCTATTATAAACAACTACGGGTAGGTTTTACAACCTACCCGTAGTTATTATCTATAAGAATTGCTTTCTATAAAAAGTTTTGTTCTTTCATCCATTTATCTGAGTATATCTTATTCATATAGCGAGACCCGTGATCTGGTAAAATAACCACTACTACACTATTTTCATCAAAATACCCTTTATCTGCGTACTGCTGTAACCCTTGTAAAACGGCTCCTGAAGTATACCCTGCAAAAATTCCTTCTGTTTTTACAAGTTCTCTTGCTTTCAATGCCGATTCTTTATCTGATACTTTTTCGTAAATATCAACCACATCAAAATCTGTTGAGGTAGGAATTAAATTTTTACCTAATCCTTCTATTTTGTACGGACTTATTTCTGTAGCATCAAACTCCCCTGTTTCATGGTATTTTTTTATAACAGAGCCCATAGCATCAACTCCCATTACTTTAATTTTAGGGTTTTGCTCTTTTAAAAATCGCCCTGTTCCGGAAATAGTTCCTCCGGTACCGCTAGCTACAACTATGTGAGTTACTTTTCCTTCGGTTTGTTCCCAAATTTCAGGTCCGGTACTTACATAATGTGCCTCAATATTTAATTCATTAAAGTATTGATTAATATAGATAGATCCCGGATTTTCTTTATGGAGTCTTTTTGCTACTTCGTAATAAGAGCGAGGATCATCTGCTGCTACATAAGCAGGGCAAATATGTACTTCAGCCCCCATAGCTCTCAACATGTCTATTTTATCTTGTGAAGATTTATCACTTACTGCCAAAATACATCTGTACCCTTTTACAATACTAATCATTGCTAAAGAAAAGCCGGTATTTCCGGAAGTAGTTTCAACAATAATATCACCTTCTTTTACGATTCCTTTTTTCTCAGCTGTTTCAAGTATATGAAGAGCTATTCTATCTTTAGCCGAGTGCCCTGGATTAAATGCCTCAATTTTAGCGTAGTACTTTCCTGGTAGTTTTTTAGTTATTTCATGTAATTTTACTAACGGTGTTTGTCCTACTAAATCTAAAATTGTATTGGTTATACCAGTATGTCTCATTCTTACTTATATAATATAAAAAGGTGTCATTACGAGAGGTACACGGTGAAATTAAAGATTTCCTCAGTTTTCTCGTAATGACACCCCTACTCTTTCCGAGGGCAAAAATATAATTATTTTTCTAACTTACCCTCTAACATTAAAAAGAACGTGTATTCTTCTGCTGTTTCTTTTAAAGCATCAAACCTTCCTGATGCTCCTCCATGGCCAGCTTCCATGTTGGTATGTAAGAATAATAAATTAGAATCTGTTTTTACTTCTCTTAATTTAGCTACCCATTTTGCCGGTTCCCAATATTGTACTTGACTATCATGTAAACCGGTAGTAACCAACATATTCGGATACGCTTTAGCTTCTACCTGATCGTATGGAGAATACGATTTTATGTATTCATAATACTCTTTATCATTAGGATTACCCCATTCATCATACTCACCTGTTGTTAAAGGAATACTATCATCTAACATAGTTGAAATTACATCAACAAACGGAACAGCTGCAATAACTCCGTTATATAATTCAGGATTCATGTTAATAATTGCTCCCATTAACAATCCACCTGCTGAACCTCCCATCGCATATAAGTGCTGAGGTGAAGTATATCCGTTATCTATTAAATATTTAGAACAGTCTATAAAATCTGTAAAGGTATTTTTCTTGTTTAACATTTTACCATCTTCATACCACTCTCTACCTAAATACTGACCTCCTCTAATATGAGCCAACGCAAAAATAAACCCTCTATCTAATAAACTTAGGCGAGTAGTAGAAAAACCATCTGAAACAGTATACCCGTATGAACCGTAAGCATATTGTAAAACAGGGGTGTTCTTATTTATCTGAGTATCTTTATGATACACTATAGACAGAGCTATTTTTTTACCATCTCTTGCAGGTACCCAAATACGTTTACTTATGTAATTGTTTTTATTAAACTTTCCTCCTAAAACCTCTTGTTCCTTTTTAACATCCTTCGATTTATCTTTCATATTAAAATCAATCACAGAGTTAGGAGTTGTCATTGAATTATATGAATAACGAATCACATCTGTATCAAATTCAGGGTTTGAGTATACTCCAACAGAATAGGTTTCTTCATCAAAAGGCAAGTAATAATCTGCTGTATCATCCCAACGTTTAATACGTATTTTATTCAACCCTTCGTTTCTTTCTTCAAGAACTAAGTAATCTTTAAAAATTGAGAAATCTTCAAAAAAAGTATCTTCTCTATGCGGAATTACATCTACCCAATTTTCTTTGGTTGTTTTAGTTTCCGGGGTTTTCATCAACTTAAAATTAGTTGCCCCGTCTTTATTCGTTCTGATATAGAAATGATCTTTATAATGTGCTATATCATACTCTAAATCTCTTTCACGTGGTTGTATAATTCTAAAAGCTCCTTTAGGTTCATCAGCTTCTAAAACCTGATATTCATTTGATACGGTACTAAAAGAACCTACAATTATATACTTTTTAGATTTTGACTTAGTTACAAAAACACTAAAAGTTTCATCTTCTTCTTCAAACACTAATACATCTTCAGACACATCAGTTCCTAAAGTATGTCTGTATATTTGTGAGCTTCGTAAAGTAACCGGATCTTTTTTAGTATAAAACAATGTTTTATTATCATTTGCCCAAACAGAACCTCCGGTAGTATTTTCTATTTTATCAGCATAAATTTCACCCGTTTCTAAGTTTTTAACCTGAAGCGTGTATTGACGTCTACTCAAAGTATCAACAGCAAATACAGCTAACTTATTATCAAGTGTAATATTCAGTCCTCCTAACTGAAAGTAATCATACCCTTCAGCCTCTTTATTTACATCAAATAATATTTCCTCTTCAGCCTCTAACGTTCCTTTTTTTCTACTGTATATAGGGTACTGTCCTCCTATTTCATATCGGGTAATATAGTAGTATCCGTTTTCTTTATAAGGAACCGATTCATCATCTTCCTTAATTCGACCTTTCATTTCTTCAAATAACTCTTCCTGAAATGTTTTAGTTTCAGCAGTCATTTTATCATAATAGTCATTTTCTGCATTCAGATAATCATACACTTTTTGTGTTTGCTCATCTTTAACTTCTGCATTTTTTTGATCGTCGGTTAAACGCATCCAAAAGTAATTATCTACTCTTACGTCACCGTGTTTTTCTAATTTAGTTAACTGTTTTTCAGCTATAGGAGCTTTAGCAGCTGTTTTAATATCATTTTCCATTCTTTCTTTTTTGCAGGATGCAAAAGTAAGATTTAATACTATTATAGTGAGGATTATTTTTTTCATTTTTATTTTGGTTACTTATTTTCTTTGTGAAAATACTACTTTTGTTGTTATAAAAATCTTAAAATAAAAAATCAATGTTTGGAGATATTTCAGGGATGATGGGCAAATTAAAAGAAGCTCAGGAAAAGGTTGAAGAAACTAAAAAAAGGCTAAATACAGTATTAATTGATGAAACTGCAGCCAATGGTAATATAAAAGTAACCGTAACTGCCAATCGTGAAATCAAAGCTATTACCGTTAATGAGGCATTACTTGAAGATAAAGAAGAACTGGAAGATTACTTAATTTTAACCTTAAACAAAGCTTTAAAACGTGCCGGTGAAATTAATGAACAAGAGCTAGCTATAGCTGCAAAAAGTGGTATGCCTTCTATTCCGGGAATGGATTTTTTTAAATAAAAAAGATTGTGAAGTTAGAAGACTACATGCTACCATGCTTAAACAAAAAAATGTTTGGATTTGAATGCCCCGGATGCGGCTTTCAACGTTCATTAGCACTGGTATCAAAAGGAGAATTTCAAGAAGCTTTTTTTATGTTTCCTGCTATTTATACTACCATCCTCTTTGTGTTTGCTGTAGCACTTCATTTCTATTTAAAGAAAAAAATTACTTCAAAAATTCTTATTATTTTGGCAATTGTTAATGTAATTACCATGATAATTGCTTACGTTATTAAAATGAACAAATTATATATCTAACAAAACTTTCTAATATTATGAATGAATTTGAACAAAGATCTCTCCCTAACGCCACAGCTGTTTTAGTTTTAGGTATTTTATCAATTATTACTTGTTGTTGCTACGGAGTTCCCGGAATCATTATGTCTATTATTGCTTTAGTTTTATTTAAACAAGACAAAGCTAAATATAATGCAAGTCCAAGCATGTACACAAACTATTCAAACTTAAATACCGGAAGAATTTTAGCCATTATAGGATTAGTATTAAGTATTTTATTTTTAATCTATGTAATTGCTATGCTAGCATTTTTAGGATGGGACGTTCTTCAAAACCCTGAACTTTTACAGGAAAGAATGCAAGAATTACAAGGTTAACCTCCTCTAACAAGATTATATATAAAAAACCGATAGTATTTTTTACAGTACTATCGGTTTTTTATTTTGTTAACCTACTGACTTTAATACAGGTACTCATTTTTTCACTTTTTTACTTGATAAAAACTCTTTCTTTTCCTCAAAAAAAAGAATTAATTCTCCTATTTTCGCGCTCCCTCATCTCAATCAAAAATCTATTAATTTCGAATATTAAGCAGTAATGGATAACGAAAAAAATTGGTTGCTTTACTATAAAAACAGCTTATTTGACAGTGAAAACTTGGCTATTGACATCTCAAGAATTAAAAATTTATATTACCAAAATAATTCTGATTTAAGTACTCCGCTGATTAATGCTAAACAAGCTGAAGAGCTTTTAAATAGTGAAGAAAGAAGAATTAACCGATTGCGTGGAGTTACTAAAAAAGACAGTTCCAGATGGCAAGAATTCAATGAAACAGAAATTCTTATTGCCCCTTTTTATTTAGAACATCATTCTAATGATCCTAAATTTAAACAACGAATTATTCATCCTTTTTGGATTACAGCCACCGTAGACAGATCCGGTCAATTATCGGCTCCTAAAGATCTTTTTCCTTTAATTGTTCGTAATTACCTTACTCCTATTGCCGACACAAAAAATGATTTTGTTTTTTCATCCATTCATAATGTTACGTTAGCCAGAGATTTAGAAACGCCTGAAAGTGATTATGAACATGAAAAAGTTGATTGGAATGTGTATTGGGACTATCTGAATGGCGTTTTTTCAGCAATTACCCATTCTTCTATATACACCTATCGTACAGAGAAATACACAACACAACGCAAGTTGACCTATTTTGCCGTAAGCTCTAAAATATCAACAGCAAAAAGCATTTTATTTTTATACGATAATTTATTGAATGAAACAGAAGAGCTTCCGCTCCTTTCTAAAATTATACATCCGGCAAACAGGCTCAGAAGACCTCCGATTACTGATGAAGGTTTTTTACATTACAATCATTTGCACTTAGGTCAAATGTCAAATGAATTTCCTTTGTCTATCAGTCAGCGTAAAACCTTGTTATCGTATTTAACAGCTGAAGAAAAACCGGTTTTAGCCGTAAACGGACCTCCGGGTACCGGAAAAACTACGTTATTACAAAGTTTAGTAGCAACCGAGTTTGTTAAAGCAGCTATTATTGGAGAAGAACCTCCTTTAATTTTAGCCTGCTCTAATAACAATCAGGCAGTTACTAATATTATTGATAGTTTTATCAATTCAGTAAGTACGTTAGAAAATTTAGCAGAGCGTTGGATTCCTAATTTTCAAGGATACGCTACCTACTTACCCTCAAACACCAAAGGAGAAAAATCATTACAAGATATCAACTTCCTAAAAGGAAATTTATTTGGTTATGAAGGCACTCTTTGTGAGCTTGAAAATGAACAGTATTTACATGAAGCCGAATATTACTTTTTAGAAAAGTTCAACACCTATTTCAATCTTCATGAAAACTCTTTAGAAGAAGCCTGTTATCATTTACAACAAGAAATTATACATATTGAAGATGTATTGATAGATAGTGTTCGCTTTTCTAATGACTATATTATTTCTATCGATTATATCAACAATTTAGTCATACATAAAGAAGATCTTATTACCAACAAAAATATTACCATTACCAAACTACACCAGTGGAGAAGTATTATTTCTGAATTAAAATCTTTATACAAAGAGCCTAACTTTATCCAAGAAATACAAGTCGTTTTTAAATCTTCTTCTGATGCTTTAAAGCCTACTCATCTTTTTAAAATTGACAATGATAAGCTCGAAGATATTCATACAGCTCTTTCTTATATAAAACAACTTTTAGCTCATATAAATCAACTACTTCAAACAAACTTGAAGTTAACACAATGGAAACAGCAAAATAATATTAAAGGACAACCTTTTACTTCGGAAGAACAAATGTGGAATTATGAGTATGAAAAGATTAAAAACAATGATAAATCACATCGCTTTTTCTATGACGAAATAGATGTTACCTTACGTCACTCCGCTTTTTTATTAGCCACGCATTATTGGGAAGCTCGTTGGTTATTAGAAACATTTAATGCTCTTGAATACGATACAGAAAAAGGTACCGGAGAAAAAGCCATTAAAGCACAATGGAAACGTAGAGCCATGCTTACACCTTGCTTTGTAGCTACCTTTTATATGGCACCTTCTCATTTTGTTTACAGTCAGTTTCAAGGAGCCAATGAAGAAGGCAGGCCTGTTTTTGAATATCTTCCGCTATATAACTTTATCGATTTATTAATTATTGATGAAGCCGGGCAAGTTACTCCTGAAGTTAGTATTCCTATTTTTTCTTTAGCACAAAAAGCTTTTGTAGTAGGAGATTTAAAACAAATAGAACCTATTTGGTCTATTCCTCCCAAAATAGATTTAGGAAACCTTACCTCATTGCATATTATTGATGACTTTTCTG
This sequence comes from Tenacibaculum sp. TC6, assembly GCF_050606265.1. Classification (NCBI taxonomy): domain Bacteria; kingdom Pseudomonadati; phylum Bacteroidota; class Flavobacteriia; order Flavobacteriales; family Flavobacteriaceae; genus Tenacibaculum; species Tenacibaculum sp. TC6. The sequence continues at coordinate 3,689 of NZ_JBOCUK010000015.1, read as the reverse complement.
AAAATACTTTTTTAAATGATTTAGGATTTCTGGCTTCTAGTGGTAGTATTATGAAAATGGCTCAAAATGCATGTGAGTATGAAACACCTTTACACTCCGAAACAGAAAATGGACTTATTCTCTTAGAGCACAGGCGTTGCAATGACGAAATTATTGGTTTTTGTAACGAATTAGCTTATGGTGGTATTTTAAAACCGATGAAGGGAAAAGCCGATGACAGTCAGATTTTTCCTTCTATGATGGCCTACCACGTAGAGGGTGTTAGTGAACGTAAGTACAATAGTCGTTGTAATTTAGACGAGGTAAAAGCTATTATTCAATGGCTTCAACAACATAAAGAAGAAATTCAACAAGCTTATAATGTTGATACCATTGAAGAAGTTTTAGGAATTATTACCCCTTTTGCCAGCCAAAAAGGAGAATTATCAAAAGCGCTTACAGAAGCGGGATACGATATAAACAACATAAAACTAGGAACCGTGCATGCGCTTCAAGGAGCAGAAAGAAATATTATTTTATTTAGCTCAGTATATAGTAATAACGATGAAGGTACACTTTTTTTTGACAAAGATAACAAACCCAACATGCTAAACGTAGCGGTTTCCAGAGCCAAAGACAGCTTTATTTTATTTGGTGATACCCGAATATTTGACGAAACCAAAAACACACCTTCCGGACTCTTAAAAAAACATTTGAATATTTATGAGATGGTTAATTAAGTATCTTCAATAGTTAATACAATTCTTTAAAACTAATAAGGATAGCAATTCAAACCTAATTTGGACGATATCCCAAACTTAAAAATAAAAAAACGGTATTGAATTAATTCAATACCGTTTTTTTTATAAACCTTTTTCTATTAAAATTAGTTTGTATACTCTAAAATTGTTTTTTTAATAATAGCTATACAATCTCTTAATTGCTCTTCATTCATTACTAAAGGTGGCGCAAAACGAATGATATTTCCGTGAGTTGGTTTTGCTAACAATCCATTATCACGTAATTGCATACAAATATTCCAAGCCGTATCACTCTCTTCTGTATCGTTAATTACAATAGCATTCAACAATCCTTTTCCTCTTACTAAAGTTACTAAATCGTTCTCTTCAGCAAACTTACTTAGTTCTTCACGGAAAATAATTCCTAAACGTTCTGCATTTTCAGCTAACTTTTCATCTCTTACTACTTCTAAAGCAGCAATAGCCACTGCCGCTGCTACAGGATTTCCTCCAAACGTAGAACCATGGTTACCCGGTTTTATCACGTTCATAATAGCATCATTTGCCAAAACTGCTGATACCGGATAAGCACCGCCACTCAATGCTTTTCCTAAAATTAAAATATCCGGTTGTACATTTTCATGTTGTACAGCTAATAGTTTACCGGTACGTGCAATTCCTGTTTGTACTTCATCAGCAATAAATAAAACATTATGTTTTTCACATAACGCCTTAGCTGCTGCTAAATATCCTTCTGAAGGCACATATACTCCTGCTTCACCCTGAATAGGCTCTGCCATAAAACCAGCTACATTTTTGTTGTTTTCTAAAGCAGCTTCTAATTCTTTTAAATTATCATATTCAACTTTAATAAAACCATTGGTAAACGGTCCAAAGTTTTTACGAGCAACCGGATCGTTAGAAAATGAAATAATAGTAGTAGTTCTTCCGTGAAAATTATTTTTACAAACAATAATCTGAGCCTCATTTTCTTCAATACCTTTTACTTCATAAGCCCATTTTCTACAGATTTTTAACGCCGTTTCCACTGCTTCAGCTCCGGTATTCATCGGTAGTAACTTATCAAACCCAAAATATTCTGTTGCAAATTTTTCATAACGACCTAACATATCATTATAAAAGGCACGAGACGTAAGTGTTAATGTTTGAGCTTGATTTACCATTGCTCCTACAATTTTAGGGTGACAATGTCCTTGGTTTACTGCAGAATATGCAGAAAGAAAATCATAATATCTTTTTCCTTCTACATCCCATACATACACTCCTTCTCCTTTACTTAAAACTACCGGTAATGGATGATAGTTATGGGCTCCGTACTTATTTTCTAAATCAATCGCTTGCTGTGAAGTTAATTGTTCTAAAACAGCCATTTCTTTAATTTTTAAAAATTGATAAAATAACCATTCCTACTATACCTTTATTTTTTTGAAGAACTCAAAAAAGCAGCGTGGGAGAGAAATCATCCCTAAAAAGGTGCAAATTAATAATAAATGAGCACAAGAAAAACTGTATTGAGTTAAATATTAAGTGACGTTATTTATATTTTTGGGTCTAAATAAGAAATATTAAATTTTTAATTATGAAAAAAAGCCTTTTATTACTTCTATTCTCAATTGCACTTATTGGATGTAAATCAACATCTGTTACCAACACAAAACTTGACGGTAAAACAGAAAGAATGTTAAAAGGAAACTGGGTTATTACTTCTGTTGATTTTCCGGGTTCTGATTATTTAAAAGTTACCTCTTTTAATATCGAAGATTCAAAATGTTTTGTTGGAAGTAATTGGAGTTTTATTTCTAACAATAACGAAGGTGAAATGAGTTTAAATAGTGTAAACTGTAAATCATTTAACTCTCCAATAACATGGTATGTTAATACTGAAGGTAATTTTGTTTTAAAAATTATTAACGACCATAAAGCTAAAGAAGTAAATAGCGGTTACATTTTAAAACTAACTAACGTTACAGAAAACAGTTTTAATTTAATAGACAAAGTTAACGTTGCCGGTAGCGTTAAAAACATTACGTATACATTTCAAAGAAAATAATCAATTTATATAAATGATGAAAAAAACAATAATTTATAGCTTATCAGCCTTACTTTTAGCAGGAAGTATATTTACTTCATGTAAATCAATTCAAAATGCAAATAACACGCAAAAAGGTGCCGCAATCGGTACAGCAGCCGGAGCTGTTTTAGGAGCTGTTATTGGAAACAATGTAGGTAACAAACAAAACTCTGAACTAGGAGCTGTTTTAGGTGGTGTAATTGGAGGGGTTACCGGAGGTATCATTGGTAATCAAATGGATAAACAAGCTCGTGAAATCGAAGAAGCATTACCTGCTGCTGAAGTTGAAAGAGTTGGTGAAGGTATTAAGTTAACCTTAGGTGAAAATGCGGTTAGATTTGACATTAACAAATCAACACTAACCAGTGCTGCTAAATCTAACTTAGACAAATTGATTCCTGTGTTTAAAGATTATCAAAATACAAACATTGTTATTTACGGATATACAGATAATACGGGTAAAGTTGAGTACAACCAAGCTCTTTCTGAAAAAAGATCAAATTCTGTTAAAAGCTATTTAACTAGTAAAGGATTAGCTACTGCAAGATTTACCACTAAAGGGTTAGGTATTAATGATCCTATAGCTACTAATGAAACAGTTGAAGGTAGAAGTAAAAACAGACGTGTAGAGTTTGCTATTGTAGCCAATGAACAAATGATTCAGGAAGCTAAAAAAGAAGCCGGAGGTCAATAATTAAATTTTTAGTGAGTCGTCCTAAAATAGGTTGACAGTTTTTATAAAACATTAATTAAAGAGGTCGTCTAAAAAGTAATTTTTAGACGACCTCTTTTTTTATTCCCTTTGTCCCGTCCTGAAATAAGTTGACACAAATTAGACTTATTTTATGAATACGAGTCCACACAAGAAAAAGCGCACA
>NZ_JBOCUK010000014.1:0-91480 GCF_050606265.1 Tenacibaculum sp. TC6 | reverse complement strand
AACACATGTTTGTTGAGAGATTTTATATCTTTAATCATACTAAAAAACTGTAATGGTTTTTTAGGACGACACAGTTTATTGTTAAAGTTATTCCATTTCAAAATCTTCCATAAACTTTGTGGTATAGTTACCGGCAACGTAATCTGGATGATCCATTAATTGTCTGTGGAAAGGAATAGTTGTTTTAATACCTTCAATAACATATTCATCTAATGCACGTTTCATTTTGTTAATCGCTTCTTCTCTGGTTTGAGCTGTTACAATTAATTTAGAAATCATAGAGTCATAGTTAGGTGGAATCATATAACCCGCATATACGTGAGTATCTACACGAACTCCATGCCCACCAGGAGCGTGATAAGAAGTTATTTTTCCAGGAGCAGGTCTAAATCCGTTATAAGGATCCTCTGCGTTAATTCTACACTCAATTGAATGCAATTGAGGGAAATAATTTCTACCGGAAATTGGCACACCGGCAGCTACTAAAATTTGTTCACGAATTAAATCGTAATCAACAACTTCTTCAGTAATTGGATGCTCTACCTGAATACGTGTATTCATTTCCATGAAGTAGAAGTTACGGTGTTTATCTACTAAAAACTCAACAGTACCGGCACCTTCATATTTAATATATTCTGCTGCTTTTACAGCGGCTTCTCCCATGGCATTACGTAGCTCATCAGTCATGAACGGAGAAGGTGTTTCTTCTGTTAATTTTTGATGACGTCTTTGAACTGAACAGTCTCTTTCAGAAAGGTGACAAGCTTTACCGTAGGCATCACCAACGATTTGGATTTCGATATGACGTGGTTCTTCTATCAGTTTTTCCATGTACATACCGTCATTTCCAAAAGCAGCTTTAGCTTCCATACGAGCAGAATCCCAAGCATCACGTAAGTTTTCTAATTTCCATACGGCACGCATTCCTTTACCACCACCACCGGCAGTAGCTTTAAGCATAACAGGAAATCCCATGTCTTTAGCAAGCTTTTCAGCTTCAGCGTAAGAGTCTAAAATACCTTCAGATCCGGGAATACAAGGTACACCTGCTGCAATCATAGTTGCTTTAGCAGTCGCCTTATCTCCCATTTTATCAATCATTTCAGCAGTAGCTCCAATAAATTTTATACCGTGCTCTTCACAAAGTTTTGAAAACTTAGCATTTTCTGATAAAAAACCATATCCCGGATGAATACCATCTGCATTTGTAATTTCAGCTGCAGCAATAATTCGATCCATTTTTAAGTATGATTCACTACTTGGGGCAGGACCAATACACACAGCTTCATCAGCAAAACGTACATGTAAGCTTTCTGCATCAGCTTTTGAGTATACCGCCACTGTTTTTATTCCCATCTCCTTACAAGTTCTGATTACACGTAAGGCAATCTCACCTCGGTTGGCAATTAATATTTTTTTAAACATAATGTAAAAGTTATGATTTAGAATTATGAGTTCAGAAATCAGATAATCTAATATCTAAATGTCTATGTATCTAAAATACTACGATGGGTCTACTAAGAATAGAGGTTGATCAAATTCTACCGGAGAAGAATCATCAACTAACACTTTAACAATCTTACCTGATACTTCAGATTCGATTTCGTTAAATAATTTCATTGCTTCAATTATACATACAGTTTGACCAGCTTTTACGTCAGTTCCTACTTCTACAAATGCAGGTTTATCTGGTGATGCTTTTCTATAAAAAGTTCCGATAATAGGTGACTTTATAGTAACATATTTTGAATCATCACTTGCAGGAGTTTCTGCAGCCGGAGTTGCAGGAGCAATTGAAGGCTGAGCTACCGGAGCTTGAGTAACTACTTGAGGAGCAGTTGCCATTGGAGCAGTTTGGTAGATAGTTGCTTCAGGTACTGAGCTTCCTGTTTTAATGGTGATTTTGATATCTTCCATTTCTAACTTTACTTCGCTTGCACCAGACTTAGCTACAAACTTTATAAGACTTTGAATTTCTCTAATATCCATTTTCCTAAATTTAAGTTGTTTGGTTTATGAATTATATGCCCATTTTAAATAGATAGCTCCCCAAGTGAAGCCACCACCAAATGCAGCAAAAATTAAGTTATCTCCTTTTTTTAACTCTTTTTCATAGTCAGCAAGTAATAAAGGTAAAGTAGCTGAAGTTGTATTACCATACTTGTGAATGTTCATCATTACTTTTTCTTCGTCTAACTCTAATCGGTTTGCTGTAGCTTCAATAATTCTTTTGTTAGCTTGATGTGGTACTAACCATTGAATATCTTCTTTAGACAGGTTATTACGAGTTAGCATTTTTTCTGAAACATCAGCCATGTTCGATACTGCAAATTTAAAAACAGTTCGACCTTCTTGATGTACAAAGTGTTGTTTATTTTTAATGGTTTCTTCTGATGGAGGTAAAATTGAACCGCCGGCATCAATCTTTAAAAATTCTCTACCAATACCATCACTACGTAAAAACTCATCTTGTAAACCTAAATCTTCAGTGTTTGGTTCAAATAATACAGCACCGGCACCATCACCAAAAATAATACAAGTTGTTCTATCTGTATAATCAATAATAGAAGACATTTTATCTGCTCCTATAAGAAGAACTTTTTTATAACGACCACTTTCAATATATCTGGCAGCAGTTGACATTCCATATAAAAAACTAGAGCAAGCAGCTTGTAAATCATATGAAAAGGCATTAACCGCACCTATTTTAGAAGCAGTGTAAGCAGCTGTAGCAGCTACAGGCATATCCGGAGTGGCAGTAGCAACAATTACCATGTCTATATCTGAGGCCTTAACTCCTGATTTTTCTAGTAAATTTTCTGCTGCTTTGATTGCCATATAAGAAGTACCTGCTCCTTCTTCTTTTAAAATTCTTCGTTCTTTGATTCCTGTTCTTGAGGTAATCCACTCATCGTTGGTGTCTACCATTTTTTCAAGCTCTTTGTTGGTTAGAGCATATTCTGGAACATATTTTCCTACTGCTGTTATAGCTGCAGTTATTTTAGTCATAGTTGTTTGTTTTGTTATAAAACGAGATTTCAAAGAAATGAAATTTATTTCATTTTTTTAAAGAAAAAAAAGCGAAAACTTACTTTTTTAGTTTTAAAACACTAAAAAACCCTCGAAAAGAGGGTTTTTTTAATTTATTCGCAAAGCCATAAGTTTATGCTTCAGCAGAAGCTGATTCTAATACTACTTGTCCTCTGTAGTATAATTTTCCTTCATGCCAGTGAGCTCTATGATATAAATGAGCTTCTCCAGTAGTAGGATCAACAGCTATTTGAGGAACAGAAGCTTTGTAATGAGTTCTTCTCTTATCTCTTCTTGTTTTAGATATTTTTCTCTTTGGATGTGCCATTTTATGTCTTATTTATCTGTTAGTAAATCCTTTAATTTATCCCATCTTGGGTCTGTTGAACTTTGCTCAACAATTTTTTTATCTTCTTTAATTTTTAACTCTTCTAACTTCTTTAAAGTTTCAGATTCCATAGTGCCATCTAAAACATCAGGGTGTACTCTTTTTGTTGGAACTGATAGAATGATGAGTTCGTATATATATTGAGAAACGTTGATTTGGTATTCTTCATGTGGAATGATAAGAATTTCTTCACTATCATCATTATATTCATGACCAAATTTTACAATCAAGTGTAAGTTTCCGTTTATTTCTTGATCAAATAACTCATTGGTTACATCACAAGGAACATTAACTGTACCGCTAACTGTAAAGTCAAGTTCAAAAAAAGAACTTTTTTTAACCAAGTTAACTGTTGCGTTAACATTACAATCATTGAATTCATCAAAATTATAAACTTCAAAGAACTTTTTACCAATATGATATTCAAATAAATGACTCCCTTCTCTTAACCCTACAAAAGGTATGTTGAATTCCTTTAAGTCTTTCATTGGTTACATCAATTTGAGCGTGCAAAGATATAAAAAATGTTTTTATAAAAATATTTTGCTAAGATTTTTTTATAAAATTAAACTTTTAACGCGTTCTGTATAAGGTTTTGATACTCAATCCTGTTTTTATGTATGTTAATAGCACTAAATAAGGCTTCCTGAAACGATAAATGATTTGCTTTATTTTTTCCGGCAATGTCAAATCCGGTTCCATGATCGGGTGAAGTTCTTATTTTTGAAAGACCTGCAGTAAAATTAACTCCGTTTCCAAATGATAAAGCTTTAAAAGGAGCAAGACCCTGATCATGATACATAGCTAAAACACCATCGAATTGCTCATATGTTTTTGATCCGAAAAAACCATCAGCTGCATATGGACCAAAAACAAGCTTTCCGGTTTCTTGAATTTCTTTTATAGTTGGTCTAATAATTTCATCGTCTTCTTTTCCAATTACTCCATGATCTCCACAATGCGGATTCAATCCAAGAACAGCAATCTTAGGTTTGTTAATGTTAAAATCTTGTTTTAAACAAGAATGCATAATATAAACCTTTTCTTTAATAAGGTCTGGTGTTATGGTTTCTGATACTTGAGCTAGAGGAATATGACCCGTTATTAAACCGATTCTTAAATCATCAGACATTAAAATCATTAAGCTTTTGCCTTCTAAACTTTCTTCTAAATACTCAGTATGCCCTGGAAAATCAAATTCTTTTGATTGTATGTTATCTTTATTAATAGGAGCCGTAACTAAAACATCTACTTTATTTTCTTTTAATGAATTTACGGCGGCTTGTAGTGATTTTAAGGCATATTTACCTCCAATATCTGTAGTTTTACCTAAATCAAATTTAATTTCTTCTTTCCATACATTTACAAGATTAATTTTTCCATGAATAATCTTATCAACCGAAGCTACACCATTTATATTATTGTTAAGTTTCAATACCTTTTTATGATAGGAAATAACTTTATTTGAACCAAAAAGAACCGGAGTACAAAAATCAAGCATACGCTTGTCTTCAAAAGTTTTTAAAATAACTTCAATTCCAATGCCATTTGTGTCTCCAATTGAAATACCAACAATAATTTTGTCTGATTTATCCATAGTTTACATTTTGTAATGTCGTATTTTTGATGCTAACAAAAGTAACTAAAATTTAGAGAATGTTTACAGGAATAATTGAAACTCTAGGTGTTGTAACAAAACTTGAAAGAGAAAAAGAAAATTTACATCTAACAGTCAAGAGTAATTTTACTCACGAGTTAAAAATAGATCAAAGTGTAGCGCATAATGGAGTATGTTTAACTGTGGTTGGAATTGAAAATGATGAGTACACAGTAACAGCGATTAAAGAAACGTTAGATAAAACCAATATAGAGGAGTTGAAAGTTGGAGATGAGGTGAATTTGGAAAGAGGAATGAAGTTAGGGGATAGGTTAGATGGGCATATTGTACAAGGACATGTTGATAGAACCGGTATTTGTAAAAGTATAGAAGATGCTGAAGGAAGCACTGTTTTTACATTTACATATGATTTTGATGGAAGCAATATTACTATTGAAAAAGGATCTATTACGGTAAACGGAGTAAGCTTAACTGTTGTGAATTCAAAAAAGAGTGAGTTTAGCGTTGCTATTATTCCTTTTACGTATGCACATACTACCTTTAAAAATTTTGTAGTGGGTACTAAAGTAAACTTAGAATTTGATGTTATAGGTAAATACGTAGCCAGACTTCACGGGTTAAACGGATAAAATTTACTAAAAACTACTACTAAAATTATATAAAAACATGGAATTATTTTCATCTATTGCCTTGTGTTTTTCAGGAGGAGGCTATAGAGCTGCTTGTTTTTCATTAGGAACATTATCTTTATTAGAAAAAGTAGGATTGTTAGAAAATGTTAAAGCTATATCTACAGTATCCGGAGGTACAATTACGGGAGTTAAGTATTCACAGTCACAAATAGAAGGTAAAGATTTTCAAACTTTTTTTGATGAATATTATAATTGGTTAGATAAAGACGAGTTGGCAAGTAATGCTCTTAGTCATTTAAGATGGCCTTTAATATGGAATCAACTTGAGAATAGACATAAAAGGAAAAATCCAATCAATGCCTTTGCTATTGAATATAATAATTTCACCAATCATTTAACACTCGGACATATTCAAAATACCATTAGTGAAGGAAAAACACATTTAAAAAGAGTGATTTTTAATGCTACTGATTTTGATAGTACACATCAATTTAGATTTCAGAATATCAAAGGAAATAGAAAAAGGTTCGGAAATGGAAAAATTCATAGTAAGTACAAAGAAGTTATAGATGATATTAAGCTAGGTGATGTGATTGCTGCATCTACAGCTTTTCCCGGAGGGTTTGAGCCTATTGGATTTCCGTACGATTTTACTCCTAAACATACTCATTTGGAAGAAATAGGATTGATGGATGGCGGTATTGTTGATAATCAAGGAGCTTCTATTTTCGTTTCTGAAGCGCAGAATAAATGTGATGAAGAAAAGGAGGATTATAATTTGTTATTTCTGTGTGATGTTTCTTCTCCATATCCGGGAGAGGGATTTAAGTTTGCCTCCGACACAAAATTTAGCAAGTATGTTTCGTATATATCTAGTGCATTTACATTGTTATTTGTGTTAATGACTACCGTGTTTTTCGGAATACAAAAGTGGTGGGTTTCGTATACTGTAAGTGTAGTCATATTAGCCTTTTTGGTTTTTATTCACTTTTTATTTTTCTCGCTTTCTAAGTTAATGCAAGAGGAAACCGGAATAGATCAACAGTTGTATTTACCCCCAAGAAGAGTGGCTTTTTATATATTAAACAGAGCCAAATCTTTAGTACGTATGGCAAGCGTGGTTTTTCTGAAAAACGATAGAAGACAAAATGCTAATGCGGTTTACAGTACTTTTCCTAATAAAATAATATCATCAACAGTATATGAATTACGTTGTAAAGATGCTTTAGGAAACCAAACAACACAACCTGAAAATGAAAAAAAGTGGAAAGAGATAGTCGCATATACAGGTGAGATAAGTGAAAAAATTATTGAAAACTCTAACAAAAGTAATACGTTTGGAACTACACTGTGGTTTACTAAAAAAGATAAGGAAAACAACATGTTAGATGCTGTTATTGCTTGTGGTGAGTACACTGCTTGTTATAACTTATTGTCACATATGATTGTTCAGCACGGGAAAGAAGTAACTACAATACCACTTTTTAATGAGTTAATGCTTTTATGGGAAGAATTTAAGAAGAATCCTAAGTTTTTACTTGAGGAACGAAAAAAAAGCAAAACACCATAAAATAGCTATTTTATGGTGTTCTAATTTTAAAAAATCAAGATTTTAATTGTATCAATAATAGTTTTGACAATCTTGTTTTTAAAATGACCTAAACTTATTTTTGAAATACCTGCAGCTTGTAAGGCTTTAAGGTGAAATAAATCTTTTTGACTTTCTACTAACCATTCAAAATCATCTAAAGTAAGTTTACCTTGTTTAAGTAAAGAAGTCCATCTTTCAAGTTTATCTTTAGATTCATTTAAAAAAAGCTCAATGTCTTTTTTTGATTCTTTAGAAAACTCGCTAAACTTATCATTAAAAACTAAGATCAATGATTTTTTTAGCTCTTGTAAAATTTTTTCGAAATCCATAACCAATTAATTTTTAGAGATTAGTTCTAGTAGCTGATTTTTTACTGCCGGGTCTTTTTTGCCTTCATATTGAATTAGCAAATCAAAGGCCTCTGTAATTTGTCCTTTAGCTTCTGTAATAAAGAAAGAGGATAACGTATTTTTTTCTTCCCAACGTTTTAAAAATCCGGCTAATAAATTTTTATTTTCATCAGCTAACAATAACCACATTTTGTATGTTATTTCATTATTAGGTTTGTATTTTTCATACTCAACTATTTTGGCAATTTTATTCTTTAGTTTTTGAATGTCAATAATGTTTTCTTGATACGGATTTTCAGCTTTTTCTATAAGATGACTAGCATCGATTTTTATTTCAACAGCTTTCTGGAAAGAATATTGGTCATAAGGAGCTGTTTTAAGTACACTACAGGAAAACAAAAAACCAGTTATTAAAATTAACAGGAAGGGTAGTTTGCTTTTTTTCATTGGATAGTTAAGTTAGTTTTTATGTTTTTAGATGAAGTAAATTTACTTATTAATGAGCTGATTTTTAACGGGAAAAAACCTAGAATTAAAAAGTGTATTTCAGGAAGTAAGGGTGTAAAAAAACCGCTTACAAAATGTAAACGGTTTAAAGTAAAAGTGGTCCCACTTGGACTCGAACCAAGGACCACCTGATTATGAGTCAGGTGCTCTAACCAACTGAGCTATAGGACCTCTTATTTTAGGTTTGCAAAGATAATAACTTTTTTAAAATATCAAATACTTTTTACACTTTTCTATTCATTAAATTTTTGCCAAAAGCACGTAAAGCCTCTTTTGCACCATCAGATATATTCAGGTGTTCGATATGTTTAAATGATTTATTTGTGTAATCCTCAATAAGTTGTTGAATGTGTTCCGGAATATTGTTTGTCTTAAAAATAGAAGAAACTTTTTTTACTTTTTCTTCATTATTTTTTTCTTCTCCGTTGTAAAGAGTTAATAAATCATTCTTATCACTAGCATTTGCTATTTCTAATGCTTTCAGGTATAAGAATGTTTTTTTATTTTCAATAATATCACCCCCTACTTGTTTTCCAAAAGTTTTTGGATCACCAAAAGTATCTAAGTAATCGTCTTGTAATTGAAAAGCAATTCCTAAATTTAATCCGTAATTATATAAGTGTTGTGCTTGCTCTTCTTCTGCTTCTGCAACTATGGCACCCATTTTTAACGCTGCAGCCACTAAAACAGATGTTTTTAAGGTAATCATTTTGATATACTCATCAATGGTTACATCATTTCTGGTTTCAAAATCAACATCTAGTTGTTGACCATCACAAACCTCTAAAGCAGTTTTACTAAATAATTGAGCCAATTTTTGAAAAATATGAGGTTTATAGTTTTCAAAATACTGGTATGCTAAAATAAGCATTGCGTCTCCGGATAAAATTCCGGTATTAATATTCCATTTTTCATGTACTGTTTGATTTCCTCTTCTTAGAGGAGCATCATCCATAATGTCGTCATGAACCAATGTGAAGTTATGAAACACTTCTACGGCAACTGCAGCAGGTAAGGCTTGCTTAAAGTTTCCTGAAAAAATGTCTGAAGCGATCAAGGTAAGTATAGGTCTTATTCTTTTACCTCCTAATTGTAAAATATACTCTATAGGTTCATATAGATTTCGTGGTTCCCTTTTAAAGTCCTGTTTTTGCAGGTACTCTAAAAAATCCGATTGATATTTTAATAAGTCCAAATTTCTAATTTTTGGGTAAAAATAAGGTAAACAAAAAATCTATGCACCACCTAATGTTAAAAAATAATTAAAACTTCGGAAACTTTTTTGGTTTCTAAAGTTTCCTGCTGTACATTTGCAAACAATTATGGAAAATAAAATTTTAGAAAAGTCGGCTGAAATGTTTTTAAACTTAGGGTTTAAAAGTGTTACTATGGATGATATAGCTACAGAGTTAGGCATATCAAAAAAAACATTGTATAAATATTATTCAAACAAAGCATCTTTAGTTGATGCCGCAACACAATCCGTTCAACAGGCTATAGATAATACAATTTTGTATATAAAAGAGCAAAATTATAATGCCATAGAAGAAGAGTTTGCAGTAAAGGCAATTTTTAAAGAAATGTTTAAAAATGCTAAAACTTCACCTATGTATCAGTTGAAAAAGTATTACCCGGAAACTTATGCAAGATTGATGGATAGAGAGGTGTGTATGTTTAAAGATTGTAATGCTGACAATCTTACTAAAGGAATTGAGCAAGGATTGTATAGAAAAGGAATAAAAAAAGATTTAATAGGCAACTTCTATTTTACACTGATATTTGGAATATTTGAGAATGATATATACGGTCAGGAAATGCATGAACTTATGGAGTTGGAATATGAAGTGTTAGAATATCATGTAAGAGCTATTGCTACAGAAAAAGGTATTGAAGAACTAGAGAAACAATTAAAAATCATAAATCAAAACAGGTAAACAATGAGAAAATACATATACGGTGTATTTGTATTCTTTTTTACGAGTTTTCTACTCGCACAAGAAAAAGAAATGCATTTATCAATGCAAGAAGCTATTGATTATGCAATAAAAAATAACTACGATAATAAAATTGCTTCAAAAAATATTGAAGCTGCGAAAGAAAGAAAATGGGAAACAACAACCATTGGATTGCCGCAAATTAACGGAAAGTTAGACTATCAGAACTGGTTAAAACAACAAGTATCATTGCTTCCGGCTGAACTTGCTGGAGGCCCTGCAGGAACTTTTGTGCCGGTAAGATTCGGAACCAAGCAAACCATGAATGCTTCGGTTACCTTAACTCAGTTAATTTTTGACGGATCTTATTTAGTAGGATTACAATCTGCAAAAACGTATTTAAAAATTTCAGAGCAAGCCAAAGAAAAAACAGAATTGGCTACAAGAGAAGCTGTAATTAATGCCTATGGAAATGTTTTAATAACAGAAAAATCTATTGAAATTTTAGAGAAAAACAGAGATGTTCTAAAAAAGAACCTTAATGAAACTCAGAAAATTTATGACAATGGATTAACCGAGTTAGAAAATGTAGAGCAGTTACAAATAACATTAGGAAATGTTGAAAATAATTTAAGCAATGCTTTAAGAATGAAAGATATTTCTTATAAAATGTTAAACATAGCCTTAGGAAATACTATTGAAAAAAAGTTAGTGCTTACGGATTCTTTAGACAATTTAGTGGTGTCAAATACCGATTTGAGTTTGCTAACTAAGGTTTTTAATGTTGAGAATCATATTGATTTCAGAATGGCTGAAAATGATAGAGAAAGTAAAAGGTTACTTATGAAATTAGAACAAAGTAAGGCTTTACCAAGTTTAGCTGCATTTGTAAACTACGGAGCCAATGCTAACTCTAACGATTTTAACTTTTTTAGTAGCACCCAAAAATGGTTTGATTATTCATTATTAGGTGTTAGCTTAAATGTGCCTATTTTCAGTAGCTTCGGAAGACAATCAAAAACAGCTAGAGCTAAAATTGAATTAGAAAACTCTGAAATCAGAAAAGAAGAAGTAAAACAAAAGTTAAATCTTCAGGCAGAAACAGCAAAAAGTGAATACCAATTGAGTATTGAAAAATATGAAACAGCAAAGAAAAATTTAGCACTGGCCGAGCGCATAGAGAAAAAACAACAAGTTAAATTTTTCGAAGGACTCTCGTCTAGTTTTGATTTACTTCAAGCACAAAATCAATTGTATTCACAACAAAATAACTATATGCAATCCATGTTAAACGTGATTGCTAAAAAAGCACAACTAGAAAACGCATTAAACTTACCAATAAAATAATCAACTAATGAGAAGGATTGTATCATATATTATACTAACTACACTTTTAGCTTCATGTGGAGGCAAAGAGCAATCAGTAGAATCAGTAATAAGTACACAAGATTTGCAGAAAATTCTTGAAAAGAAAGATGAGTTAAATAAAAAACAACAAGAATTAGCGGGGCAAATTAAATTGCTAAATGAAGAAATTTCAAAGCTAGATACCAATAAGAAAGTACCTTTAATTACAACAATTGATGCACAAGAGCAACCTTTTGTTCATTATTTAGATTTACAAGGAAATGTACAAACAAAAAAGAATGTTTTAGTATATCCTGAAATGCCGGGGCAATTGGTGAAAATTTACGTAAAAGAGGGACAGCATGTGGTAAAAGGACAAGCTCTAGCTAAAATTGATGATGGAGGATTAAATCAACAAGTGGCACAAGTTGAGGCACAAGCAAGTTTGGCTAAAACCACCTATGACCGTCAAAAAAGATTATGGGAGCAAAAAATCGGATCTGAAATTCAGTATTTACAAACTAAAACTAATTATGAGGCATTAACCAGAACGGTTAATCAATTAAAGCAACAATTAGGAAAAAGTGTTATTAAGGCTCCTTTTACAGGAATTGTTGATGATGTAATAAAAGAGCAAGGTACTGTAGTGGCACCGGGTCCGGGAGCAGAGGTGTTCAGAGTTGTAAATTTAGATGATATGTATATTGAAACTGATGTGCCGGAAAGCTATATAACATCAGTAAAAAAAGGAAAAGAGGTACAAGTAGACTTTCCAGTATTAGGAAAAACGGTTACTTCTTCTGTTCGTCAAGCAGGAAACTTTATAAACCCGGCTAACAGAACTTTTAAAGTTGAAATAGGAGTACCTAACAAAGATAAAAGTATAAAGCCAAACCTAACAGCTAAGTTAAAGGTTAATGATTATACAAATCCAAATGCAATTTTAATTCCTTTAAGTATTATCTCAGAAAACTCGAAAGGAGAACAGTATGTTTTTGTTGTTGATAGTATTCATAAAGAAGATGGAAAAATGAGAGGAGTTGCTAAACAAACCATTATTACAACCGGAAAAACACAAGGAGATATTGTTGAAATTTTGTCAGGAATAACTAAAGAAGACCAGGTTATAAATGAAGGAGCAAGAAGTGTTAAAAACAAACAATTGGTAGAAATATTAGACTTGTCAACAGAAAAAACAGCTCAACAAAATAAATAATAGTAGGAATGAACGAGCAAAATAAAAATATAGATAAGGAGTTTAAACTATCTTCTTGGGCTATTAACAATAAAACTACCATATATGTAATGATGGTAATTATATTGTTTTCAGGAATTTCAGCATTCTTAGGAATGCCTCGTGAGAGTTTCCCTGAAATTAAAGATACCAAAATTTATGTAAGCTCTATTTATCCGGGAAATACAGCAGAAGATGTTGAAAAATTAATTACCGATCCGTTAGAAGAAAAGCTGAAAACGGTAAGTAATATGACTAAAATAACATCAACTTCACAGGAAGATGTATCTATGATTATTATTGAATTTGATGATGCAATTACTATTGAAGAAGCTAAACAAAAGGTTAAGGATGAAATAGACGAAGAAGTATCAGGAGAAGATTGGCCTACTTTTAACGGTGCTAAGGTTGAACCTAATGTATTTGAATTAAATATAGCTGAGGAAACGCCAATTTTAAATATCAATATTTCCGGAGATTACACGGTACAAAAGCTAAAAGAGTACGCTGAATATTTACAGGATGAAATAGAAGATTTGCCTGAAATTAAAAAAGCAGACATTCGTGGAGCCGAAGACAAGGAAGTAGAAGTAGCGGTTGATATCTACAAAATGATGGCTGCTAAAGTTAGCTTTGGTGATGTAATACAAGCTATACAAGGAGGAAATGTAACCATGTCTGCCGGTAATATTATAGCGAGTGGTCAACGTCGTACGATTCGTGTTTTAGGAGAAATAGAAAATCCGCAACAACTTCAAAACTTTGTTGTTAAATCTGAAAAAGGAAATCCTATTTACTTGAAAGATATTGCAGCTATCTCATTTAAAGATAAAGATAAAACTACGTACGCCCGTGAATTTGGAGAATCAGTCGTTATGTTGGATGTTAAAAAGCGTTCAGGAAAAAACATGGTTGAAGCTGCTGAAAAAATTCAACAAATTGTAAAGGATGCACAAGAAAATGTGTTCCCAAGTAATTTGGTGGTAACTATAGCTAACGATCAATCTTCTAAAACGATAGGGCAAGTTGACGATTTAGTAAACAACATTATTTTTGGAGTTATCTTGGTAGTTACGGTTTTAATGTTCTTCTTAGGATTAAAAAATGCCTTATTTGTTGGGTTTGCCATTCCAATGTCTATGTTCATGTCACTAATGATTTTAAATGCATTAGGGTATACCATGAACACTATGATTCTTTTTGGGTTAATCATGGGGCTGGGAATGTTGGTTGATAATGGTATTGTGGTTGTTGAAAACGTTTATCGTTTAATGGATGAAGAGGGTATGAGTAGAATAGAAGCGGCTAAAAAAGGGATCGGTGAAATAGCGTTTCCAATTATCATTTCTACAGCAACAACAGTTGCAGCTTTTATTCCTTTAGGAATGTGGCCAGGGGTAATGGGACAATTCATGATTTATTTTCCAATAACCTTATCGGTAGTTTTAGGGTCTTCATTATTTGTGGCTATTTTCTTTAACTCGGTAATGGTATCTCAATTTATGAGTATTGAAGATAAAGAAATGCCAATGAAAAGAATTGTAAAGTTAACAGCTACACTAGGGGTTTTAGGATTGTTAGTTGTGATTTTTGGAGGTAACTTCAGACCCTTAGGAACATTATTATTGTTTGCTGCTGCTAACTTCTGGATTTATCGTTATGTAATGCGTCCGTTAGCCAATGGTTTTCAAAGTACCGCGTTACCGCGTTGGGAACGTTTTTATGAACGTATGATTACTGTTTCTTTAAAAGGATGGAGGCCGATTATTATTTCTATAACAACGCTGATTTTATTAATTATCGCATTTATAGGATTTGGAGCTTCCGTAGGAACTCAACGAACTAAAGTAGAGTTTTTCCCCGACAATACACCTAACCAGGTAATTGTGTATGTGGAATATCCGCAAGGAACAGATATTGAAAAAACAAATATTATCATGAAAGATATTGAGAAGCGAGTAGCTAATATTTTGAATGATAAAGATTATACAGATGGAGATTACAATTTCTTAGTTGAAAGTTCCATTGCTCAAGTTGGAGCAGGATCAGGAAATCCGCAAACTGATGGTGGATCTACAGCAGAAATGCCGCATAGAGGTAAAATTGTAGCCTCAATGCGTGAGTATAAAGATCGTAGAGGAGCAGATAGTAAAGAGTTAAAAAGAAAAATAACTGAAGCTTTAAAAGGAATTTATCCGGGATTATCAATTTCAGTTGAAAAAGATCCTGTTGGACCACCTGCAGGGTATCCTATCAATATTGAATTAGAAGGAAAAGATTATAACGAATTGATTAATACCGCAGAAAAAATGCGAGACTTTATCAATACCAAATCTATTCCCGGAATTGCTGAGTTAAAAATTGATGTTAACAAATCAAAACCAACAATGTTGGTTGATGTTGATAGAGAAAAAGCAGGTGAATTAGGAGTTAGTGCTGCTCAGGTAGGACAACAATTGCGTAATTCAATTTTTGGTTCAAAAGCCGGAGTATATAAAGAAGATGGTGAAGATTATGATATTTATGTTCGTTTTAATAAAGACAATCGTTACAATTCGAGTGTTGTATTTAATCAAACCATAACTTTTAGAGATTTAGCTACAGGTCAAATTAAAAGTATCCCGGTATCTACCTTAGCTAAACAACATAATACATCTGGGTTTAGTGCTATTAAGCATAAAAATGTAAAAAGAGTAGTAACTGTATATTCTGCACTAGCTCCGGGGTATACAGATGCAGGAGCGATAGTAGGTAAAATTCAACATGAAATGAAAACATTTACCGAGCTTCCTAGTACAATTAAAGTAGATTATACAGGACAAATTGAAGAGCAAAATAAGCAAATGAAATTCTTAATGGGAGCATTTTTCTCAGGTTTAGGACTCATCTTTTTAATCTTAATATTCCAGTTTAATTCAGTATCAAAACCGGCTATTATTATGTTAGCCATCTTCTTAAGTTTGATAGGAGTATTTGGAGGGATTGTAGCTTCAGGATCATCTTTTGTTATTATGATGACAATGATGGGTATTATTTCTTTAGCAGGAATTGTGGTAAATAACGGAGTTGTATTGCTCGATTATACACAACTGTTAATTGATAGAAGAAAGGTAGCTACTAATTTAGGAGATGATGATTTTGTTTCTATTGAAGATTTAAAAACAGCAATTATTAAAGGAGGAAAAGCGCGTTTACGTCCTGTATTGTTAACGGCAATTACTACTATTTTAGGGCTAATTCCGTTAGCAACCGGATTGAATATTAATTTCTACACCTTGGTGTCTGAGTTAAATCCGCATATTTATTTAGGAGGAGATAACGTGATATTCTGGGGGCCGTTAGCTTGGACTGTAATTTACGGATTATTCGTAGCTACATTCCTAACGTTAATAGTTGTTCCTATATTATTCTACTTAGTTACTAAGTTTAAAATGTGGCTACGTAGTGTTTTATAATTGATTAATTTGTTAACTATGAAAAAGGCTGAAAATATATTGTTTTCAGCCTTTTTTACGTATAAAAATTAATAACTCTTTTATCAAAATAAGAAATGCTGTTACTTTTGCTGTATGAGTAAAAAAGTTTTCACGGTAGAAGAAATTAAAAGAAAAATTGAGAACTATTGCGTGTATCAAGACAGATGCCATAAAGAAGTAGAAAAAAAGCTATTGGAATATAATCTTATCCCGGAAGCCAGAGAGTATATACTTCTACAGTTGTTAGAGAACAATTTTTTAAATGAAGAAAGATTTGCCAAAAGTTTTTCCAGAGGGAAATTTAGAATTAAAAAGTGGGGAAAAGAAAGAATTGTAAGAGAACTAAAGTTACGGGAAATATCCAGTTATAATATTAAAACAGCTTTGAAAGAAATTGAAGATGCTGAGTATATTAAAACAGCTTATGAGTTAGCGGATAAAAAAAATAACGCTGTAAAAGAGCTTGAAGTATATAAACGAAAGAAAAAGCTTTTTGATTTTTTAAAGTATAAAGGGTTTGAAAATCAGATAATATTTGAAGTATTAAAAGCTTATGAAAAATAATAATTAACGCATTTTGTTGAATATGCTGTCTATTTTAACAGAGTTGTCGAAAGATTTTTTTCGATACGTATGTTCAATTTTCGAATTTAAACTGTTAAAAGTTGAAAAAACGTTTTTAATTTGGAAGTTTACCTCATTAGAAGAAATAGAGGGAATGTAAGTCATGTCAGCCAATCGTAGTACTTCATTTTCAAAAACATCAATTCGAGCCATAAAAGCCGGAGTTTGTAGCTCTTGAACTTTGTTACTGTCTTTTGCTTTTTTTGTTAGTTCTCTTAATTCTAAAGCATTATTCAGTGCTTCTCTGGCTGAGATTTCTGTGTATTCGTTTAGAAAATCTTTCAAATCAAAGTATTCAGTCCACTTTTTAATATTTCTTAAAGCAATACTATCCGGTTCGGTATAGTTGTAAGAATTAATAACTTCCATAGTATTACTTTTATTACTAGTAACATTAGTTGTGTTACTCTTTTGTTTTGAGCAACTTAAAACAACTGTAATAACTGTTAAAAAGATTAAAAAATGAAATGTACTCAGTTTGTGTGTCATGGGTGTAAAAGTACATTTTTATTAAATTAACACAAATTATAGAGGTAATTTTATGTTTTTATTAATACTTAAAAAACAATATTTTTCTTTTGTGAAATCTTAAATTTAATACTTTTGTGTGCCTATATTTTTGAATAATTAATAATGAGTGAAACAATATTGATCATTGGCGCCTGTGGCCAAATCGGAATAGAATTAACTGAAAAGTTAAGAGTCATTTATGGAAATGAAAACGTCATAGCTTCTGATATTAGAGAAGGTAATGAAAATATGATGAATTCCGGCCCTTTTGAAATCGTAGATGCTACTAATAAAGATAGAATATTGGAGGTTGTCAAAAAGTATGAGGTTACTCAGGTATATTTAATGGCAGCCATGCTTTCAGCAACAGCAGAAAAATTTCCTCAAAAAGGATGGGAATTAAACATGACCTCGTTATTAGCTGTGTTAGATATAGCAAAAGATAAACATATAAAAAGAGTGTATTGGCCAAGTTCTATGGCTGTTTTTGGTAGTACTTCACCAAAAGTTAATACGCCGCAACAAACCATTATGGAGCCTACTACGGTATATGGTATAAGCAAAGTAGCCGGAGAACATTGGTGTAACTATTACCATGAAAAATATGGTGTTGATGTTAGGAGTATTCGTTATCCGGGAATTATTAGTTGGAAAACGTTACCGGGAGGAGGTACAACCGATTATGCCGTAGATATTTACTTTGAAGCTTTAAAAAAGGGAACTTTTGAGTGTTTTTTAAGTGAAGAAACCAGGTTGCCTATGATGTATATGGATGATGCTATTGAAGCAACAATTAAAATTATGCAAGCAGATTCTGATACCATAAAAACCAGAACGTCATATAATTTAGCTGCTATAAGCTTTACTCCAAAAGAAATAGCTGAAGAAATACAAAAATATATACCTGAATTTACCATTACGTATAAACCTGATTATAGACAAAATATAGCAGATTCTTGGCCTCAGGTTATTGATGATTCTGCAGCACGAAAAGATTGGGGATGGAAGCATAAGTATGATTTATCATCAATGACTCAGGATATTATAACAAGTCTAAAAGAAAATTCAAATTTACTAGCGTAAGTTATTTGTATAAATACGTCTAAGCTTGTATGAATGTAACAAATGTAGCTTTGTAAACTTTTTTAGCAAACTACTTTTGTATTCAAAATCAACACATAGATGAAAGAAATTATAGAAAATAGCTTGAAAAGAGCAATGTCATATAAACAATATAGATTGCTGGTAAGTAAGCTTATTGAAGAAGGTAAATCAACAGGAGAAACGCAAACAGAAGATTTACTTAACTACAGTGTTTTAAACGATAAAAGAATGAATCGTTTAGATAAAACAATTGAAATCTCGGAAGAGATAAAAAATAAAGTGAAAGCTGTAGAAAAAGAACAAACATGGCTGGTGTTAACTGAAGGGTGGTGTGGTGATGCAGCTCAAAATGTACCTGTAATTAATAAAATAGCTGAAGAAAACTCAAACATAAACTTGCAATTGGTTTTAAGAGATGAAAACATAGAATTAATGGATGAGTTTTTAACTAATGGAGGAAGATCTATACCTAAATTAATTGCATTAGATAAAAATCATAATGTAATAGGTACTTGGGGGCCAAGGCCAACAGAGGCTACAGTTATGGTAGAAGAGTACAAAGAAAAAAATGGAAAATTAGATGCAGAATTCAAAAAAGATTTGCAAATTTGGTACAACAAAAATAAAGGTAGAAATACCGAGCAAGATTTAATATCATTATTGAGCTAATATTAAAATTAAAAGTGATAAAAGTCCGTTTAAAATCTGAAGTTAAACGGACTTTTTGTTTATATATTTGCCAAAAAAAATAACATGTTAGTAGCGCATAATTTATTATCAGATGAAGCTAAGGTTTGGGTGTATCCTTCCAATAGAAAGTTTTACCCTCAAGAAATAGAAGCTTTAAAAGAAAAAGTAGAAAATTTTGTGGCTACTTGGAAAAAAGAAGATGAAGATTTTAAAACTTCATATCAATTGCTTTATGATCGGTTTATTGTTTTTTATGCCGAAGAAAATTCAATATTATCAAATGCAGATATAGATAAACAGGTTGCGTTTATTTTAAAATTACAAAATGAATACGAGGTTGAGTTGTTAGATAAGATGAATGTGTGTTTTAAGCAAGGTGACTATATTCAGTACAAAGAAATAAAAGACTTTAAAAAAATGCTGAAAGAAAAATCGGTTTCACCTAAAACTATTGTTTTTGATAACTTAATTCAAACTAAATATGATTTAGAGAATTTTTGGGAAGTACCTATCACAGAAAGCTGGTATAACCGATTTTTATAAAAAAGGATTACAAAAATATAAATCCTATTCCCAGCGAAACACTATCTAAGGTGTTGTTTTTAAAGCCTATAATTTTTTTACGATGAAAATCTAGTTTTAATAATGTATGC
This sequence comes from Tenacibaculum sp. TC6, assembly GCF_050606265.1. Taxonomy (NCBI): domain Bacteria; kingdom Pseudomonadati; phylum Bacteroidota; class Flavobacteriia; order Flavobacteriales; family Flavobacteriaceae; genus Tenacibaculum; species Tenacibaculum sp. TC6. The sequence continues at coordinate 71,792 of NZ_JBOCUK010000014.1, read as the reverse complement.
CAACGACCGCTTCCTCCCATTTGAACACCTAAACCTAACTTATAATAATCACCATTTTCATATTTAGAAGAAGGTCTCCACATTTTCCCATAACTGGCTTCAGCAAAAAAAGCATCAAAATCATCTACAGCAATATTATAACGTAAGGTACCGTAAGTGGGGATGGCATTAATGCTATATCGGGTATGATGATCATATCCTACATTAAAACTTGCCAGCCACTTACTATTGAATTGATATCCGGCTCCTACTCTAAACATCACAGCAGAAAACTTCAAAAAACTTTCGTCATCATCATTAAACAAAGTATAATTTTCATTGATTCCGAAGGTAAAATTAAAATCACCTGTTAAGAAAGCTCTTTTGCTCATATTTTGAGCATAAAAACTGCCTGTTGTAATAATAAGTAAGTAGATAAGTAGTAGTTTTTTCATAAAAATAATTTTGTGAGATTCAACAAAAATTATTCCAAGTTGAAAAAATACATTAAAAAGAGAAACAATTGTATAAAGAGAGGTTTGTTTCTTAGTTGTTTAAAGAAGAAATAAAACCATCAATATCAAAAGCATCATCTACTGAAAAGGCCCCTATTTTTGTTCTTCTTAAAACCGATAAATGAGCACCGGAATTTAATGCGGCACCAAAATCGTGAGCTAAAGAGCGTATGTAAGTTCCTTTGCTGCATACCACTCTAAAATCAACTTTAGTAAAGTCAATTTTAGTAATTTCAAATTCAGTAATTTCTATTTCTCTTGACGCTATTTCAGTTGATTGTCCGGCTCTTGCTAATTCATAAAGTCTTTTTCCATCCTTTTTAATGGCCGAAAATATAGGTGGTTTTTGTTGAATTTTACCAATGAATTGTTGAGTTGTTTGATGTATTAATTCTTCAGTAATATGTTCAGTAGGATAGGTGGTGTCTATCTCCGTTTCTAAATCATAACTAGGCGTAGTTGCACCAATAGTAAATGTACCGGTATACTCTTTTATTTGCCCTTGGTAGGTTTCTATATTTTTAGTTTCCTTACCGGTGCATATAATTAACAATCCGGTAGCTAAAGGATCAAGAGTTCCTGCATGTCCTACCTTGATTTTTTTTAAATTGAATTGTTTTCTTATGTGCCAGCGTACTTTATTAACGACTTGAAAAGAAGTCCATTCTAAAGGTTTATCCAGTAATAAAACCTGTCCGTTGTTAAAATCTTCAGCAGTCATTTAAAAAAATAAAGAATAAATAATGGCTATACCACCAATAATAGCACAGTATATTGAAAAATAAGATAGTTTACTTCTTTTTACCAAGGCAATCATCCATTGGCAGGCAAGTAATCCGGATACAAAAGCAGCTATAAATCCTGCAGATAAAGGTAAAATTTCAGCACTTTTAAAGTTAATATCACCACTCAGTAGATCTTTGGCTACTTTTCCTAAAATTAATGGTACTACCATTAAGAATGAAAAACGAGCCGCCTTGGTTCTGTCAACTCCTAATAAAACAGAGGTAGAAATAGTAGCGCCGGAACGAGAAATTCCCGGAAGCATGGCTATAGCTTGTGAAATTCCTATAAGCACAGAGTTGGTAAAAGAAACATTTTTATTGGTGTTTTTTGCTTTATCGGCCAGTAATAAAAGTCCGGCAGTAACTAAAAGCATACAACCAACCAACAAAATCTTCCCGCCAAAAAAGCTCTCTAATTGTTTTTCAAAAGCTAAACCTATAATTACAGCAGGGATCATTGACAGGACAATTTTAGCACAGAATTTTGTTTGTTCATTCCATTTGAATTGAAACAAACCTTTTAAAATTTCAATCACTTCTTTTCTGAAAATCACTAAAGTACTTAAGGCGGTTGCGGCATGTAATACAACAGTAAAAGTTAAACTTTCCTGAGGAACCGAAGTGTCACCAAATATAGCTTTAGCTAATTCTAAGTGACCGCTTGATGATACAGGTAAAAATTCAGTGAGTCCTTGAATAATTCCAAGAACAATAGCTTCTAATAAATCCATGCTTATTTTTTTGGGTTGGCTAAAATAGCATAAATTTCAATACCAAAACCAATAAGAACTAAGGTTGGTGCTAAACGAATTCTTCGCCAGCTGTAAATGTCAGGATTAAAAACCTTTGGGTCATCACTTCCGCCACCTGCCATTAAGATGAAACCTAATGCTATAACGGCTAATCCGATTAACATAATACTGTAATTTCGTTTGCCAAATAAAAACTCGTTTTTAGTGTTTTTGTCGTTTTTCATAATGCGTTATGATGAGTTTTTTAATAATATAAGTCGTTTGTTTGTAGGTTTAAAAAGCGTTGTGTAGCAAAAAAAGTACTTATCCAGGTAATTACAAATGCTGTAAATAATACTCCTGCTGAAACATAGGCTAAAGCAACGTAATCTTTTAAAAGTTCAAGTGTTGGAATGTATTTGTCAACATAATACACAAGAATAAGTAAACCTATTAATGAAATTAAAGCTCCTAAAAGCCCCAGTTTAATACTTTGCCAAATAAATGGTTTTCTAATAAAACTTTTAGTAGCACCTACCATTTGCATGGTTTTAATATTAAATCGTTTAGAATAAATGGCTAAACGAATAGAGCTGTTAATTAAAATAATAGCTACTAATCCAAAAAAACCGCTTAATACTAATAACCAAAAGCTAATGCGTTGAATGTTTTTGGTAAGTAAATTAACCAATGGTTTATCATAGTTAACCTCTGCAATAAGTTCGTTTTTTTGATATTTTGTTTCAATTTCCAACATTTTTTCAGGAGTTACATAAGCAGCATTCAAATACACATCAATGCCGTTTTTTAACGGGTTGTCTCCTAAAAATTGTAAAAAATCTTCGCCTAAATCTTTTTTGTAAGCTTTGGCAGCCTCTTCTTTTGTGATATACAGTAAGTTTTTAGTAAAACTCTCTTTTTTTAGGGTTGTTTTTAGTTCTTCAAGTTGCTCTTTTGTTACGTCATCATTTAAAAATAAAGTCATTACTACTTTTTCTTTAAAATGATTCGCTACTTTGGTAGATTTTAATAATACTAACCCAAGAATACCAATCATAAAAAGAACTAAAGCAATACTTACTACAACAGAAACGTAGGATGATTGTAAACGTCGTTTTTGAAAAGAATCAAAAGATGTGGTCATTTTTACAAGGCTGTTTTAACTCCGCAAGATACTAAAATCAATTCACAATAATGAATTATCACTAATCATTGTTGGTTAACTATAGTCTTTTGCCAAAAGATGATTATTTGTTGTCTTTAGGGATGTCTTGGCAAAGTTCAATTAAAACACCGTTGGTGGTTTTAGGATGTAAAAAAGCAACCAATTTATTATCAGCTCCTTTTTTAGGAACCTCATTTAACACGGTAAACCCTTCATTTTTTAAACGCGTAATTTCGTGTTCAATATTATCAACAGCAAAAGCAATATGGTGAATTCCTTCTCCTTTTTTATCAATAAATTTAGCAATAGGGCTTTCCGGATTGGTAGCTTCCAGTAATTCTATTTTATTAGGTCCAGATTTAAAAAAGGAAGTCTTAACTCCTTCACTGGCTACTTCTTCAATTTTATAATGAGGGGCTCCTAAAAGAGCCGCAAATAATTCATTTGAAATGTCCAGGTTTTTAACAGCAATGCCTATGTGTTCTATTTTATTCATTGAATACAGTTAAGTTAATGATGAATAACTACAAAGTTGTTTTTATACTCATCGTTTAATTATATGTTGTTCTTGGTGCAAGGATAGATTTATAGGGTAAAAATATAAAATCTACTCAGATAAAAACGGAAAATTCTATTTAAGATAACGTGAGTTCGACGTAAGAATTGTAGCAGGCAAAGCAAAGCTTAGCTCTCTTTTTACGCAGAATAATCTGAAAAATCACTGAAAACCAGGAGTAAAACGACGCAGTGTTTTTCAGATGGTTTTAAACGGAGTTTAAAAATTCCTCGTAGAAGTGTCTTTTCTTTTGGTTCGTTTTCTTTGGACAAGCAAAGAAAATGAACAATAAAGATGTATTAAAATCATAAACAAATTATAATCAATGCATTATGCAAGTGTAAAAACAAAAGTTATATCGAACTCACGTTAAGATAGGTTGTTTAGGTTATTTACTATGTCAACATGGTTCATAATTAAGGCGTATAGGTTATAATACTAAGCTTGCTTGATTAAACAGTAAGCTGGTTTAGTAAAATAATAAAATGTTTAGCTTACTCAACTAAATAGACTAAGTTAAAAATTGAAATAGCTTAGTTTAAAAATAAGTAAGCTTAGTTATATGGTAAGTTTACTTATTTCAGAACCTATATAACTAGGTTAAGCTAGCTAGGTTGTTAAGTATACAAAGTTGTTTTTGAGACTGAAAAATAAAACTGTATATTGCTGTTCTATAAAGGCTATGAATTTTCTATAAAAAGTTGACTATGATTGATTACCCAAAATTTAAGGTATCAATGAATTAAAGCTTCCTGTTTGTTAAGGAAGTATTTCTTTTTGTGTTAAAAACATAGCTAAAAATTCAATAATAACCATTTTAAAAATTAAGATTATGAAAAACAAATTTTTGTTAGTGGCTACTTTGGCTGCTGTAGTATTCACTTCTTGTACGCAAGATAAATTAGAGGAGGCTCCTAAACAGGAAGAAGCCAGAATTTCGCGTCCGTACAATGCACTAAACTATAAAGAATTAGTGCCTATGTTAGAGCATTATGACCAAACAAGAAAACCGGTATTAGAAAAAGCCTTAGGGTATGAAGATACCCGTATGAATTATTATTCTATTGAAACTATTGAAAATTATTTGACCTATGTAAAAAACTTAGCCAAAGAAAAAGGAATTAAACTTACCGGAATTAATTTTGTTTCAGCAGCATATCCAAATAAAACGAGTCATGGTGTGCCTAACTATCAAAATTTAATATTTATGCCTACAACAGAAGTCAATGGGAAAAATATTTGTTTTGATCCGGTGCAGTCTACAACTGATAAGGTAGTAACGGTAAAAGAAATGTTAGCCCATTATGGCTATAAATGGGTGTATGATAGTAAAGAAGATTATGAAAACAGAAATAAATCTGATAAAGAATTACAGCAAAAAAAGGTGTATAGAAACTCAATGACTGACTTGGAAAGTGGAACGGGAAATAGAGGGCAAATATCTCCTCCATACTAAAAAAACAAATTTTGAAGAGGTTAGTATGTTGCTAACCTTTTTTTGTGGAGTAAAACAAGAGTATAAGTCTTTAAAATCCTTTAGGGGAATCGCTATAGGCTTTAGGGGGTTTTCCCTGATTATTTTTTTAAAAAGGTTGATTTTCTTAGAGGTAGTAAAAAATGATTTGTTTTTAAAATGTACATGAATGTATATTTGGCTAACATTAAACCAAACTTATCATGGAAAAAAATAATTTATTTAGAAGAATCATTGCTATACTAAGTAGTTTGTTCGGAAGAAAGTGTAACTGCGATGAATGTATAGAAAAAGCGAGTGAAAAAGGAATCTTTTGTTACAAAGATGAAGGTAGAACAAAAGAAATGCTAAATTACTCAGAAATTATAACAGCATTAAAAAGTTATGATACCAGTAGGATAGCGCCTTTTGAAAAAGCTTTTGGTTATGAAGATTCCAGAGTGAACACCTTTGATTTTGTACAATTCAAAAAATACTTAGGACATGTTGAAAATTTAAGTAAAAAAGCCAATATAAAAATGACCGGGATTAGCTTTATTTCGGTAGCTAAAATGCATGAAAACGAAAAGAAAGAATATGGCAGTCTTATTTATATTCCTTCAACAACAGTTAACGGAATGCAGGTGCTTTATGATCCGGTGCAAAGTGTACGTCAAGGAACTTTAGTAACGTTTAAAGAAATGTTAGAAAAGCATGGCTATAACTGGATTTATGACTCTAAAGAAGCATATAAAAAAGGAAAAAGAGATGATTATAATTATGGATTAAAATCAGATCAAAAAAGTAGGATGATGGTTATGAGTACTATTTTAAATGATACTCTGGAAGGAGAAGAAGAAAGCGGTGCTGGGAATAGGAGTCATTTAACTCCTCCCTATTAATAATAATTAGCCATGATATTCTTAGTATTAATACATCTTATTTCCTTGTTAAGCTTAGTGTTGTTTTTCATTAGGTTTAAGATGAAGAAATTTAAGTGGGACTTAAGGCTTTTCGTGGCATATTTATTTTTAATTTGTAGTTTTGATTTATTCGCTTTATGGATAAGGGTATGTGGAGGTAATACTTCTCCTTTGTATAATTTATTAACTATTTTTGAATTTAACGTTCTGTTTTTGATGTATGGAGAAGTTAGTAGAGATGTAGGTGCGAGGTTGTTAAGAGATATAAATCTTTTTATTTTTAATGTCTCTGTTATATTAACTAGTTTTTATTTTGGTAGAGTTGTCTTTTTAGATAAATTTAATAATGTTTTACCGGTAATAGGAGCTTTACAGATAAGCGTTTTACTAATGTTGTTTCTTAGGGAATTTTTATTGTCGGAAGAAATATTAAATTATAAAAGAAGCATTTATTTTTGGATTACTACTGGATTATTACTATACTATTTAGGTACTTTACCATTAACAGTTTTTTTTAGTTTTATGAAAGTGGGCGGGAGTTTTGTTTTAGTTTATAAAGTTCAAAACGCACTAACAATTTTAATGCATATTTGTTTTATAATAGGAGGGCTATGGAGTTGGAACAAGGACAAATAGTAGTTTTGATGTCTACTTTTATTGTAGTTATAGTTGTTGCTTTTTTGGTGATTTTATTTACCGTTTTTCAACGACGTAAAAATAAATTATTACTTGAAAGAGAGGAGATTAAAAAGCGTTTTGAGCGAGAAATAGCTGAAACTCAAATAGAAATAAGAGAAGAAACACTTAGAAGTATTAGTTGGGAGTTGCACGATAATATCGGGCAACTCTTAACTTTAGCCAAAATACAATTGCAACAGGCTTCTCCTGAAAATTTAAAAGAAATAACAGAAACCATTAGCAAAAGTTTAACTGAAATTAGAGCATTATCTAAGTTAATAAATCCGGAGTTTATTAATAATATTAAGTTTACAGATGCTTTAAAATTAGAAGTAGAGCGCTTTAACAGGTTAAATTATATTAATGCCAGCCTAACTATTTTAGGAGAAGAAAGAGTGGTTAACTCAAAACACGGCATTATAATTTTTAGAGTGTTACAAGAGTTTTTTTCTAATACCATAAAACACTCTAAAGCCACTGACTTGGATGTGGTTTTGCACTTTAAAGAAAAAGAACTGGCTATAGAAGCGAAAGACAATGGGGTAGGGTTTGAGGTAGAAAAAGTTTCCTTAAAAGGCATAGGTTTACAAAATATAAAAGCCAGAATTAAACTCATAAATGCTAAAGCAACTTTAAAATCAGAGCCCGAAAAAGGTACAACTTTAACAATAAATTATTATTTTTAAGCATTCCCCTAGTTAGCAGAAACGAAACCTAAACTAAACTTTATTATGAAATATTCAGTAGTTGTTGTAGACGATCATACTTTGTTGTCGCAAGCAATTGAAGGTATGGTAAACACCTTTGATAAATTTAAAGTTTTATATACTTGTAAAAACGGGAAGGAATTATCTGAGAAATTTTTGGGGTCACCTAAAAATATACCGGATATTGTGCTGGTAGATGTTAATATGCCGGTAATGAATGGTATTGAAACTACACAATGGGTAGTTGAAAATTACCCACAAGTACACGTGATGGCCTTATCAGTAGAAGATGCAGATGGTACTATTTTAAAAATGCTTAAGGCAGGTGCAGTTGGGTATTTACTTAAAGATACTCAAAAAGAAGTATTAGAAAAAGCCTTAGTGGAACTTATGGAAAATGGTTTTTACCATACCAAAGAAGTGACTAACTTATTATTAGAATCCGTTTCCGGAAAAAATGGGAAAAGTAATATAGAATTTAAAGAAAACGAATTGACGTTTATGCGATTAGCTTGTTCTGAATTGACCTACAAGGAAATTGCAGAAAAAATGTTTTTAAGCCCTAAAACCATAGATGGGTATAGAGATAGCTTGTTTACCAAACTTGATGTTAGAAACAGAGTGGGCTTAGTAATGTATGCTATAAAGAATAAAATTTATACTCCCTAAAATCTAACTATTAGAAGAAAAATATTCCCTAAATTTGCATTATGGAAGAAACGAATAGACAGCGTAAAATTGCAGGAGTATTGCAGCAAGATTTAGTAGATATTTTACAACGTGCTGCTCAAGACGGAATGAAAGGAGTTATCATATCTGTCTCAAAAGTATCTGTAACGGCAGATTTAGGGGTAGCAAAAATATATTTAAGTGTATTTCCGTCTGAAAAAAGAGACGAAATAGTCAAAGGAGTAAGATCAAATACCACACGTATACGTCATGAATTGGCTCAGCGTACTAAGAATCAATTACGCAGAATGCCGGAATTATTATTTTATGGAGATGATAGTCTTGATTATATTGAAGAAATTGATAAGTCTTTAAGCGGAGACGATGTAGATCCTATTAAAAATCCTGAAATATTACCAAGACGTCAAAAACGATAATAGGCAGTGAAGAATTAAAAAAAACTCCTACATTTAAGTTGTTAACCTATTTTAAACAGCCTGTTGAACTTTTCTTTATACATAGCCAAAAGATATTTATTTTCTAAAAGTGGGACTAATGCTATAAATATAATTACATTTATTGCTGCTTTTGGGGTAGTTGTAGGTACCACAGCTTTATTTGTTATTTTGTCAGGGTTTTCCGGGTTACGAACATTTAGCGACTCTTTATTAGAAGTATCTGATCCGGATATTAAGATTACAGCGACAAAAGGAAAAACAGTTGTAATTACAGATAAAATTAAAGATATTTTACAAAAAAATGAAGCTATTGAAGCATATTCTCAAGTAATTGAAGAAAGAGTTTCTTTAACGTATAATGATAAAAATCACATTGCTTATATAAAAGGAGTTGATGAGTTTTACAATCAGGTAGTCAGAGTTGATTCATCTTTAAGTGTAGGTAATTGGTTAGATAAAGAATATAAGAATACGGCAGTTATAGGCGCTGGAATTTCTTATAAACTTTCTTTAGGAACCTATAACTTTGGTGAACCCTTACATATTTTTGTGCCGAAACCGGGTACAGGATTTATTACAAACCCAAATAAGGCTTTCAATTCAGTTGATGTACAAATAGTAGGAGTCTATTCAGGATCAGAAGATTTTCAGAATAAATATGTGTTCACTAATATATCATTAGCAAGAGAATTGTTGAACTATTCTGATACAGAAATTACTGCTATTGAAATCAAAGTAAAAGAAACGTTTGATGCTAATGAGGTTAGAAAAGAGTTAGCAGAACGTTTAGGAGAAGCCTTTGAAGTAAAAACAAAAAGGCAATTAAATGCACTTTACTACAAAGTGGTGAATACAGAGAATTTTATTTCTTATTTAATATTTACATTAATTATTGTTATTGCATTATTTAATGTAATAGGCTCTATTATCATGATGATTATTGATAAAAGACAAAACCTTAAAACATTGTTGAGTTTAGGAAGTAGTGTTCAGGAAATAAAGAAAATTTTTATTTATCAAGGCTTTTTGTTGGTAATGGTAGGTATGTTAATAGGTTTGATATTAGGTGTTATCTTAGTCTTTGTTCAATTACACTACGGTATTTTTATGATAACCTATAACTTGCCGTACCCTGTAGAGTTCAAATGGTTAAATTTACTGGTAGTTGTGCTAACCATTACTTTATTAGGATACTTAGCTGCTAAAATTGCAAGTTCCAGAATTACTAGAATTTTTATTGAAAAATAAAAAAGGATAGATTATTATCTATCCTACTGTTGTATTTCCAAATTTCTCTTTTATTAACTCAAAAGTTTCAAAAACATCTTTCGGGTCATCAGAAGTTACCATATTTAAACGATATTCTTTAAAATGAGGAATTCCTTTAAAATAATTTGTATAATGTCTTCTGGTTTCCACAACACCTAAATGCTCACCTTTCCAGTCAATAGCCATTTCTAAATGACGACGAGCCATTTCAGCACGTTCTACTACAGTCGGCTCGGGTAAATGTTCACCGGTTTTAAAATAATGCTTAACTTCATTAAAAAACCAAGGATAACCAATAGAAGCTCTTCCAATCATACAACCATCCAGGCCATATTTATCTCTCATTTCCATTGCCTTTTCAGGAGTATCCACATCACCGTTTCCAAAAACAGGAATGTGCATTCTCGGATTATTTTTAACTTCAGCAATAGGTCCCCAATCAGCATTTCCTTTATACATTTGTGCTCTGGTACGTCCGTGAATAGAGATAGCTTTACAGCCAGCATCTTGTAAACGTTCAGCAACTTCAACAATTCTAATCGAATCATGATCCCATCCCAAGCGTGTTTTTACAGTAATGGGTAAATTAGTATGTTTTACCATGGCTTCGGTAAGTTTTACCATCAGATCAACATCTTTTAAAATACCGGCACCGGCACCTTTAGAAACTACTTTTTTTACCGGACAGCCAAAATTAATATCAATAATGTCTGGATTTGTTTTTTCAACAATCTCAACTGAACGTAACATAGACTCTAAGTTGGCTCCGAATATTTGAATACCCACAGGTCTTTCACGTTCGTAAATATCTAATTTCATAACGCTTTTAGCTGCATCACGAATTAAACCTTCCGATGAAATAAACTCAGTAAATACCACGTCAGCTCCGTTTTCTTTACATAACGCCCTGAAAGGAGGGTCGCTAACATCTTCCATTGGAGCTAATAACAAAGGAAAATCAGGTAACTCTATAGTGTCAATTTTAACCAAACCAAAAAATTTTTGCAAAGGTACATTTTTTAAATAAAAATTGTATAAATACTGTATCTTTGTCGGTCATCAGTAGATTAGAAATAGGTACATGAAAAACATAAGAAATTTTTGCATCATTGCGCATATTGACCACGGAAAGAGTACGTTGGCTGATCGTTTGTTAGATTCTACTCAAACAGTGACTGAGCGTGAAAAGCAAAACCAATTGTTAGATAATATGGATTTGGAGCGTGAGCGAGGTATCACTATAAAATCGCATGCAATTCAAATGGAGTATACCTACGAAGGTGAGAAATATATCTTGAATTTAATTGACACTCCCGGACACGTAGATTTTTCATATGAAGTTTCACGATCTATTGCAGCCTGTGAAGGAGCGTTACTTATTGTAGATGCAGCTCAGAGTATACAGGCACAAACCATTTCTAATTTATATTTAGCACTTGAAAATGATTTAGAAATCATTCCTGTTTTAAATAAAGTAGATTTACCAAGTGCTAATCCGGAAGAGGTAACTGATGATATTGTTAACTTGTTAGGTTGTCGTCCGGAAGATGTAATTCCGGCCAGTGGTAAAACAGGTTTTGGAGTTGATAAAATTTTAGAAGCTATTATTAATAGAATACCAGCCCCTAAAGGAAATCCGGAAGCTCCTTTAAAGGCGTTAATTTTTGATAGTGTATATAATTCGTATAGAGGAATTGAAACGTATTTTAGAGTAATCGATGGTTCTATAAAAAAGAATCAGAAAATTAAATTCATGGCCACCGGTAAAGAATATTTTGCTGATGAGGTGGGTACGTTAAAGTTAAATCAAGTTCCTAAAAATGAAATAAAGACTGGTGATGTAGGATATTTAATTACCGGAATTAAAACAGCAAAAGAGGTAAAAGTAGGTGATACCATTACTGATTTTGTAACACCAACAACTGAAAGAATTCAAGGATTTGAAGATGTAAAGCCTATGGTTTTTGCCGGAATTTATCCGGTGGATACTGAGGAATATGAAGAACTAAGATCTTCTATGGAAAAATTACAGTTGAATGATGCATCCTTGGTTTTTCAACCGGAAAGCTCAGCAGCTTTAGGATTTGGTTTCCGTTGTGGATTTTTAGGAATGCTTCATATGGAGATTATTCAGGAGCGTTTAGAACGTGAGTTCAATATGACTGTGATTACTACAGTACCAAACGTTTCGTACCATGCTTTTACCAATAAAGAACCGGATACTATTATCGTAGTAAATAATCCATCTGATTTACCGGATCCTTCAAAATTAAACAGAGTAGAAGAGCCTTTTATTAAAGCGTCTATTATTACAAAATCTGACTTTGTGGGACAAGTAATGAGTTTGTGTATAGAAAAAAGAGGGCAAATTGTTAATCAAACCTATTTAACACCGGAGCGTGTAGAATTAACTTTTGAAATGCCTTTAGCTGAAATTGTATTCGATTTTTATGATCGTTTAAAAACAGTATCTAAAGGATATGCTTCTTTTGATTATCATCCAATAGGAATGAAATCATCGAAATTAGTACGTGTAGATATGTTATTAAATGCACAACCTGTTGATGCTTTGTCTTCTTTATTACATGCAGATAATGCTTATGGAATAGGAAAGCGTATTTGTGAAAAATTAAAAGAATTAATACCGCGTCAGCAATTTGATATTCCTATACAGGCAGCTATTGGAGCAAAAATTATAGCGAGAGAAACGGTTAAAGCACTTAGAAAAGACGTAACAGCAAAATGTTATGGAGGTGATATTTCACGTAAACGAAAATTATTAGAAAAACAGAAAAAAGGAAAAAAACGTATGCGACAAATTGGAAATGTTGAAATTCCGCAGCAAGCGTTTATGGCTGTTTTAAAATTAAATGACTAAATAAAATAAAAGGTACTGATTTCAGTACCTTTTTCATTTTATAAAAATAATGGATTGTTCATTTTTGTATTTATTGTACCAATACATAAATATTAACTGTTTTTTATCGTACTGTGTTAAAGAAAATATAAGCTTAGTTTTGTTGAGGAATAAAGAAGAATACCTCCCGTTTTTAGTAATATATAAAGTTTAATTGTACAGTTACTTTGTTGAATTTATATACTTAACAAATGTTAAGAAGAAAATTATTAAAAACTAAAAACTAATTTAAAAATGAAAAATTATTTAAAAAAAGCAATTTGCTTGTCTATGCTTATAGGAGCTGGATTAGTAACAACAGCAGAAGCGAAACAACAACAAGTTCAAAAAGCGGTTAGTGTTTTAACCGTACAGGAAACAGCCATTGAAGCTACATTTGAAGGATACACTGATAAAGATGGGTATACTTTTGTTTTAGGGGATGGAAAAAAAGTTTTTTTTGAAGAAGTTTCTGATGAGGTATTGAAAAACTTTGATTTAAAATCCAATGCTTTAAAAGGAAAAAAGTTTAAAGTAACCTATACTGTTGAAGAAAATGACGAGGGTGAAGTATATACAATCGTAGGTTTTGAAAAAAAGGATAAATAATTTCATACTTTATCTAATTAAATAAAAACCTCTTTAAGAAATACTCTTAAAGAGGTTTTTTATGATAATATTTTTTAATCCCTACTGGCAGCCATTAATCGCATAGCCCAATAAGCTAACATAGCTAATGAACCCAGGGCAGCTACTAAATAAGTTCTGGCAGCCCATTTTAAAGCGTCTCTTGAACCAGCCAACTCTTCACGAGTTACTACATGTTTGTTTTCTAACCAAGCTAAAGCTCTATTACTAGCATCATATTCTACAGGTAGTGTAATAAAACTAAATAAAGTACCCATAGCCATTAAAACCACTCCGGCAGCTAAAACCCAATAACCGAAGCTAGAAGTTGCACCTAAAATTAATCCACCAAAAATTAAATACTGTGAAAATTGCGAAGAAATAGTAACCATAGGAACTAAATTTGAACGCATTTCTAACCACTTATAAGCTCTGGCATGTTGAACAGCGTGCCCTACTTCATGGGCAGCAACTGCTGCTGCGGCTGCATTACGTTGATTATATACACCTTCACTTAGGTTTACGGTTTTGTTTTTAGGATTGTAATGATCTGTTAACATACCGGGAGTAGAAATCACACGAACATCATAAATTCCATGATCTTGTAGCATTTTTTCAGCAATTTCAGCACCGCTCATTCCATTTCGTAAGCTAACTTTAGAGTACTTTTTGAATTTTTGTTTTAGTACATTACTAATAGCCCAACTTAAAAGAGTGATAACTCCAATAATGATATAATATCCTATTCCCATAATTTTATTTTTTTCTAATTTAAATTCTTTTTTAGTTAATAACTTTACAGCATAAATTATTCCATAATATAATAACAAATAATTATATGTCAAAATGACAAAGAGACCAAATATACTTATAGTTTATACAGGGGGAACCATTGGGATGGTTAAAGATTATGTAACCGGAGCTTTAAAAGCATTTGATTTTAGTCAAATATCTAATAAAATTCCCGAGTTACAGCAATTACATTGCACTATAGAAACCATTTCATTTGATGAACCAATAGATTCATCTAATATGGATGTTAATTATTATGTAGAAATAGCAGAAATTATAGCCGAGAATTATACCAAGTTTGATGGTTTTGTAGTTTTAACAGGATCAGATACCATGTCTTATATATCGTCAGCTATTAGTTTTATGTTTGAAAATCTGCAAAAACCGGTAATTTTTACAGGATCGCAGCTTCCTATCGGAGATTTAAGAACAGATGCTAAAGAAAATTTAATTACCTCAATACAAATTGCAGCAGCTCAAGAAAATGACGAACCTGTAATTCAAGAAGTGGGATTATATTTTGAGTATAAATTATACAGAGCTAATAGAACAACTAAGATTAGTGCAGAGCAATTTGAAGCCTTTTCTTCAATGAATTATCCGCCTTTAGTAGAAAGCGGCGTACATCTAAATTTTAACTATCCTATCTTATTAAGGTCACAAAACAAGGAAGAAAACTTAATTTTTAGAAAAAAGTTAGATAATAATATTGCTGTTTTAAAGCTATTTCCGGGAATTACTGAAAAAGTCGTTAAAAGCTATTTGAATATTGAAGGCTTAAAAGGAATTATACTTGAAACATACGGAGCAGGAAATGCTCCTACGAAAAAATGGTTTTTAGATATTTTAGAAGCATTTGTTAAAAAAGATATCTATGTGGTAAATGTAACACAATGCGCCGGAGGAAGTGTTATTTTAGGACACTATGAAACAAGCTCAAGCTTAAAACATATAGGAATCATAGATGGAAAAGATATTACAACAGAAACAGCTGTGGCTAAAATGATGTATTTGTTAGGCGAAAATTTGGCAAAAGAAGAATTTAGAAATTATTTTGAATCCCCATTACGAGGAGAGATTAATGAATAACTTAAAAAAATGTTAATTATTTTAATATAAATGCTTGAATACCTTATAATAAAGGTGTTGTGTTAATGTTAATATATAAAACCGTTATTTTTTTTTTAAGAACCAACATTTTTTTGTTACTTGCCACTCTGAAAATAAAAAATGCAATAAGTGTACATAAAACCTATACTTATTATTGTTTTTTTATTAAAATCATAGTAAAATTTGTATTTTTAACCCGTTAACTATTTAAAATTAATTATAACAAAATGAAAAAAGTAGTAAATATCCTAACTATAGCAGGATTTATGTTCTTAGGAGCTATTCAATCAACTTACGCTCAAGAAGCTGAGAAAACTTTTCACCAAGAGTTAAAGCAACGTTTTATTGAAGGAGGTCCTGGTTTTATGGGGATAGTATTAGTGGCTTTAATATTAGGTTTAGCTATTGCTATTGAAAGAATCATTTATTTAAATATGGCTACAACCAATACTAAGAAGTTAGTAGCTAACGTAGATGAAGCATTAAGTTCAGGTGGAGTTGAGGCTGCTAAAGAAGTATGTAGAAATACTAAAGGTCCTGTTGCTTCTATCTTTTATCAAGGTTTAGAAAGAGCTGACGAAGGTTTAGATGCTGCTGAAAAAGCTGTTGTAGGATACGGTGGAGTTCAAATGGGATTATTAGAAAAAAATATCTCTTGGCTTTCATTATTTATTGCTTTAGCACCGATGTTAGGATTCATGGGTACTGTAATTGGTATGATTGAAGCATTTGATGCAATTGCTGTTTCTAACGATATCTCTCCAGCGGTAGTAGCAGGTGGTATTAAAGTAGCACTTTTAACAACAGTATTCGGTTTAGTAGTAGCAATTATCTTACAGATATTCTATAACTATATCGTTTCAAAAGTAGATACTATCGTTAACACTATGGAAGATGCATCGATTTCTTTAATCGATTTATTAGCTAAATATAAAAAGTAATTAAAAGATTATGAATAGTAAAATATTAAAAATTGTAGTTGCTATTTTATCTTTAGTAGGTATAGGACTTTTCTTAAGAGTTTCTGGTATCAACTCTGAAGATAAGGTTGCAATTTCAGAAGCTGTATCTCCATTAGTAACGTATTCTTTAGTGTTATTAGGATTAGCAGTAGCAGCAGCGGTAATAGCTTCTTTATTAGGAATGTTTAAAAATCCTGCGGCTCTTAAGAAAACTTTACTAGGAATAGTTGCTTTAGCAGTTGCATTGTTAATCTCTTACATTTTATCGTCAGATGGTCAAGTAGTTGACGCTAACGGAAGTGTAATTGCAGCAACTGGTTCTCAAGTTTCTAAATATACAAGTACTGGAATTTGGGTAAGTTTAATCCTTTTAGTTGTAGGAGGAGTATTCTTTGTAATAGATTTAGTAAAAGGTTTAATTAAATCATAATTAATTATGGCAAGAAGAGAAAACCCAGAAATTAATGCAGGTTCTATGGCAGATATTGCCTTCTTGCTACTTATCTTTTTCCTTGTAACTACCACTATGGATGTTGATTCAGGAGTTTCTAAGAAATTAGCTGAAAAGCCTCCGGTAGATTTTAAACCGCCAATTATTAAAGAAAAAAATATTTTTGAGGTAAGTATTAACCGTAACAACCAACTTTTTGTAGAAGGTGAAATTATGGAGTTGAAAGACCTTAAAAAAGCAGCAATGGACTTCATAGATAATGGAGGTGGGGTAGGTAAAGTTGAAGATGGTGTAGAAACAGGACCATGTACATATTGTAAAGGAGCTAAAGACCCTGATTCTTCTGATCATCCAAACAAAGCAGTTATATCTGTTGAAAGTGATAGAGGAACCGAGTATGGTACTTATGTTGCTGTACAAAATGAATTACTAGCCGCTTATACTGAGTTACGTAATAGATTATCTGAAGAGAAATATGGCGTGAGTTTTACTGAGTTAGAAGAGGAGTTTAAAACTAGTAATAGAAAAGATGAGTCTTTAAGAAAAAAAGTTGAGGATATAAAAAACAGCTATCCTCAGGTAATATCTGATACTGACCCAACGAATGTTCAATAATACTAAAAACAAGAATTATGTCTAAATTCAAAAAGAAGAAAAAAGGACTTCCAGCTTTATCAACGGCATCCTTACCTGATATTGTTTTTATGTTATTATTCTTCTTCATGGTAACAACAACAATGAGAGAAACAGATTTATTAATCGATTCTCCTCGTTTACCAAGTGCTACTGAAGTAAAGAAGTTAGAACGTAAAAGTTTGGTAAGTACCATTTATGTAGGAAAAGCTAAAGATCCTAAATATGGTTCAGGATATGATCGTATTCAATTAAATGATAAAATAGCAACTGCAAATGATGTACCTGCTTTTATCTTTAAAGAGCGCGAAAATGTTTCTGAAGCAGAAATACCCTTTATGACGACCTCTATTAAAGCAGACAAAGAATCAAGTGTTGGTACTTTGGCTGATATAAGAGAGAAATTAAGAGATGTTAACGCTCTTAAATTAAGTTTATCTACTCATAAAGGAAGTGTAATTAAAAAGTAGTTATTTATATAATAAGCTTATATAAAAAAGTGCAATCTGTTAACGATTGCACTTTTTTTATTGTATAGGAGTTATATTTACAGACTCAAAAGTTATATTATACGTTTTAATGTTAAAAGAGAATTTATTGATGAAAAAAATAGTTGTGTTTTTAACTTTTATGCTGGTAAATAGTTTATATGCTCAAAAAGATTCTTTACAGATTGGAGATAGATATTTTGAAGATCAATTGTATTTAGATGTGAGCTATAATGTTTTGCGCAACCAACCTGAAGGAGTAAAGTCAAGTAGCTTTTCTTATGGTATCTCCGCCGGATATATTAGAGATATTCCACTTACAAAAAACGGAAAACTTGCTTTGGGAATTGGAATAGGGTATGGTTATGATTCTTTTAGCCATGGCTTAAAAGTAATTAAAGCTAATTCAACTTACACATATCAAGCAACTGATAATACTAGTAATACGTTGCAAATACATGCTGTTGAATTTCCAATACAATTCAGAATTAGAGCTTCTGAGGTTAATAAATATTCTTTTTGGAGATTATATACCGGGGTTAAATTAAGTTACAATATAGCTAATAAATTTAGTTATCTTGATGATAATAATGCGACGGTTAGTAACACTAATAATTCAAATTATAATAAATTCCAAGCAGGTTTAACAATGTCTGCCGGATATGGAACATTTAACTTTTATATTTATTACGGATTGATGCCTCTTTTGAATAATGCTGAAATTAACTCAATGTCAATAGATAGTAAAGTTTTTAAGCTAGGTTTAAGCTTTTATCTTTTATAGTAAGTAATAGACTATAAATTGAGAGATAAACCCTAAGAAAAAGCCTGTATACACTTCTTTTGGAGTATGTGCTTTTAGGTATAATCTTGAAGATGCTAAAAAACCTGAAAGAAGGGTAAAAACAATAATAATTGGAAGTATACTAATGCCATGAATTTGTTGAAATATCAAAAAGTAGCCTAAAGCTCCTCCCATAGACAACAAATGTAAACTAGATTTTAGTTTAGTAAAGAATAATAGATAGGTAATTACCAACCCAAGTACAATTCCATAAAAAAGTAAGCTAAGATCTCTTACAATGCTTAACTTTTGAAATAATTCTGCAAGAAAGAAAAGCAAGGCTATCATAAAAAACAGGGGTATTTTTCTTTCTTTAATGCTGAAAACCTGATACGATTTAATATAACCTACCGCTTTTAAAAATACAAGAAGTAGTAATGGAATTACATACGTAGAGGTAAATACAATGCCTAATATGGTTAATTGTTGCTCCTGAGTCAATTTTGCAGGAGAAAAGATAAAATATAGTAAAATACCAATAGTAGGCATTACTATTGGGTGTAAAATAGCGGATATGAATTTATGCCAACGCATTAAATTTCTTTTCTTAAACGAGCAACCGGAATATCTAACTGCTCTCTATATTTAGCCACCGTTCTTCTGGCAATAGGGTATCCTTTTTCTTTTAAGATTTGAGATAACCTCTCATCTGTTAACGGCTTACGTTTATCTTCTTCTAAAATAACAGTTTCTAAAATCTTTTTAATTTCTTTGGTAGAAACATCTTCTCCTTGATCATTTTTCATTGATTCAGAGAAAAATTCTTTAATCAATTTAGTACCATAAGGCGTCGTAACATATTTACTGTTAGCTACCCTTGATACTGTTGAAACATCCATATTAATATCATCAGCAATATCTTTTAAAATCATGGGCTTTAACTTTCGCTCATCACCGGTTAAAAAATATTCTTCTTGATAATTCATAATTGAGTTCATAGTAATCAAAAGAGTTTGCTGACGTTGTTTTATGGCATCAATAAACCATTTGGCAGCATCTAATTTTTGTTTTATAAACAAAACTGCATCTTTTTGAGTTTTGGTTTTATCTTTTGATTCCTGATAGCCTTTAAGCATATCACTATATTCTCTTGAAACTTTTAATTCAGGAGCATTACGTGAGTTTAAAGTAAGTTCTAAGTTTCCTTCAATAATTCTAATCGTAAAATCCGGAACAATTTGCTCGGCAACTTTATTATTACCATCATAAGAACTTCCCGGCTTAGGGTTTAATCTGCTTATTTCAGTAATAACTTCTTTAAGTTGTTCTTCTGAAATATTGAATTTTTCTAAAAGTTTATTGTAATGTTTTTTTACAAAATGATCAAATGATTCCTCTAATACCCTAATGGCTAAGCTTCTGCTTTCTTTTTCGGGTTTGGCTTTTAATTGAATAACTAAGCAATCTTTTAAATTAAGAGCGCCTACCCCCACCGGATCTAGTTTTTGAACAACATGAGTTAATACTTCTTCTACTTTTTCTTCTGAAGTATAAATGTTTTGGGTAAATGCTAAATCATCTACTAAATCAACAATATCTCTTCTTATATATCCGCTATCATCAATACTTCCAACTAAAAATTCAGCAATAGCTCTTTCGTTTTCATCAATTCTGAAAGTATTTAATTGATTTTTTAACGATTGATGGAAAGAAGTTCCAGCAGCATAAGGGACCTGCTTTTCATCATCATCAGAAGAATAATTGTTTGCTTGAGTTTTATAACTAGGAAACTCATCATCACTTAAATATTCATCAATATTAATATCTTCAGCATCGATTTTTTCGTTTCCAGAATCATCATAATCAACATCGTTTGAGAAAGAATCTTCAAAATTGTCGTTTTCTTCTTTTCCGGTATCTAAAGCAGGATTTTCTTCAATTTCCTGTTTTAAGCGTTCTTCAAATGCTTGTGTAGGCAATTGAATAAGCTTCATCAGCTGGATTTGCTGAGGAGATAGTTTTTGTAGTAATTTTTGTTGTAAACTTTGCTTTAACATAGTTACAAATATATGAATTCGGGTAAAATAAAATCGCCACTCTTTATAGAATGACGATTGTTATATATAAGTTTTCTATTTTTCTTAGAACTCTGCGTTTTGAGGCGTTCTAGGGAAAGGAATTACATCTCTAATATTACCCATTCCTGTAGTAAATAATACTAAGCGCTCAAAACCTAATCCAAATCCGGAATGTACAGCAGTACCAAACTTTCTGGTGTCTAAATACCACCATAACTCTTTTTCTTCAATTCCTAAATCTGTCATTTTTTGTTGTAACACTTCTAAGCGTTCTTCTCTTTGAGAACCTCCTACCATTTCTCCAATGCCCGGGAATAAAACATCCATGGCACGAACAGTTTTTCCATCATCATTTAAACGCATATAAAAAGCTTTAATTTTAGCCGGATAATCAAATAAAATAACCGGACAATTAAAGTGTTTTTCTACTAAATAACGTTCATGCTCAGATTGCAAGTCAGCTCCCCATTCATCTATAATATATTGGAACTTTTTCTTTTTATTAGGCTTAGAGTTACGTAAAATATCAATAGCTTCTGTATAAGAAACTCTTTTGAAGTTGTTATCAACTACAAAACGTAATTTTTCAATTAATGACATTTCACTTCTTTCCGCTTGAGGCTTATTCTTTTCCTCTTCCGCTAATCTATCATTTAAAAATTGAATATCATCCTGACAGTTATCTAATACATATTGTAAAACATATTTGATAAAGTCTTCAGATAAATCCATGTTAGCATCTAAATCATTAAAAGCTACCTCAGGTTCAATCATCCAGAATTCAGCTAAGTGGCGAGTTGTATTTGAGTTTTCAGCTCTAAATGTAGGTCCAAAAGTATACACTTTACCTAAAGCCATTGCATAAGTTTCAGCTTCTAATTGTCCCGAAACAGTTAAGTTAGTTTCTTTTCCAAAGAAGTCTTGGCTGAAATCAATTTTACCTTCTTCATTTAACGGAGCTTGGTTCGCCTCAAAACTAGTTACTCTAAACATTTCACCGGCTCCTTCTGCATCTGAACCAGTTATAATTGGAGTGTTTACATAAAAGAAACCGTTTTGTTGAAAGTATTGGTGAACAGCAAAAGATAAAGCTGAACGTACTCTCATAATAGCACTGAAAGCATTGGTTCTGATACGTAAATGTGCATTTTCACGTAAAAACTCAAAGCTATGTTTTTTAGGTTGAATTGGATACTCTTCAGGGTTTGAATCTCCTAAAATTTCTAATTGAGTTACATTAATCTCAACTTTTTGTCCTTTACCTTGACTTTCAACTAATGTACCTGTAATACTTACAGCAGCACCGGTGGTAATTCTTTTTAATACATCTTCATCTGTATTTTCGAAGTCTACTACACATTGAATATTATTAATAGTAGAACCATCATTTAGAGCAATAAAACGATTGCTTCTAAAAGTTCTTACCCATCCTTTTACATGTACTTCCTGTAAAAAATTATCAAACTGTAATAGTTCCTTTACGCTACTTCTGTTCATTATTTCTTAAATTCTTGTATAAAAACACGCAAAGATACTTTTTTGATGCTAATTGAGCAACGAAGAGAACTTTAAAAGAGGGATGTATTTTTATTTATCCTCGTCTTTCGGGGGTAAAATCTTGAAATTAGTTTCTTTTAATACCTTTTTATTGGCTATTTTCTTTTCAAAAGACAATAATAATGAAGGAAGTAAAAGTAGGTTAGAAACCATTGCTAATAATAAAGTGACAGAAACCAAACCTCCTAAAGCTATTGTACCTCCAAAGCTTGAAATTGTAAAAACTAAGAAACCAAAGAAAAGAACGATTGAAGTATAAAACATACTTACACCGGTTTCTCTTAGAGCAGCATAAACAGCCGGTTTTATTTTCCAGTTATTAGCTAACAATTCTTGCCTGTATTTGGCTAAAAAGTGAATGGTATCATCTACTGAAATTCCAAAAGCAATACTGAATACTAAAATGGTAGACGGTTTTATAGGAATGTCAAAATACCCCATTAACCCGGCTGTTATTAGTAACGGTAGCATGTTTGGAATTAATGATATCATAATCATTTGTGGAGATCTAAACATCCAAGCCATAAAAATTGAAATCAATACAATGGCTAATGATAAAGAAATAACTAAATTTTTAATTAAATAGTTAGTTCCTTTTAAAAACACAAGTGCTTTTCCGGTTAATGAAACATTAAATTGATCATTTGGAAAATGTTTTTTAATTACAGCTTGCAAACGTTCTTGAATAATATCCATTTTATCTGTACCAATATCTTTCATGAAAGTGGTAATTCTGGCATACCTTCCTGTAGAATCTACAAAGTTTTTTAACATTCCTGAATTACTGGAAGAATTTTTAGTGTAAGATAAAATGTAACTTTTTTCCTGACTTGTAGGGAGTTGATAATATTTAGGATTTCCGTTATAGTAAGCCTGTTTAGAATATTTGACTAAGTTAGTTATAGAAATTGGTTTTGATAACTCCGGAAATGTCTCAATAGTTTCGTTTAGCTTTTCAATCTTTTTTAAAGTTGAAAGCTTCATTACTCCTTTTTCTTTTTTTGTATCAATTAAAATTTCAAGAGGCATGATACCTCCAAATTCTTTTTCAAAAAACTTAATGTCTTTATAAAACTGTTTCCCTTTGGGCATGTCTTCAATCAAACTACCAGACACACGTATTTGATACAAACCAATCATACTTAAAATAATAATGATAACAGAGGTTATGTATATGGTAATACGATGTGTTTTTACTGTACGTTCCATCCAGTTAACCACATCTTCCATCCATCTTTTTTCTAAATGGCTTAGATGTTTTTTCTCAGGAAGAGGCATGAAACTATAAATGATAGGTATAATAAGTAAGGCAAGGATGAATATACTAATGATATTAACAGAAGCTAAAATTCCAAACTCTCTTAAAAGTTGACTTTTTACAAAAACAAAAGTGGCAAAACCGGAAGCCGTAGTAATATTTGTCATTAACGTGGCATTTCCTATTTTAGAAATAACGCGTTGTAATGATTTTGCTTGATTTCCGTGTTTTTTTACTTCTTGTTGATATTTATTAATAAGGAAAACGGCATTAGGTACACCGATAACAATAATTAAAGGTGGGATTAATGCTGTAAGAACGGTAATTTCATACCTAAACCAGCCAATAAAACCAAAAGCCCAAACTACTCCAATACCAACCACTAAAAGCGTAATAAAAGTTGCTCTGAATGAACGGAAAAAGAAAAAGAAAATTAAGGCCGTAATTAATAAAGCTCCTGCAACAAAAATTCCCATTTCTTGGGTTATGTTTAAAGAATTTAGGGTGCGTATATAGGGCATACCAGAAATTCGAACATCAATATTATATTGCTTTTCAAATTTTTCTATCTTAGGTTTTAAAATATCAATAATAAAATCTGCTCTGGCAGGAGTATTAATGATTTCTTTATTTAAATATATAGCCGTTTGTAATACACCTTTATCATTGTATAGTAAGTTTTCATAAAAAGGAAGATCTTCAAAAAGCTGTTTTCTTATTTCATCAATATCTTCTTTAGTTTTTGGAGGAGAGCTAAAAAGAGGTTCAACAACAAATTTTCTCTCTTTTCTGTCTGCTTTAAGTTTTTTAACGTCAGAAACAGATACTGTAAAATCTACTTGAGGAGCTTCTTCAAAAGATTTGGTAAGTTGGTTCCAAGCATTAAATTTTTCGGGTGTAAAAATAGTACTGTCTTTAACTCCGAGAATGATTAGATTTCCTTCTTCTCCAAAAATCTCTAAGAATTTATCGTATTGAACATTGGCTTCATGATCGGTAGGTAAAAGGTTTGCTTCCGTATAGGAGAAACGCATATATTTCATTTGAGTGACTAAAAGCCCGGTTACAACGGCAATAAGAACTAAAACTAAATAACGATTTCGCAATATGAATCCAGCGATCTTTGTCCAAAAGGTCATCCCAAAAAAATTTTTGCAAAGGTAGGTAAATGAGGGTAATAAAAAGAAAAAAGAGTGTTTAAAAAACACTCTTTAAAATTGTATTGAGGAAAAAGAAATTACACAGTCATAATTTCTTTTTCTTTAACTGCTAATTTTTCATCAACTTGTTTGATGTATTGATCAGTTAATGTTTGAATATCTGCTTCAGCATTCTTTTTCATGTCATCAGACACATCTGATTTCTTAATATCGTTATTAGCGTCTTTACGAGCATTACGAATACCTACTTTAGCATGTTCAGCTTCAGATTTTGCTTGCTTTACTAAGTCTTTACGACGTTCTTCAGTTAAAGGAGGTACACTAATAATAATATTATCACCATTATTCATTGGGTTAAAACCAAGATTAGCTAACATGATAGCTTTCTCAATTTCTTGTAACATGTTTTTTTCCCAAGGCTGAATCGTAATAGTACGAGCGTCTGGTGTGCTCACATTGGCAACTTGACTTAATGGAGTAGAAGAACCATAATAATCAACTTGTACATTAACAAGCATGGCAGGAGATGCTTTACCTGCTCTGATACTTCTTAGTTCCTTAACCAAATGATCTATTGCTTTATTCATGGCCTCTTTGGCTGAATCTAAAATAAAATCAATCTCTTCGTTCATTTTGTTTGTATTTAGAAACCTCTCATTAGTGTTTAGAGGCGATTATTAATTTTTATTGATTGTCAACTACTGTTCCAATTTGTTCTCCGGAAAGAAGTTTTAACAAGTTTCCTTTTTTATTCATGTCAAAAACAATGATTGGAAGCTTATTTTCTTCACTTAATGTAAATGCAGTCATATCCATTACTTTTAATCCTTTTTCAATGACATCTTTAAAAGTAATGTTATCAAATTTTACTGCATCTTTGTTTTTTTCAGGGTCAGCTGTATAAATACCGTCTACTCTGGTTCCTTTTAAAATAGCATCAGCGTTAATTTCTATAGCTCTTAAAACAGCTGCTGTATCTGTGGTAAAATAAGGATTTCCGGTTCCTGCACCAAATATAACGACTCTTCCTTTTTCTAAATGGCGATTAGCTCTTCTTTTTATATAAGGCTCAGCAATTTCTTTAATTTCTATAGCTGTTTGTAGTCTTGTTTGAATACCTTGGTCTTCTAAAGCACTTTGTAAGGCTAATCCATTAATACAGGTAGCTAACATTCCCATATGGTCTCCCTGAACTCTATCCATACCATTTAGTTCACCGGCAACACCTCTAAAAATGTTTCCTCCACCAATAACTATGGCTACTTCTATACCTTTTTCAACAACTTGTTTAATCTCTTCAGCGTATTCCTTGAGTCTTCCCGGGTCTATACCGTATTGTCTATCACCCATCAAAGCTTCACCGCTTAACTTTAAAAGAATTCTTTTGTATTGCATAATTTTATTGAAAGTTGCGCAAAATTAATGATTTTTTGTTTACTTTTTTCAGAAATAAAAAAACCATCCAAAAAAGGATGGTTTTTTAAAATATTTTTAAACTGAATTAACCTAAAGTAACTCTAACGAAGTTTTGAACTTCAACATCATTACCATAAGATTTGATGTATTCAGCAACTGTTTTCTTATCGTCTTTGATAAAGTTTTGATCTAATAAAGCTTGTTCTTGATCTAACGTTGTGTTATCAGAGATAAATCTATCAATTTTACCAGGTAAAATTTTATCCCAGATTTGCTCTGGTTTACCTTCTGCTTTTAATTGCTCTTTAGCTTCTTCTTCAGCTTTAGCAATAACATCATCAGTTAATTGTAATCTTGAAACGAATTGAGGAACGTTTTTAAGAGTTTTTCCTAAACGTACTAATTCTTCATTATCTTTAACAATCGCAGCAATTCTAGCTTCAGTTTCAGCTGCTACGTATGCAGGATCAAAATCTTTGTAAGATAAAGTTGTAGCTCCCATTGAAGCAGCTTGCATAGCTAAATCTTTTGTTAAAACATCAGCATTATCAACTGCTTTAGTTAAACCAACCATAGCAGCAATTTTACCTACGTGAGTATAAGCTCCTACGTATGGTGCTTCAATTCTTTCAAAAGAAGTAATATCAATTTTTTCACCGATAACTCCTGTTTGCTCAATTAATTTTTCAGCAACAGTTACACCACCAAAATCAGCAGCTAAAAACTCCTCTTTAGTTTTACAGTTGAAAGCAACATCTACAAATTCAGAAGCTAATTGCTTAAATGAATCATTTTTAGCAACGAAATCAGTTTCACATGCTAATACGATGGCAACACCATAAGTATTATCATCACTTATTTTAGTAATTGCTACACCTTCAGTAGATTCACGATCAGCTCTTTTTGCAGCAATCTTTTGTCCTTTTAAACGTAAAATTTCAATTGCTTTGTCAAAATTTCCCTCAGCTTCTACTAATGCATTTTTACAATCCATCATTCCGGCTCCGGTAGTTTCTCTTAAATTTTTTACGTCTGTAGCGCTTATTTTTACTGACATTTCTATCGTTATTTTTTAGTTGTAATTATTTTGTTGTACAAAGTATAAAAATTTAAAGGTTCCAATGTAATGAAACCTTTAAATTAAAATTATTTTGTTTCTTCAGCAGAGATTTCTTCTGTTGAAACTTCTTTATCAGCTTTTGCTTTTTCTTTATCAGCTTTTCTTTCAGATAAACCTTCAGCAATAGCATCAGTTACATATGATAATACTCTGTCAATAGATTTTGAAGCATCGTCATTTGCAGGGATAACAAAATCAATTGGTCTTGGATCAGAGTTTGTATCTACCATTGCAAAAATTGGAATGTTTAATTTTTGCGCTTCAGCAACAGCAATGTGTTCTTTTTTAACGTCAATTACAAATAAAGCACCTGGTAAACGTGTCATATCAGCAATTGAACCTAAGTTCTTTTCTAATTTTTCACGTTGACGGTTAATTTGTAATTTTTCTCTTTTAGATAAAGCGTCGAAAGAACCATCAGTTTTCATTCTATCAATAGAAGCCATTTTCTTAACAGCTTTTCTAATAGTAACGAAGTTTGTTAACATACCACCTGGCCAACGCTCAGTAATGTATGGCATGTTTACTGCTTTAGCTTTTTCAGCAACGATATCTTTAGCTTGCTTTTTAGTAGCAACAAATAATATTTTACGTCCTGAGTTAGCTATTTTTTGTAAAGCATTAGAAGCTTCATCAATTTTAGCAGATGTTTTATACAAATCGATGATGTGTACACCATTACGCTCTGTATAAATGTATGGAGCCATGTTAGGGTTCCATTTTCTTGTTAAGTGACCAAAATGTACGCCACTTTCTAATAATTCTTGAATGTTTGCCATTTTAATAAATGTGTTTACGTTCTGTTTTCGCAATATTTCAGTAGGTTATTTACATCTGAAATATTTAGATACTAAACTGTTAATAAAAAATTTAATTTTAGATATAACAGTTCCAATAAACGATTAACGTTTAGAGAACTGGAATTTCTTACGAGCTTTCTTCTGACCAAATTTCTTACGCTCAACCATTCTTGGGTCACGAGTTAATAATCCTTCTGGTTTTAAGACTGCTTTGTTTTCTTCGTTAATTGCAACTAAAGCTCTGGTAATAGCTAAACGGATAGCTTCAGCTTGTCCGGTAACACCTCCACCGTAAACGTTAATTTTAATATCGTAAGATGCTAAATTTTCAGTTAACATTAAAGGTTGTTGAACTTTGTATTGTAAAGTTGCAGTAGTGAAATAGTTTTTAAACTCTCTTTTGTTGACAGTGATGTTTCCGCTTCCTTGTGAAACATAAACACGAGCAACAGCTGTTTTTCTTCTACCTATTTTGTGTACAGTTTCCATTATTTAAGATCGTTAAGGTTAATAGCTTTTGGATTTTGAGCTGTTTGTTTGTGCTCTGAACCTGCGTATACATATAAGTTTTTGTATAACGCGCTACCTAATCTGTTTTTAGGTAACATTCCTTTTACTGCTTTTTCAATAAGTCTTGAAGGATCTTTTTGAAACATTTCAGTAGCAGTAAGCGATCTTTGACCTCCTGGGTAACCTGTGTGGCGGATATAGGTTTTGTCTGCCCACTTTTTACCTGTTAAATTGATTTTTTCAGCGTTGATAATTACAACGTTGTCTCCACAATCAACATGAGGAGTGTAATTTGGTTTGTACTTACCTCTAATAAGTTTTGCAACTTTAGAAGCTAGACGACCTAATGTTTGCCCGTCCGCATCAACTAAAACCCACTCTTTGTTTACCGTAGCTTTGTTAGCTGATACTGTTTTGTAACTTAATGTGTTCATAATTACACGATTAGTTTTTGTTAAATGGTTATTATTAATATAATTTTTCCTTAAAAAAGGTCTGCAAAGGTACAACTATTTATTTTATTGACAAATAGTAGTTTAGAATATTTTATAATAAAAAAGGAGTTACAACTAAGTAACTCCTTTTCATGAATTTAATAGGGTATAATAATCTATTCCACTTTTTGATCTAATAAATCAAAGAATTGATTTAAACGTGGAAGGATAATAATTTTTGTACGTCTGTTTTTAGCTTTGTTTGCCGGGCTGTTATTTTCAACCAAAGGAAGGTAGCTACTTCTACCGGCAGCAATTAATCTGCTAGGAGCTACATCGTATTTACTTTGTAATTCACGAACAATGGCAGTTGAACGCTTAACACTTAAATCCCAGTTATCTTTTAAACTTGAGTTGTTGCTAACAGGGGTGTCGTCAGTATGTCCTTCAACCATTACATCCATTTCAGGTTGACCGTTAACAACTGTAGCTACTTTTTGTAAAACTTTAGAAGCTTTATCTGTAATAGTATAGCTACCGCTCTTAAATAATAACTTATCTGAAATAGAGATGAATACAACTGTTTTTTCAACATTTACTTCAATGTCTTCATCATCAATTCCATCTTGTAATTCTTTTTTCAAATGGAAAGCTACTACTAAGTTTAATGAATCTTTCTTAGAAGCTGCAGCTCTAATTTTATTAATGTATTTGTCTTTTTTACTTAACTGAGATAATGTTTCTTTAATATTATCATTAGCTCCTTGAGTTAACACTGTTAAGTCTCCAACTTGTTTTAACGTTTCCTTTTTGTCTCTGCGTAAATCATCAATTGTGGTTTGTAAAAAGTCAGACTTTTCTTGGAAGCGTTCTTTTTCTACCAAACATTTAGTTAAATTAGTTTGAGTAGCTAATAATTCTTCTTTCGTTTTTTCATGTGCAGCTTTTACCGCCTCTAACTCTTTAGTTGAGGCACAAGAAGCTAATAACGCTGTTAGTGCTAATAGTAGAAATCCTTTTTTCATTGTTAAATAGATTTATTCAGATTGAAAAATAATTAGGACAAAGTTATAAAAATGCCGACACAAAAAAGAGAATTAACAATCTTTTATGAAGTTTGAAAGCATTATTTTTGTGTGCAAAATAAATAATATGTCTATAAAAAATCTTTTAGTTGTAAATATTTGTGTACTACTTAGTTTTCTTTCGTGTGAGCAAAAAAAAGAAGAAAAAGTGATTACACAACTTGAAGGCGCAGTTTTTGGAACTACCTATCATATTAAGTATTTAGATAAGGTAAATTACCAAACTTCAATTGATAGTTTATTTACTTTGATGAATAACTCATTGTCAACATATTTACCAACTTCAGACATTTCAAAAATTAATAACGGAGATTCAACTGTAGTAGTTGACGATTTATTTGTAGAGGTGTTTGATAAAGCTAAGAGAATTTATAAAGAAACAGATGGTTATTTCGATCCTACTATTGGACGTTTAATTGATGCTTACGGATTTGGTTCCGGAAAAGAAAAAAGAAATTTAACTGAAGAAGAAATTCATGAGTTAATGATAGGAGTGGGGTTTGATAAAGTAAAACTTGAAAATAGAAAAGTATATAGAGATAATCCGAATATAGAGTTTAATGTAAATGCTTTTGCAAAAGGGTATGGAATTGATATTGTGGGAAGGTTTTTTGAAAGTAAAAACATACATAACTATTTAGTTGAAATTGGTGGTGAAATTAGAGCAAGAGGTAAAAAATACGATGGTTCTTGGAAAGTAGCTATTGAAAAACCCAATGTTGACGGAACGAGATCAATACAAAAAGTAATAGAGTTGGAGGATGAATCTATGGCAACTTCAGGAAATTATAGAAAGTATAAATTGAATGAAAACGGAGAAAAAATTGTTCATACGGTAAACCCTAAAACGGGAATGGCTCATGAAAGTAGTTTATTAAGTGTATCAGTACGTATGAAAGGAGATTGCGCTGATGTTGATGCCTATGCAACAGCTTTTTTAGCTATGGGAATGGAAAGAACTAAAGAATTTTTAAAGCAGCACCCTGAATTAAAAGTAGTGTTGCTGTATAACGATAAAGAGAATAAGTTACAAGAATTTGTAAACTAAGGTTTATAACAAACCGGTAAAATTTCTTCTTTAGCCAATGCATATCGCTCTACTAATTCCGGAGCGATTTTTTTTTGTAAAAAAATGAATATCATTATAAATACTTTTAAGCAAATATGTTACTTAAAAAAAAGTATTAAAATGTTTTGGTTTGAAAAAATAAATCTTAAAATTGTAATGTGTTTGTTATGAAAGAGTTGTAAGGGGGTTAACTGATTAAAATTGCGAACTAATTTTCTTTTTCTGGTTTTTTCCAGTATAGTTCAGTTTGGATATTTGTATTTAATAATTCAAAGAAAAAATAAATTAAAGTGATGAAAAAAATTGTTTGGGTAATTATTTTATTAATTATGGCATGTCAAAAAGAAGTAAGTAAAAATTTTATTTTAAAAGGAACAATTGATGGAATAGAGGATGGGACTATGGCTGTGCTTCTTAATATCGACGAGTTTAAGGTAATCGATTCCGTATTAATAGAAAAAGGGAAATTGCAATTTTCAGACTCTTTAAAATTCCCATTTTTCGGGCGGATTGTCTTAAAGAATAAAAAGGAGGTTAATATGATTGACCTGTGGGTGGAAAAAGGTGATATTGTTTTTAAAACCACTCAGAAAGATATTATTAGTAGTCAAGGAGGATTTAATCCATCAGTAAAAAGTAAAAGTATTAGTGCTGTTATTGGTAAATACAATCAAGTTATGCAGCCTATCTATAAAAAGCAAAAAGAGGCATATCAAAAATTTAAGGATAGTTTAATTGATAAAAAGGAATTTGAAAAGTATACCGATGATATAGTGACAACTTCATTGGAATTTTGCATGGAAAACCCCAATAATTATTTTTCGGTATCAAAAATAAATGAGATGAAAACTGTTCTTACCAAAGAACAGGTAAAACAATATTATGATAAGTTAACTGAAAACCTAAAAGAATCACCGAAAGGAAAACTTTTAAAAGAATATATAGAAATCAAACCATTATCCGTAGGAAATATGATGATTGATATTGAAGGGCAAAATTTAAACGGAGAAACTGTTAAATTATCCAATTTTAAAGGAAAAGTAATTGTTTTAGATTTTTGGGCTGCTTGGTGCCCGCCATGTGTGAAACAAATGAAAAACGAGTTTCCGAAGTTGTATGAAAAATATGGTAAAGAGGTTGAAATTGTTAGTTTTTCATTTGATAAAGAAAAAAGTGCATGGGAAAAATTAAGTAAAGAGTTAGCTATTAAATGGGTTAATATTTCTAATTTAAAAGGAATGAATGATAACTCTGTGGCAAGAGCTTATAATGTAAATGAAATACCTACTTCTTTCATCATAGGAAAAGACGGAAGGATTATTAAAAGAATTAATTATGAAGACAATTTGGAAGAAGAAATTATAGTAGCTTTAAAAGAAAAATAATATGTAATATCAAATTATTTATAACAAACCGGTAAAATTTCTTCTTTAGCCAATGCATATCGCTCTACCAATTCCGGAGCGATTTTTTTTGCATAACAAACTTCCTCAACTTTAAATCCAATAGAACGAAGTTTGTCAAAATAATCAAGTCCGTAAACTCTTACATGATCGTATTGTCCAAATATTTTAGCTCGTTCCTTTGGATCGGTAATAGAGTTGTCTTCAAAAGTAGTTGTTCTTGTGGTATCTTGCGGTATTTGAAAAATACCCATTCCTCCTTTTTTTAAGACTCTGAATAGTTCTTGCATAGCCTTAGTATCATTTGGGATATGTTCTAAAACATGATTGCAAAAAACAACATCAAATGCTTCATTTTCAAAAGGAAGGTCACAAATATCAGCTTTAACATCTGCTATGGGAGATTCAAGATCTGAGGTAATATAATCTAAGTTTTGCTGCTTTCTAAAAATATCTAAAAAACATTGTTCAGGAGCAATATGTAAAACTTTTAGAGGATTTTCTAAAGAAAAAAAAGAAGTTTCGTTTTTTAAATACAACCACAGTAATCGGTGTCTTTCTAAAGAAAGAGTTGAAGGAGAAAGCGCATTTTCTCGTTGTTTTCCGTATCCGTACGGAAGAAATTTTTTAAAAGATCTTCCGTCAATAGGATCGGTATAATTATCACCTTTTAACCACCAAGCAATTATTGGACGAACCCAATAACTGGCTTTGATTAAAAAAGGTCTGGGTATAGTATTTAAAACAGTTTTAAAAAACGACACTTTTATTATATAACTAAAGGTTGTTGTCTGAATTCATCTTCTTCGTTGCTTTCAATACCTAAAGCTTCATGTATATACTTAAAAGTAGAAAGTAATTCTGGTTTTCCATCAACAATGGCAACATCATGTTCAAAGTGAGCACTAGGTTTATCGTCTAAAGTAGTGATAGTCCAACCATCTTTATGCTGACGAATCTTATGCGTTCCTAAATTTGTCATAGGTTCAATGGCAACTACCATTCCTTCTACAAATTTCTTCCCGCGCCCTCTGCTTCCGTAGTTTGGCATTTCCGGATCTTCGTGCATTTTACGTCCTAAACCATGACCAACTAATTCTCTTACCACTCCATAACCGTGTTTTTCAGTGAAATTCTGAATAGCAAAACCAACATCACCAACTCTGTTTCCTACTTTAAACTCTCTAATACCTACGTATAAACTTTCTTTGGTAATGTCTAATAATTTTTGTGTTTCAGGAGCTATTTCACCCACAGCAAAAGTGTAAGCATGATCACCGTAAAAATCATTTTTTAAAGCACCACAATCAATAGAAATAATATCACCTTCTTGAAGAGGGGTGTTATTAGGAATTCCATGAACAACTTGTGAGTTAGGGCTCATGCATAAGGTGTTAGGGAAATCATATAAGCCTAAAAATCCGGGGACAGCTCCTTGTTCACGAATAAATTCTTCAGCAAGTTTATCAAGAAATAAGGTAGTTACTCCAGGTTTAACTTCCTTGGCTAACATTCCTAATGTTTTTGATACAATTAAAGCGCTTTCGCGCATGATTTCTATTTCTTCTCTAGTTTTTGGCTTAATCATGGTGAAAATATTGAGGGGCAAATTTACGGTTATTTTTGATATGGATGTTTATATGGTTTACCTGAAATTATGGTTAAGATATCTGATTCAATAGTAGAGTTGTCAAGTGGATGCTCTACGAAGCGACCTATTTCTTTCCCATCTTTGTAAAAAATAAATGTAGGTACTCTTTCAATATTAAACCCTTTTTCAAGTCCTTTAGCTTTTTTGTCTCTGTCAACAGTAATCAATTCTAAATTAGACGTATCAAAATTGGCCTTATCTAAAAGTTTATAGAAATTAGGAATTTCTCGTTTGCTGTCATCACACCAAGTACCCATAAAGCCTTTAATTTTAACTCCTTGTAAGTGTTGTTGTAATTGTTCAGCTACTCCATTATCTATTTCATAATAGGAGTAAAAGTCATTAAACCATTCGCTACCGTATGGTTCTTGTTGGAAATCTTTTTTAGTAGCAACACCTATTAAATTTCCTTCTGAATCTTTTGTGGCAGGAAATTTTTTAACTGAAGCGCAACTAATCATAAAAAGGATAAATGTGGTAAAAAGAATTTTTTTCATTGGTTTGTTTTTTTTAAACTAAAGAATGTTGTGTCATTTCTTTAGGTTGTTCAACGCCCATAAGTTGTAAAATGGTTGGGGCAATATCTCCTAAAATACCATTTTTTATTGTTTTAAGGTCTTTGTCAATTAAAATTATAGGAACTGGATTGGTGGTATGGGCTGTATGTGGTGTGCCATCCGGATTTATCATTGTTTCACAGTTACCATGATCTGCAATTAGAATAGTGGTGTAATTATTATTTAAAGCAGCAGTAACTACATCTTTTACACAGATATCAACCGCTTCACAAGCTTTAACTGCGGCTTCAAAAACACCGGTGTGTCCAACCATATCACCATTAGCAAAATTCAAACATACAAAATCTACGTCGCCTTTATTTAATTCAGGAACAATGGCATCTCTTATGTCATATGCACTCATTTCCGGTTGTAAATCGTAAGTAGCTACTTTAGGAGAAGGACATAAAATTCTTTTTTCACCTTTAAATTCGGTTTCTCTTCCTCCGGAAAAAAAGAAAGTAACGTGCGGGTATTTCTCAGTTTCAGCAATTCTGATTTGTTGTTTACCAGCTTTTTCTAAGACTTCCCCTAAAGTGTTTTCAATATTTTTATTATCGTAAATAACTTTTATATGTTTAAAACTATCATCATAATTTGTTAATGTAACAAAGTACAATGGTAGTTTTCTCATGTGATAATCAGGGAAATCTTGTTGGCTTAAAACATCAGTTAATTGACGACCTCTATCGGTTCTGAAGTTGAAAAAGATCACTACATCATCCGGTTGAATAGTTGTAACAGGTTGCTCTTTGTCGTTAGTCATAATAATAGGCTTGATAAATTCATCAGTTACATTGTTATCATAACTTTCTTGAATACTATCTACCGCGTTTTTAGACGAAGCTCCCTTTCCGTTTACCAAAGCGTCATAGGCTAATTGAACTCTTTCCCAACGTTTATCTCTGTCCATTGCATAGTAACGACCGATTATTGTAGCTAATTTACCGGTGGTTTTATGCATGAATTGTTCTATATCATTGATGAAGAATTTCCCTGACTTAGGGTCACAATCACGACCGTCAGTAAAAGCATGTAAATACACATTTTCTAAATGATGTTCTTTAGCAGCAGTTAACAAACCTTTCAAATGATCAATATGAGAGTGAATTCCTCCGTTAGAAACCAATCCTAAAAAATGAACATTTTTGTTGTTAGTTTTAGCATATTCAAAAGCTTTTAATAATTCAGATTCATTGGCTAAGCTACCATTTTTTACAGCTTTATTAATTTTAGCCAAATTTTGGTAAACAATCCTGCCGGCTCCTAGGTTCATATGTCCTACCTCAGAGTTTCCCATTTGACCTTCAGGTAAGCCTACATGTTCACCATCAGTACGTAATTCAGCATTTGGGTACTTGTCGTACAAAGAATTAATAAAAGGAGTTTTAGCATTATATATAGCTGAGACTTTCGGATCTTGAGTAATTC
The DNA here is from genome assembly GCF_050606265.1 of Tenacibaculum sp. TC6. Classification (NCBI taxonomy): domain Bacteria; kingdom Pseudomonadati; phylum Bacteroidota; class Flavobacteriia; order Flavobacteriales; family Flavobacteriaceae; genus Tenacibaculum; species Tenacibaculum sp. TC6. Next base: position 35,632 of record NZ_JBOCUK010000014.1, on the reverse strand, counting down.
CCCAGCCATCTAGAATCATTAAAATTACTTTCTTGTTCATTTTGATAAAATTGGACTGTAAAAGTACTAAAGATTTTTGGTGATTCTTTAAAAAATAACGAAACCGATTAAGAAGAGTATTAAGCTTAAAGTGATTATAAAAAGTGCACTATTGAGTAAAAAATTAATGTTGTTTTCTCGCTTTAATTTTAATCGAATCTCGTTTAATTGTTCAGGTGTAGCTTTTTGTTTAAAATACAGTTTGCCTGAATGTTTTGTTTGTCTATCATCTAAAGTATCAAATATGTTTTTTCTTTCTCTCTTGTTGTTTTTTAAACTGGTAATCATTGCAGATACCGCTCCTCCGAATCCCACCATAGCTATACATTTTTAATTTTATAGTTATTAGTAGTTGGAAAAATAAAAATGTTACAAAGAAATAAATACGTGTTATTTGTAGAAACCGATAAAATAAATAGATAGTATTAGAAAAAGAGTAAATATGGCTAGTTTGATTACAAGATTTTTTCTGTTTTCTTGTTTTAATTTTAATCGAATTTGTTCTAACTGTTCAGGTGTGGCTTTTTTTTCTGAAAAGGTTAATTTATTGTCTGCAGGATTAGCATCAAGATCTTTAATTTTTTCTAGAGTGTTAGGTCTTTTTCTTTGTAAATTTTTAACGGTTTTATGCATGTCAGATGCAGGTCCAAATCCAAAACTCATAGCGTATCGTTTTTTATTAGTAATCAGATATAATTAATGATTACAAACCTACTATATTTTTACTAATGTTTAATTAAGAAGAAAAATTATAAGAGCTAATATTTATTGGTAATGAGTTAATGTAACGTTTTATGTTCAGGTAGTTTTGCTGAGTAATTAAAAATCAATAACATGAAAAAAATAATTTTATTTATAATAGCATTGGTAAGCGTTACAGTGAGTAATGCTCAGGTTGGAGAAGGAACTAATTGGTTGAAAATGGGAGTGCATGGAGGTTTACCTGTAGGTGATGCTTCAGATATCTCTTCTTTTTCGTTAGGTTTCGATTTAAAATATCAATTTTTAGATGCAGATAGTTATGCAATAGGGGTTTCATCCGGATATACTCATTATTTTGGTAAAGAGGAAGGAATATTTCAGTATGCAGATTTTGGAATAATTCCTTTAGCAGGTTTGTTTAGATTTTATCCAACAGAAAACTTTTTTTTAGGAACTGATTTAGGGTATGGTTTTTTTACGGAAGGAAATGAAACAGGTGGATTTTATTACAGACCGGAAATAGGATACCATGATGATGAGTGGAATATTTACGGATATTACCAAGGAATGTCTACAGATGGAATTTCACCTTCATCAGTAGGAATTGGAATTAACTATAATATAATTCAGGGTAAATAAAAATAATATTTCATACACATAAATAAAACAAAGCCATGCTGTGCAGCATGGCTTTGTTTTATTTATAATACTTTTTAATAGCAGTTTTAATTTTGTCAATTCTATTTTCCGGATCAGGATGTGTGCTTTGAAACTCCGGAACTCGGTTAGGACCGGCAGCAGCTTTTAAAATTTCCATTACGTTTATTAAATAGTTAGGATTATAACCGGCTTCTACCATTAAACGAACTCCTAATTCATCACTTTCTAATTCATCACCACGTCCGTTTTTTAATAAAGTTTGCTGTCCTATACCATTAGCCAGTTCGCCTAAATCGGCACCTACAGAAGCTCCCATAGTTAGTAATTTCCAAAAATTAGCATCTGTAATTCTTTCATTAGAGTGTTTTCCTAATACATGCCCAATTTCATGACCTAACACACCGGCTAACATGTCTTCACTGAGTCGTCCGTTGCCATCAGTTAGTCTTGAAAAAAGAGCATAAGTAATAAAAATTTGCCCTCCGGGTAACGCAAAAGCATTAATAGCTCTTTCATCTCTTAATAAATGAAAATCATATTGGTAACCGGATTGTTTTGCTATACTGTTAGTAACTAATTTTTGACCTACCTGATCTACAACTTGTTGATATCTGTCATCAGGATATAAACCTCCATGTTGTTGAGCCATAGAAGGAGCTTGTTGTAAGCCTATAGCTATTTCTTGTTGTGGCGTTAAACTAATAGATTGGGTTTTTCCGGTATAAGGATTTTCGGTTTGCTGGCTACATTTTCGTAAATAAGCAAAAGCCACTATAGCTAGGCCTATAAGCAAGCGAACTTTTAAATTACCTCTTCTCATTTGTTTTTTGATTTTTTGTGTTATAGGTAAAGGTACAAAATATAGTAATTTAACGAATATCAATTTTTTGTGAACTATAAAAAACTTAAATTTACAGAGTTAAAATACCTTAGTTTATGGAGACTCACTTTGAATTGAATGAGGTAACTAAAAAATTACCCAGTCATTTACATAAATTTATTGTTAAACAACCATATAATGAATATACAGCACAAAATCAGGCAGTATGGCGTTATGTGATGCGAATGAATGTAGACTATTTAAGTAGAGTGGCACATAATTCATATGTTGATGGATTAAAGAAAACAGGAATTTCTATTGAAAGTATTCCGCGTATGGAGGGAATGAACCGAATTTTAAAAGAAATAGGTTGGGCAGCAGTTTCTGTTGACGGATTTATTCCACCAAATGCTTTTATGGAATTTCAAGCATATAATGTATTGGTTATTGCTTCTGATATGAGAACTATTGACCATATTGAATATACGCCTGCACCCGATATTATTCATGAAGCAGCCGGGCATGCACCTATTATAGCTAACCCTGAATATGCCGAATACCTTCGTCGTTTTGGTGAAATAGGAGCCAAAGCAATTTCTTCTGCTAAGGATTATGAAATGTATGAAGCTATACGTTTGTTGTCTATCTTAAAAGAAGATCCTAATTCAACTCAACAAGAAATAAACGAAGCGCAAGAGAAAGTAGAATGGTTGCAGAATAATTTAGGAGAGCTGTCTGAAATGGCTCAAATAAGAAATTTACATTGGTGGACTGTTGAATATGGTTTAATAGGAACAGTTGATGATCCTAAGATTTACGGAGCCGGTTTATTATCGTCAATAGGAGAGAGCAAGTGGTGTATGCAAGAACAAGTTAAAAAAATACCATATACTATTGAAGCCGCTAACGTAAGTTTTGATATTACAAAACCACAACCTCAGTTATTTGTAACTCCGGATTTTGCCCATTTAAGTTTAGTATTAGAGCAATTTGCCAATAAAATGGCTATACGTACTGGTGGATTAAACGGTGTTCAAAAATTGATTGAATCTAATAATTTAGGAACAATAGAGTTAAGTACCGGCGTTCAAATTTCAGGTATTTTTACCAATGTAATTTCTGATGAGAAAAACCGTCCTATATACATACAAACTACCGGACCAACAGCTTTAGCGAGTAGAGATAAAGAACTCATTGGTCATGGAATTAATTATCATGCTGAAGGGTTCGGAAGTCCGATAGGAAAATTAAAAGGAATTAATATTCCTATTGAAAATATGAGTCCGAGAGATTTAGAAGCTTACGGTATTTATGAAGGAAAACAAGTAGTGTTAGAATTTGAAGGAGATATTAGAGTGGAAGGAGAAGTAATTACCGGAACACGAGATTTAAAAGGTAAAATATTATTGATTTCTTTTAAAAATTGTACGGTAACTCACGGAGAAAAAACATTATTTCACCCGGATTGGGGAGTTTATGATATGGCGGTTGGTGTAGAGGTTATTTCTGCTTTTGCCGGACCGGCAGATGTTACTTCTTTTGGAGATATAGGGAAAGTTTCAGAAACTAAAACTCATAAGATTAACTATTCAACATCAGATAAAGAGTTGTATAGTTTATATGCTGAAGTTAGAGAAATGAGAGAAAATGGTACGGTTTCTGAATCTAAAGTTCAGAAAGTTTTTAAGCAATTACAAAATAAGTTTAAAAATGATTGGTTGTTATCTTTAGAGTTACTTGAGTTATCAATAGATAATGATTATGTAGTAAAAACAGAACTGGCAAAACATTTGGAGACACTTAAAAGTAACAAAAGCTACAAAACGTTAATTGAAAACGGATTACATTTGCTGGAAAATTACCAACAAGCATAAAATGGGATTATTTAATTTATTTAGAAAAAACAATATGAGTAACGAAATTAAAGAATACTTAGAAAAAGGAGCAATAGTATTAGATGTAAGAACATTACCGGAGTGGAATGAAGGTCATTCTGAAGGAGCTAAACATATTGTATTAGATACCATTCCACAAAATGTAGAAGAAATTAAATCATGGGGAAAACCTGTAATTGCAGTTTGCAGAAGTGGTGGAAGAAGTGGTCAGGCAACTGGTTTTTTAGCTAATCATGGGATTGATATTATTAATGGAGGACCATGGCAAAATGTAGATCAATACTTGTAAGATATTAAAAAATAAGAAAAGAGATGTTTTTGAATCTCTTTTCTTATTAGGAATAGATAAACTAGTTTATTTTTAAGTAATTGCTATATTCCAAGTTCTAAATAAAGTAGTTTTTCCATATATCTTGTACAAAATATGCTATAATATTACCTTAATAGAAAAGTAAGTACCTCCTCAGAAATCATATTTAGTGCTTTTAAGTCGATTAGTATTGTTAGCTTATAAGTTTCACTAGTAATTACGCTTCCATTTTTTTATCTATTTTTACAAAAGTCAATTCACAATCGAAATCAGTTAAAAAAAATAATAGAATTATTGATTGGGATTTTTACTGTGGTAGAATAAATGGTTGATTCTATATTTTTCATTTTAATTTGCTTAAGAAAGTTGTTTAATGGGTTGATTTTATGCTCTAAATATTTAGAATTTAAAAAGTAAATAAGGTAAAATTGAGTAAGTAAAATGTTTATTGGAATAAACTATGATTTTCTAAGAATTAGATTTTATATTCTTAATTCATGTAATATTTCTTAAATATATTGTATGTGATATAAAATTTAATTTATTTTGTAATCAGATTATAAAAAGAAAGCTATGAAACTTATCAACCAACTTTTTCTTGTTTTTGGATTACTCTTGTCCTCAACAATGTATAGTCAAAAGAAAATTATAATTGGTGTTCACGGAGGTGTGAATTATTCTTCGTTAAGATTTGAGAACGATGAGGTTTCTGAGCATGATTCTGAATTTGATTATCTCTATGGACTGAATACTAATATTTATCTTAATGATAAGTTTTCATTACAGACAGAAATTAATTATGAACGAAAACGAGTAAGTGTTTTTTCGCCAGAGTTTATATTTAATAATCAAACCTATAAAAGTTTTAGAGTTTATGATTTGTATGAATTTGTTACTATTCCATTGACTGTTCAATATGATTTTAGTAAAAAAAGTCCTTTTTATGTGAAAGGTGGAATATTTGTTTCTTTTTTTCTAAAAGCTAGGGAAAGGACTAATAATAGAGAGTGGAGTAATGATTTGTCGCAATATTTTTCAGTATTAGATTCAGGAGTATCTTTAGGAGTAGGTAAAATGTTTTATTTAAGCGAATATGCGAGTTTTTTTCTCGAGATAAGGAATCACTTGGGGATTAAAAATATAGAGAGTGAAGCTCATTTCGATTATACAAAAACCAATTCTTTAGGTTTTTTAATGGGATGTAAATTTAAAATCTAAAATTGAATAAAAGGAAAGGCTGTAGAAAGCGTTTTTATTTTTAACTCAAGATTTTTAAGAAATACTTGGTGCTGTTCTGAATTCGGATTAAAAGGTCGGTGTAAAAGACCTTTTTGAATAGTCTCTACTTCTTGCATGGTTGGGTGAACAGTATTATCAATCCAAACATGTATAAATTTTTCCCAAATATAATTAATAGCTGTAAGGTTGGGATGAATCATATCTTCAGTATAAAAGCGGTAATCACGTAATTCATCCATCATAATTTCATAAGAAGGAAAATAATAAACAGCTTTTCTGGTATTGGCTATTGCATGTATAGCACTAAGCAAATGCGCTTTACTTCTTTGGTTTTCAATAAAACCATCTTTTAAATGTCTAACCGGAGAAACGGTGTAAATAATGGCCACATTACTGTTAATCGATTTTAATAAAGCGTTGATAGCTTCTAAGCTCTCACTAATTTCATCAACAGATAATAATTCTTTTAAAAACTTTTTTTGAGGAACCTTATGACAATTGGCTACAATAGTATCGGTTTCAATATGTCTATATACCCATGAAGTTCCTAAGGTAATAATAACATGAGTAGCTTGTGTTAGTTGCTCAAGAGAAGCCGTTAAAGAAGTATTTAATTGAGTTAATAAATCTTCACTATTTTCACAACTTAACGCAGAATGTGCATCAAAGCAATGCCAGCGTTCATTATAAAAAAAAATATCTTTTTCGGTGTAATCCTTTTTATTGATACTATGTGTAATCAGGTTTTCAATAGCTTTAGGTTGAAATAGTATACCTAATGGATTTTGAGAAGATTGAAATTTATAATACGAAAGTTTATGACCGATATTTTCGGAAAAACAAGACCCTAGTAATACTAATTTAGATTGATAAGTAATCTGATGGTATTGTTGAGAAGATAACGGTATTTGAGTTTGTAAAATCATTATGTGAAGTTAAATAAAAAGGTGAAAGAAAACTCTTCCACCTTAAAAAATAATACTTTTCTATAATTATTGTTAACTTATGTATGTTACGGCTTTTTCTAAAACTTTAGGAATACCTCCAGGGTTTTTACCACCAGCAGTAGCAAAAAAGTTTTGTCCACCACCGCCACCGTGAATGTATTTACCTAATTCTCTAACCACCTTTCCGGCATCATAACCTCTTTCATTAGCTAATTCTTTAGAAATATAGCAGGTAAGCATGGCTTTTTCTTTTGAAGGAGCAGTAGCAAACAATAAAAATAAATTGTTTATTTCACTTCCTAATTCAAAGGATAAGTTTTTAATACTGTTAGGGTCTAAATCTATTTCAGTAGCTAAAAAATGAACTCCGTTAATTTCTTGTAACTGATTTTTAATATCGCCTTTTAAGTTTTTAGCCTTATCTTTTAATAACTGCTCAATTTGCTTTTTTAAATCAGTATTTTCATCTTGTAAAACACTAATTGATTTAGTAATATCTTTAGGGTTTTTTAATAATTGTTTTATAGCGCTGTAATCACGTTCAATATCTTCAAAATATTCACCTACTGCTAAATTAGTAATCGCTTCAATACGACGAATTCCCGCAGCAACAGCACCTTCAGATTTTATTTTAAAATACCAAATATCTCCTGTTTGTTGCACATGGGTACCACCACATAATTCCATAGATTTACCAAATCGTATGGCGCGAACACTATCTCCGTATTTTTCACCAAACAAAGCAATAGCACCTTCGTCAATAGCTTGCTGCATAGGAATATTTCTCTTTTCTTGTAAAGGAAGGTTTTCTCGGATACGAGCATTTACAAATTCTTCAATTTCCTGTAACTGATCATAATCTACTTTAGAAAAATGAGAAAAGTCAAAACGTAAATATTTAGGACTTACTAAAGAGCCTTTTTGTTCTACATGGTCTCCTAATATTGTGCGTAATGCTTGGTGTAACAGGTGAGTAGCAGAATGGTTGCTGGCTGATAATTTTCTGAAATCTTCATTTACCACAGCCTTAAATGTATCGTTTAAGTTTTTTGGGAGGTTTTTAGTAAAATGAATAATTACGTTATTTTCCTTTTTAGTATCCAGTATATAAATAATATCTCCGTTTGGAGCTTCTAAATAACCATTGTCTCCAACCTGACCTCCTCCTTCCGGATAAAACGGAGTCATGTTAAATACTAATTGATACTGATCACCATCTTTTTTAGTGGTAACTTTTCTATAGCGAGTTAGCCTAACGTCTGCAGAAAGTGTATCATATCCAATAAATTCTTCAGATTCATCTTCAATAAGAACAATCCAATCACTGGTTTCACTGGCAGAAGCGGCACGAGAACGTTCTTTTTGAGCCTGCATTCCGGCATCAAATTCAGTTTCATTAATGGTATATCCTTTTTCACGAGCAATTAATTGTGTTAAATCTAATGGAAAACCATAAGTGTCATATAATTCAAAAGCTTTAGCTCCTGATATTTCTTTACCTGAAGTTTCTTCAACTACTTTGTCTAACAGTAATAAACCTTGATCTAAAGTACGTAAGAAAGAAGCTTCTTCTTCTTTAATTACATTATGTACTAAAGAATCTTGCTTTCTGATTTCAGGGAAAGCATCTCCCATTTGATGAGATAAAGTTTCAGCCAGTTTGTATATAAAAGGCTCTTTTTGATCTAAAAATGTAAAGCCGTAACGGATAGCTCTACGTAAAATTCTACGAATTACGTAACCTGCTCCGTTATTGCTAGGTAACTGTCCGTCAGCAATAGCAAAGGCTACAGCACGAACGTGATCGGCAATTACACGAATGGCAATATCTACCTTTTCATCTTTTCCATATTTAGCATTGGTAATGGTTTCAATTTCTCTGATTAACGGAGTAAAAACATCCGTATCGTAGTTAGATTGAACTCCTTGCAGTACCATACATAAACGTTCAAATCCCATACCGGTGTCGATATGTTTAGAAGGAAGTTCTTCTAATGAACCGTTTGCTTTACGGTTATACTGCATGAATACTAAGTTCCATATTTCTACAACCTGAGGATGATCAGCATTCACTAATGACTTTCCGTCTATCTTAGCCTTTTCTTCAGCAGAACGAATGTCAACATGAATTTCCGAACAAGGACCACAAGGACCTTGTTCTCCCATTTCCCAGAAGTTATCTTTTTTATTTCCTAGTAAAATTCGGTCTTCAGCAATAATTTCTTTCCAAAGATTATAAGCTTCTTGATCCATTTTAGTACCGTCATTCTCATCACCTTCAAAAACGGTTACATATAAAATATCTTTATCTATTTTATAAACTTCGGTAAGTAATTCCCAAGCCCAATGAATAGCTTCTTTCTTAAAATAATCACCAAAACTCCAGTTTCCTAACATCTCAAACATGGTATGGTGATATGTATCATAACCTACTTCTTCCAAATCATTGTGTTTACCTGAAACACGTAAACATTTTTGAGAATCGGCAATTCTACTGTTTTTTGGTGTGGCGTTTCCTAAAAAGAATTCCTTAAACGGAGCCATCCCCGAATTTGTAAACATTAAAGTAGGATCATTCTTTAACACCATTGGTGCCGATGGCACTATATCATGTTGTTTTGACTTAAAAAAATCTAAAAATTTAGCTCTTATTTCTTGTGATTTCATATCACTCCAGATATCTTAATTTGTTAATTTTTAACTAAAACTACCCTTAAAAAAAGAAGTTTTAAAACATTTTGTAAATTTGTGGGTTACCAAACAATAACCCCTTAACTAAAGTTGCTCATTTAAAGAGCACAAAAATAGTATATTTAGCATTATGGCGAAAGTAAAATATTATTATGATCCCGACACCCTCTCCTACAGGAAAATAGAGAGTAGAACCGGAGAAAAGTATAAAAAAGCTTTTTTAGTAACAACTGGAGCTTTCTTAATTGCTTTTTTAGGTTTTATAGGGTTTAGTCAGTTTTTATTAACTCCTAAAGAAAGGGCGCAAAAAAGAGAATTAGAAAATTTAAAACTGCATTACGAACTTCTATCAAAACGAATGGAAGAAAGTTCAAAAGTATTGTCTGAATTACAAGATAGAGACAATAGTATATACAGAACCTATTTTGAAGCGGCTCCGATAGCAGATGAACAGCGTAAAGCCGGATTTGGAGGAGTAAACAGATACAAACACCTTGATGGTTTTGAAAATAGTAATATGATTAAAAATGTTACTAAGCAATTAGATGTATTGTCAAAACAAATGGTAGTGCAATCAAAATCATTAGATGAAATTGTAGCGTTGGCAAAAGAAAAAGAAAAAATGCTGGCATCTATTCCGGCAATTCAACCTGTAAAAAATGAAGATTTAACCCGAATGGCTTCCGGGTATGGTATGCGATTACATCCTATATTAAAATCGTGGCGTATGCATAATGGAATGGATTTTACAGCGCCAACCGGAACTCCTATTTTTGCTTCGGGTAACGGAAAAGTTATCAAAGCAACCAGAAGTGCCACTTTTGGAAATGTAGTGTATATAGAGCACGGTTATGGGTATAAAACTATTTATGCACATATGAGTAAAATTGTGGCTAAAAAAGGACAAAAAGTTAATAGAGGCGATTTAATAGGTTATGTAGGGAATACCGGGCGTTCTGCAGCACCGCATTTACATTATGAAGTGCATAAGAATGACAGACCTGTAAATCCTATTTATTATTACTATGGTGATTTAACTCCTGAGGAATTTATTGCGATGCAAAAAGCTTCTCAGCAAAAAGGACAATCGTACGATTAATACCTAACAATGTACGCAGATTTACCTGAAAAAAGATATTATAAAATTGGAGAAGTAGCTGAGGCTTTTGGCGTCAATACTTCTCTAATACGTTTTTGGGAAAAGGAGTTTGAGGTAATTAAACCTAAGAAAAATGCTAAAGGAAATCGCTTGTTTACTAAAGAAGATGTAGAAAATTTTAAACTGATTTACAACTTAGTAAAAGAAAGAGGATTTACCTTAGACGGAGCTAAGCAAAAACTAAAGAAAAATCCGGATAAAGTAGTGAGCAATCACGAAATAATTAGTAGATTAGAAGCTGTAAAAGCTGAGCTTATTAAAATTAAAAATCAATTATAAATACAAAAAATCAAAAATTATGAAAAAATGGTTAGTGCCTTTAATTATTGTTGTGGTAGTAGCTTTTGGACTTTACAGATGGGCTGTAGGATTTAATAATACCGCAGTAACACTTCAGGAAGATGCTAAAACAGAATGGTCAAAAGTGGAAAGTTCATACCAAAGAAGAAATGACTTAATAGGTAACTTAGTTAAAACAGTACAAGGAGCTGCTGATTTTGAAAAAAGTACTTTAACTGAGGTTATCAATGCCAGAGCTAAAGCAACGCAAACTACAGTTAGTGCTGCTGATTTAACTCCGGAAAGCATGGCTAAATTCCAAGAAGCACAAGCTGGATTAAGTGGCGCTTTATCTAGGTTATTAGTGTCGGTAGAACGTTATCCTGACTTAAAGGCAAATCAAAACTTTTTAGAATTGCAAAGCCAGTTAGAAGGAACTGAAAATAGAATTAACGTGGCACGTGACCGCTTTAATGAAGGTGTTAATAAATACAATAAACACATAAAAGTATTCCCTGGTTCTATACTCGCCGGGTGGTTTGGTTTTGAAGAAATGGCTCGTTTCAAGTCAGATCCGGGAGCTGAAAAAGCACCTAATGTAGATTTTAAATTCTAAGTTATATGTCTAAAGTTGAAGACTTCCTTTCTGCAGAAGAAGAACAGGAAATTGTTTTAGCTATTAGACAGGCAGAGTTAAATACTTCCGGTGAAATTAGGGTACATTTAGAGGCAACTACTTTATTACCTCATTACCAAAGAGCACTGGAAGTATTTCAAATGCTAAAAATGTTTAATACCCAACAACAAAATGCTGTGCTTATATATGTAGCTGTTGAAGACCATAAATTTGTGATTTATGGAGATGAGGGTATTAATAAGGTAGTTCCTGAAAATTTTTGGGATGCTACTAAAAATGTAATGCAAGAGCAATTTAAACAAGGCAATTTTAAACAAGGAATTATTAAGGGTGTTTTAAAAGCAGGTGAAGAATTAAAAGCTCACTTTCCTTGGCAGATAAACGATGAAGATGAATTGTCTAATGAAATATCAAAAGGCTAAATGAAACTGAAAAAAACTACTCATATTCTTGCACTTTTACTTGCCGTTTTTTTTACACAGGTATTATTCGCTCAGGAATTTGAAATACCCAAAAAACCGGATTTTCAAACCAGTGTTTATGACTATATAGGTCTGCTTTCTCCAGGAGAAAAAACAAAACTGGAAGAAAAACTAATTAAGTATTCAGATACTACATCTACCCAAATTGTAGTTGCTATTATCAACTCTACTGAAGGAGAAGAAATAGGGTATTTAGCTACAAACTGGGCGCACGCCTGGGGTATAGGTCAAGAAAAAGAAGATAATGGTGTTTTTGTGTTGTTAGCTAAAAACGACAGGAAAATAACGATTAGAACAGGATATGGAGTAGAGCATTTACTAACAGATTACACTTCACGACAAATTATAGAGTATAATATTCTTCCGTACTTTAAAAAAGGAAATTTCTATGCCGGTTTAGATAGTGGTGTTGAAGCTATTTTTAAAGTTTTAAAAGGTGAATACAAAGGAACTCGAAAAAAATCAAAAGAAGGTTTTGATCCGGGCTTTATCATATTTATCATTATACTTATTATCTTTTTTATTATAATCTCTAATAGCAACAGAAACAACCGAGGTGGAGGCAGAGGTTACCGTTCTGATACACGAGATATTTTTGATACCATTATATTAAGTAATTCCGGAAGAGGAGGTTTTGGTAGCGGTGGTTTCGGCGGCGGCGGATCTTCAGGAGGTTTCGGCGGCGGTTTCGGCGGCGGCGGTTTTGGTGGTGGTGGAGCCACTGGTGGCTGGTAAACGGTTCGTATGTTTTTTTAAAAGTTAGTTAACGTTATAGCAACGTAGAAAGTGTACTTATGCGGAGATTAAATTTCCCTCATACATGAAAACTAATATCAAAAGAAGAAACTTTTTAAAGAACTCATTACTAGCAACCGGAGGATTACTGTTAGCTCCTAATTTTATAAGTTGTATTGATGATAAAATTATTGTACAACCTATTCCTGATAATTTAGAAGAGAAAAACTTTGACCAAGGAGTGGCAAGTTTTGATCCTACCAATACTCAAGTAATTATCTGGACACGCTATGTTACACAAAAACCGATAGCTACATTACTTTGGCAGTTGGCAAAAGATGTTGATTTTAAAGAAATTGTTCGTCAATCCAAAGTAAATACAGATGCTTCAAGAGATTATACAGTTGCTATTGAAATAAAAGATTTAGAAGCAGGTCAAAAATTATACTATAGATTTATAAATATTGCGGATAAAACCACTTCACCTACAGGAGAAACATTAACATTTGAAGAAAATATAAATGAAGTAAAGTTAGCCGTTACCTCTTGTGCTAATTATGCTTATGGATATTTTAATGTATATGAAGAAATCAAAAAATCTAATGCAGATGTTGTAGTGCATTTAGGAGATTATATTTATGAATATGGTGAAAATACATACGGTTCTTTTAGAACACCTGAACCTAAAGGTGAAATTATAGCATTAGATGAGTATAGAACTCGTTATAAACAATATCGCTCAGACGAACAGTTAAAAGAACTTCATAGGGTAAAACCATTTATTTGTGTTTGGGATGATCATGAAGTGAGTAATGATACTTATAAAGACGGTGCCCAAAATCATCAGGAAAACGAAGGAAGCTTTGAAATTAGAAAGCAAAATGCTTTAAAAGCTTACAGCGAATATTTGCCTAATACAACCAATTTAGTAGATCATTCAATTATTTACAGAAACCTAAAAATAGGGAGTTTGGTAGATTTGATTATGTTAGATACTCGTATTATTGGTAGAGATAAACAGTTAGAATATGCTGATTTTTACAATGCAAGCGGTACATTTGATTCAGCGGCTTTTCAACAAGCATGGTTAAACCCGGAAAGAACGTTGTTAGGAGCAACTCAAAAAACATGGTTAGAAGGGCAATTAGCAACAAGTACAGGAAAATGGCAGGTAATAGGACAACAAGTACTTATGGGAAAAATGCTTATGCCGGCAGAATTATTACCAATTTTAGCAAAAATATTAGCGGAGGTAGCAGCAACAGGGTCAGCAAGCGCAGCTACATTTAGCTTGTTTAAAACTACGTTAACAGAGTTGGTAACAATAAAATCAAGAGTATTACAAAGCGACCCAACATTAACTCAACAAGAAATAGCTAGAGTAACTACCGTCTTACCTTATAATTTAGATGCTTGGGATGGTTATTTTATGGAAAGAGAACGAGTTTTTGCAAGCTTCAAAAATAAAAATGTAATTGTATTAGCAGGTGATACTCATAACGCATGGCAAAGTAATTTAACTGATAACTCAAAAACACAAGTAGGAGTAGAAATAGCTGCCAGTTCTGTATCTTCACCAGGGTTAGAAAAATATTTAGGAAGCTCATCTGCAGAGTTAGAACAAGCATTGCAATTATTAATTAACGATTTACAATACTGTAACCTTTCACAACGAGGATTTGTTAAACTAACAATTACTCAAGGTTCTGTTATTTCAGAATGGAATTATGTAGATACAGTTACTAACAAATTATATACAAATAGTATAGGAAAAACAGTAACGCTTTAAGCGTTGTCTTTTATTTGTTGTCATAAGCCACTGAAACTCTCAGTGGCTTTTTTTAGTAAGTAAAGAAACTAAACATATATATCAGAAGAATTTTTATGAGTTATCTATATTTGTGAAAAACAAATCATGAGAAACTATTTGAGCGCTATTTACATTTTATTAGTTGGAATAATTACAATTGGTTGTAAAAAAGAAAAAGGAGAAATATATAGTACGGATACCTTAAAAATTAAAAAGTTAACAGAAAATACGTACATACACATATCTTACCTACCTACAGAAAAGTGGGGTAAAGTTGCTTGTAACGGAATGGTGGTAATTGATAATAATGAAGCAATTGTTGTAGATACCCCGGTAGATAATGAAGTGTCAAAAGAATTGATTAATTGGATAGAGCAAGAAACAAAATCTATCGTAAAAGCTGTAGTACCAACACATTTTCATGAAGATTGTTTAGGAGGCATAACAACATTTCATGAAAAGAAAATCTCATCTTATGCTGGGAAGAAAACTATAGACTTGCTTAAAGAACAACAACCAACTCATCAATTTGGTAATTATATTGAATTACCTATAGGGAAAAACAAAATAACTTGTGAGTTTTTAGGAGAAGGACACACAAAAGACAATCTAGTAGTGTATTATGCTACAGATAAAGTATTGTTTGGAGGATGTTTGGTAAAAGCACTTCAAGCAAATAAAGGAAACTTAGCTGATGCAAATACAAATGAATGGTCATCAACAGTAGCAAAAGTTAAAGAAAAATATAATGAAGCTGTTTGGGTAATTCCCGGTCATGGAAATGAAGGGAATACAGATTTGTTAACCTATACTATTCAATTATTTAAACAATAATTTTTAATTGTAATATATAAAAAAAGCGTACTTTGTTTACGGATAAAGAAAGTATAGTAAAATACGCTTATGATGTATAATGAATCGCTTAGGAATTTTTCTAATCGTGATATGTTGTACTTTCTTAATTTTAATCAGAGATTTTAAAGATTAGTAAACCAAACTTATTTTAAAAATAACCAAACGTAGTGTACACTAATGCTACAAACATGAAGCCACAGCCTGTAAGGTGTTGTGGTTTCTTTTTTAAGATAACCTCACAGCCTATAGACTGTGAGGTTCCTAACCAAACTTACATAAAATAAAAAACTACTCGTTAGAGTATTTCTGTGGGTAGCATTGGTAGTTACTACCATGAATATATTGTTTTGAGCTAATGCTGCAATTCTTTTAGTTAATTAAAATAGGTAGAAAGTATAGTGGGATTAACTTTCCATAGCTGACTGCAATGTAGGAGTTATTGAAAGAACAACCAAACCTGAGAATGTTAAAAAAATAAAAAAATATTGAGTTGCTAAAAGTCTGTGTTTACTATGACATTTAAGTCATTTTAAACTAAAATAAATAAAAAGTTATTTAAAAATTACCCATATTACGGAAGTCCGTAAAAAAAATAGAATCTATTAAATTATATTAGTAGAGTACAATTATTTAGGGGAAATTTTAATTGTCCATAGAACTACGCCTGCTATACTCTTCCATATATAGCAGGTTGTAGTCAACAAAAGAAAAGCTAATAAAAAGAGAATGACATTTGATGTTAAAGAAGCAAGAGTATTTAAAAGAAAATTACAAAAAATACTACAGCATATAGAACGGTATATACATCACAACCATTACAACTTAGGAACCCTTACCGTTAGAGAGTTGGTAGAATGGAAAAAAGAAGGAGATATGCATATTATTAAAGCTGCTAATAATTGTCCTTCAGATATTGAATCTTTTGTGTTTTATTGTATTGTTACAGAGTTTACTTCAGATGAGGAGGAGTAGATAAAAAATCTTTATTCAAAAGAAAAAGACAAAATAATTCTATAAACATTTTACTACCTTTATTCATCATAAATTAACTTAGTTGAAAAATTTACTATTCCTTTTTTTTAGTAGCATACTATGTTGTAGTTGTACCCGTTATGGTCAGCTAAAAAAAATAGCCGATCTACCTGATATTTTAGAAGAAGTTTCCGGTATTGAAAAAATACAAGGGTCGGATATTTTATGGATGCATAATGATAGTGGAAATAATGCAGAGATATACGGAGTAACTACACAAGGAAACATAGTACGAAAACTAGCAATTGAGGTTAAAAACAACGATTGGGAAGATATAACTTCTGATGAACAAGGGAATTTATATGTTGCCGATTTTGGAAATAATGATAACAAACGTAAAAATTTAGTAATATATAAAATAGCCCATCAGTACCTTTTAACTAACGGAGAAGTACCTGTTGAGAAAATTAATTTTTTATACCCCAATCAAACGAAGTATCCTCCAAAAAAGAAAGATCGTTTTTTTGACGCAGAATCTATTTTATACTATAAAAACAATCTATATATTTTTACGAAGAGTAGGGTAAAAGACGCTTATGGAAAAACAACGTTGTATAGAATACCTGCAAAGGCAGGGAGTTACAAAGCTGAGTATGTAAGTGAATTTGAAACCTGTAATAATGATTCAAGTTGTTGGATTACTGCGGCTAGTATATCACCCGATAAAAATAAAATAGCTTTGTTAAACCACAATACAGTGTTTGTATTCAGTAATTTTACAGGAGATAATTTTTTTAACGGAAATTGTTCCCGTTATGAATTAAATCATACTTCACAAAAAGAGGGGATTACTTTTAAAGACAATCACACAGTGTATATAACTGATGAAAAATCCCACGGAATGGGAGGGAATTTGTATGAATTTTCATTAAAAATGAATGAATAAAATTACAAAAGAAAATCGGTAAGATTTTAGGAGTTTATCAAAGTTTTCAATTACCCATGAACTGTTTGACTTATTGTATATAGTAAAAGTGCCCAACCGATAATTAATAAAAGTCCTCCCAACGGAGTTACTGGTCCTAAAAAACGAAGCTTTTTACCTTTAACATCAGACAATACCAAACCATAAATGCTAAATGAAAACATAAAAATCCCTAACATAAAACTCCATCCTAATAAAGCACTTGGTTGAGGTATATTAAAACCAATAATAAGAAGTACTAAGGCATGATACATTTGGTATTTAACTCCTGTTTCAAACGATTTTAATTGTTCTTCTGTAAGTACTTTCTTTAAAGCATGTGCGCCAAAAGCACCAAAAATAACCGCTAACATACCGTAAATAGCACCAAAAAATAAAAGGATTTGTGACATGGTTTTGTTTTTTACAATGCAAAGAAACAAAAATTAACTATCAGTTAAGAATTGCTATAAAAAGAGCTGTAATAAAAACGCTAAAACTTTAACTTTAGGAATGGCATATTTATGTTTACATTTGCATTCATATCAATAAAAGGAAGAGTTTATTTTTAAAAATGAGTTTAATAATTCCGCAAGATTATACAGAGTTTTTGCATTGGGTAAAAGAAAGAACTGAGGCATTTTGGAATGCCGATTCAGATGAAAATTCTTCAGAATTTGTATGTGATGATTGGGTTCGTGGTGCCAAATGGATAGGAATGACGGACGAAGAAATTGAAGCTGTTGAGACTAAACACCAAATTAAATTTACAGATCACCATAAAAAATTTCTAAAAATTCTACACACAATTGATCGGAAGCAAACAATTTTTGACGGAACTCTGAACGAAAAAGGACTTTTAGTACCTAAGGAAGTTTCCTTATTTTATAATTGGTATGCTGAAGAAGAAGAAATTACTCAACACTTAAATAAACCATTTAATCTTTTAGAGGAAGAGGTTGTAAACAATACTGTTTGGTTAGATTCTTGGGGAGAAAAACCGGAAAGTAATGAAGATAAACAGCATATTTTTTCAACTTGGTTTAACAACGCCCCTAAATTAATTCCTATAAATCTTAATACTTTTGCTATAAGCGAACCTACTAATACAGATAATCCAATTTTATTAGTACATGGTCGTAATACAATTATTAAGGGAGGAAACATAAAACATTACTTATTACAAGAGCTTGATGCTGATTTAGGTTTACTTGAATATGTTTATGATGAAACAGATGAAGGATGGTATGAAGAGCCTAAAGAAGAGTTAACTGCTATTTATGATGCTGAGTATGACGCGTTAAAAACTAAAGAAATCCCTTACTGGAAAGAGTTCTTACTAACCAATGGTTTTAATGATTATTTAGTAAAAGGATGCTAAATAACTTGAGTTCACATACTCTTATCTATCACCAATTATAGAATAAAACCTTATAAATCTGTTTTTAGTTAGTTTTATTATACGGGTCGGATTAAACATGCTTTATAACTTTTAAAGGCAGTACCCCATTTCTGTTTTCTTTACCTCAAACATTTTCAAGATTTCTACATGTTGTTTATAGAAAGTAATCATAGCTTATAAAAAACATTGAAATTTAAATATGATCCAATTTTAAGAAAACTATTTTTTTATAAACAAGTGTAAATTTATTTTAAAAGATATTTTATAACTTTGAGTAATTAATAAAATTTTTAGATATTTTCTAAGTTATTATTAAAGGCTACTCAAGTACTATGAATTTCAATACAAACTTATTGATAATTAGCGCGGTGCAGTCATTGATAATTGCACTAATATTATTGTTTTACAAGTCTAAAAAACACCATGTAAACCGTTTTTTGGGGTACTTTTTTCTTGTTTTGTTTTTTCAAATTATTTCTGGTGTCTTTTCAGTAACATTTAAATCATTGTTATTTGTGTATTCACCATTACATCTGGTAACATTAGATATTATATTTCTCTATTTTTATGCTGCTGAAACGGTAGGGATAAAACTTAAAAATAAGTTTATCTTTTTTATTCCTACTATTTTAGAGTTTTTGTTTCAATTTGCAATAACAGTATTGGCATTATACGATTCAAATTATTTAGGAGAAGTAAAAAAATCGTATTATGTAATTACACGAGGCTTAATAGCATCTGCCTATATTATATTTATCTGTATTTTAATAATGAAGGCAGCTAGAATACATAACAAACTCTTACCGTATTTTTATAAAGATACAAAGTGTAAAAAACTAACATGGCTTGTAGTTTTTTGTGTGCTATGTATAGGATTCAATATTTTTTCGCATATCAGATATTTACTTTTTACTAATAGTAATACTCTTGCTGTTATAGATCTTGCTACATTTCTAATTTTATTATATTATATAACTGTTGTTAGTTTGGTGCAGATTAATATTTACAACCTTACGGATGTTTCTAAATTAAGTTCTTTAAAAAGAAAAACGCATACAAAAGAAGAAGTAGAGCACTATTTCAATATGGTAGAAGAACATATGAAAGAAGCAAAAATCTTCTTAGATTCTTCAATAGATTTAAAAACCTTTGCTAAAACAATTAATCTGCCAGCAAGAACTATTTCTAATGCCATTAATCAGGTGAAAGGAACAAACTTTAATAGTTTTGTGCACACGTATAGAATAGATGAGTTTAAAAGAATAGCTACGCTTGATAAATATAAAAACTACAGTATAGAAGCATTAGCCACAGAAGTGGGGTATAATTCAAGAGCTTCTTTTTATAAAAATTTTAAAAAAATAACAGGTACATCTCCATCAGAGTACATAGCAAGCATCTCCTAAAAGTGTTTTAAAAACATGTTTTTAGGAATGATTGTATAGAAACTTCCTTAATTTTTTGTATTTCACACATCACAAATTAACTTAAAAAAAGAAAGTCTGTTTTGTAGATTTTCTCTGTGTTTAATGGTTTAAAACTGTAGTTTTCTTATCGGTAAATTCATGTCTTAAATCATGATTTGAGACATCTAAATTGTTTTAATAAACATAATATCAGTTGTTTATAGTTTGTTTTTTTCGAACTTCGTTGTGAGCTCAAAACCAAAAAGCATGCTTTTAGTATTAATAGCATTGAGTGTAGGATAAAATCTATAACTCACAAAAACAAAAATCAACATTTATGAAATCAATTAAAGTATTATTGTTAAGTGCAGCAATGACTAGTATCTTTTTTTCTTGTCAAAATGAAAACGAAGGAATAGATATTAAAGAAGAAAACAAACCCACTAAAGAACAATTAGCAAAACTACGTGACCTAGGGGTTAATACAAAAAATGTAAGTATTAAAAGTATTACAAACCTAGATGGTGAAACTGTAGATTACTTTCTTAACGGAACAGATTTGTCAATTCCTGTAAAAGAGGTTGATGATTATGTTATTCCGCAGAGAAGACAATACAGAACCAGAAATTTGGTAGAAGGTAGCAATCGTACCATTAATGTATTAGGATATACAGGTGGTGGAGGTCAAGGTTTGGATAATACAAACAGAGAAGGATTAAGAAGAGCTGTAGCCAATTATAATCGATTAAACTCATCATTACAAATGAATTTAACTTTTGGTACAAATTATCAAGCTGCTGACTTAGTAGTTTATGTACGTTCTGATCTTGGTTCTGGTGGATTAGCTGGATTTCCTTCAAATGGTAGAGCCTACAAATGGGCAAGAATTGGACCTAGAGTTAGTCAAAATGGGGTAGTATATTCAAGCCATGTAATTACACATGAAATGGGACACTGTGTAGGGCTACGTCATACCGATTGGTTTAGAAGATCATGTGACGGTAGTAATGAAGGAGAAGGTTCAGATGGGGCATATCACATTCCGGGTACGCCAACAGGAATTGATAGAGCATCGGTTATGATATCTTGTCCAACAGGTAATGAAAATGGGGTGTTTAGTAACTATGATGTTATCGCATTAGAATATTTATACTAAGTTTTATATTGAGGGGTATAGAATGTGCAAGAAATCGCCTAAAAGTAATTTTAGGCGATTTTTCTATCGTTAATTTTAAATTTTCAAGAACTAGCAAAAGAGGACTAAACACTTATCTATTGCTAATTGCTAACAAGAGCAGTTACTAATTTATATAAACTTAAAAAGAAAAACCTACACTCAAAGCTACT
The DNA here is from genome assembly GCF_050606265.1 of Tenacibaculum sp. TC6. Taxonomy (NCBI): domain Bacteria; kingdom Pseudomonadati; phylum Bacteroidota; class Flavobacteriia; order Flavobacteriales; family Flavobacteriaceae; genus Tenacibaculum; species Tenacibaculum sp. TC6. Next base: position 14,281 of record NZ_JBOCUK010000014.1, on the reverse strand, counting down.
CTATTTTCGTTTTTATTTCCTTGAAAATAAGAAAGGTTTAGTGTAAATACATCAATACCACTTAACCATAAAGAGCCCCCGTAACTGGTATGCCATAAAGAATTTTCAGCTTCTCTGGGACTCCATACACGACCATAGTCAAAGCCGGCAGTCATACCTGCTTTTAAAGGGAGAAAAGAAGTTTGTATCTCTCCAAAACGTAAGCGTACGTCGTTACTGTGATAAAAGCTTTTTGTTCCGGAAAAACGTTGACGGTTAAAACCGCGTAAGTTTCTGTCGCCTCCTAAAGTAACAGCTTGGTAAATTTCAAAACGATTTCCGATAGTAAGATGTGTTCCTACTTCAGATGCAAATACTAAAGAGCGATTGTATACTAAATTTTGATAAAAAGCCAAGGAACTCTTAATATACCCAAAACGACGTTGGAAGTCGTCTGCTTTAAATTTGGCACCTACCTGTAAATTAAAATTTATTCCTTTAGTAGGAAAACTTTTGTTATCAACTCTAGTATGCGTCATACCTAAATCACCTCCTATAAAATAATTAGTATCAAAAATGTTAACAGGACTTTCTGAATAGTCGGTAATATTTCTGTTTGGCGTATTTTGTATTCTTATGGCCTCAAAAGAAGAAGAAAGTCGCAATGTATTACCACCTCTAAAACGTCTTAATAAGGTAGGAGTAATGCTATGCTCACTTCTTTTAACACGGTAATAATCTAAATCAAATTGTTGATTATAGTTACTTTGGTTACCCCAACCAAAAAAGTTGAAAGCATAATTATCACTGGTTGTTTTTGCGTGTAATACCAAACTCCAGTTTCCAATAAACTCGGTAAACTCACCATTGTATTCAATATCAAAACCTTGAATAGCCGAGTAGTAGTTTGCAGAAAGGTTATGTTGGCTGGCAAACGGGCGCTTTTTAAATCCATAGCGAGTATGAGTTACATTAACTCCAAAGAAAAATCCATCATCCGGGTTACTACCTATATTAGGAGCTACAAGGGTTGTGTTGTTTTCAATATCGCGATGATTATAGGTATTTCTATAATAATTATCAGAACGTAAATCATCCGTTTCATGGCTGCCGTTTATTGTATTTTTTTTAGACTTGTAATCATAAATCTTAGTTTTTTTACTCCACCCAGAAACAGAAGATTCATCAGTATATACATCATAATCCTGTCCGCCAATTAATCGTAATAGAATCCCGTTTTTAACCTTTCCGGTAATGGTAAACCTATCGTCACCGTTTAACCCGTAAATTTGAATTTCTTTAGTTTCTTTTAATGAAAATACCCGATTGTAAATAGTATCATTTTTATGAGTAGCAATTATCTGCGTTTCAGTATTGTTAATACGATGTATAGTAAACACATCATCTTTATCGGTACCCGTTATATATACTGTTTTAGCCTGTTTGGTGTAGTAGCGTTTAGCAATTTCTTGTAATGCATCTCTACGGGCTTTAATTTTAGCTATAATTTCAGTTCCGTCAATAGCAAATACTTCTTTAGGCAGCTTTTTGATAGCCTGCTCAATAACCTCATCGGTTAAATGTTGCTGAATATATTCAGCTTGTATGATCCAATCTTTAAGAGTCAATTGATTTAAAAATTCGGCATCAAAAAAACGAGGATAATTATTGTACCATTTCATGTTTTTAATATCATAATCAAACGTTTGCATGTTTTTTACTAACGGAGCAAACTGTTTAAACAGTGGAATCATAATTCCGTCAAACTTAGAAAATGGTTGATCTCTGTCACGAGGAATTGGGCGATAATATGTTTTACCGTTTGCTGTTTCAAAAGAAGCCCAACGCCATTGATCTTCATGCCTGTCCCAGTCACCAATTACCATGTCAAATAAACGAGAGCGAATGGTCCATTGTTGATCTATGGTATGATTTCCGTTTTTACGTAGCTTTTCCAATACATCAAAAGTGCTGATAATTTTTGTTGAATTTCCAAAACTATCTACATCTTCACGATTATCAGCAGGGCGCTCTTCTAATAAATATAAACCGCCACCAAAAGTGTCATTATACATTGTTAAGGCAGGTTGTTTTGGCATGTAATAAAGTACAGGATTGGTATGGTAAATGTGTACGGCTTCTGCCATCTCCGGAATAACAAAAGCAGCATAGGGGTGCGACATGGTAAAGATATCTTGAACAACGTCAATTAAAAAAGTACCTTTTAAAATACCTCCCATAATGCGACTTCCATCTTTGTACATAGAACGCAATACATATTGTTTTCCTTCCGGATTCTTAAGACGTAATGAGTTAGTTTGATTTCCACCTCCTCTTCTTATCGGTTCTAACCCTCCAAAAGCAGTAGTTAAATCTAATACCGGAGCTTTTATTTTTTTGCCGTACTTCTCTCGGTGTAAATCACCCCATAAAAATTTATAAAATCCACTCACGTCAGTAGCTTCCGGAGAATAAATCGAAGCTTCTACAAATTTGTTATGAGTATTATACTCACTAAAATCAACTGTAGTTTTTATGTTTTTAGGCGCTAAGATTTCTTTACTAAATAAAAGGTTGTTTTCATCTTTATCATTGGCAGCATAATATTCAATAATGGCAGAACCATCTTTGTAAAAGTTTAGTTTAGCATACCCTTTATTTCCGTAAGTAAAAGGAGCATCATATCCGGCAAGTGCAGCAGATTGTTTAGATCCGGAACCGCTAATAACCTGTTTAAAACCGTCTTTTTCGATGTATTGAAGGTTGTGTTCATGCCCACTAACAAAAACAATATTATTTTTAAAATCGTCCGCAATCGTTTCTATTTGCTGAATAAATTCACTATAACTTTTATTAAAATTATCGGTTTGAATACCGGCATGTGCACGTAGAATGTTTTTAAAAGTACCTAATATAGGTAGCGGACTCATATGGTCTTTTACAGAAAAACTGCCCCCGTGAGGTCCGTTACTATACAATGGATGGTGCATAGCAACCACGATATTTTTATAACGATTCTTTTTAAACAAACTCCATAGCTCATCAATAAAACGCTCACGAGTTTTAATATCACAATCTTCATTTATAGTAGGATGATTGTTCCAATCGGTAATAAACCATTTACTGTCAATAGTAATTAATACAATAGCATCATTAATATCAACAGCATCTAAACCACAACCGTTTTCAGGTAAGAATGTATTTTTTCCTAAGGTAGCTTCTACCATTTTTTCCTGACGTTTTAACCCTTTTATTCCGTTGTACCAATCATGATTTCCCGGAATAAAAAGTGGTGACCCTTTGTAATTTTTCAAAGCATCCAGTTGAATTTGTAATCGATACTCTGCCAACGCTCTTTCAGGAGTATCTTTTTTAGGCATTCCTACCGGGTAAATATTGTCACCTAAAAAAAGGGCGGTACTATTTTTAGGAGCTGCTTCTAATTCTTTTTGAAAATAATGTAAAGTAGTGAGCTTTTTACCCATTTCAGCATTTCCGGCATCACCTATTAAGTAAAAAGAATAGGAAAGACCTTTATGTGTGGTTACTGTTTTTGGAGCTTTACTAGTGCCATATTGTGCTTTGTATGTAGCACAGGAAGTAAAGAAAATAAACAATAATAAGTAGTAGTAGTTTTTATACATTACAAGCTGTTATTCAGTTGTTAAAATTGAGTAATTTACGTATGTAGTAACAGAAAAACTGTTACAAGGTTTTTGCTAAAAATAGCTGCAATTCCTGTTAACGTAGTAGCTTTTTTACTATGGAAATTACAGAAATATGTATGCGCTAACCAATAAGTTGCAAAGTTATAAAAGAATAGCATACAAACCTTTGATAGTAAAAGGTTGAGGTATGTATTTTTGAACACTTTTATCGATAACTAAATACTCTTTTTTATGCAGTATTAATCTGTTTTTTTAAAACGGAGAATTTCGTTTTGTTCTTTATCAAACAAATACAGTTGGTTGTTAGCTATGGTATATGTGGCTGTTTTTGGAAGCGTATTTAAAAAAGTATTTTCTATGGCAATATTAGAACAATACATTTCTGTTCTAATAATATGATTCGTAAAAATAAGTGTCGTATCAGTGGCCTTTACAATACCTCCTGAAAATCGATTGCAAACACCTTTACCAACTATTTTTTTATCAGCCAATTTAATTTCTAAACGTGGACGTTCCTTTTCCTCATCAATTGAAATACCCTCTTTACGTATATGTGTTAACATCCAAATATCATGTAAGTTTAAAGATACATCAGGTTGCTTAGAAAGAAGTTCTTTTAAAATATATTTTTGAGTTGAAGCATCAGCAGGTACAGTACTTGAATCTAAATTTTGTACAATAACCTTTAGCTTATATAACATGCCGGGTTGGTAAGTAAAGCCTTCAATAGGGTCATATAGTAAACTCCAATTATCCGGATTAAGTTGTTCTCCTGTTTGTATTTGTAAGCATTGCATAGGGGCAACTCCGGTACAAGGAACTTTAGTACTGTTTACCCAAATGATTTTTTCTGCAACCTGTTTGTGAGAAGCACATGAAATTAACAATGATAAAAAGGCAAGAGTATAGAGGATTTTTTTCATGAAAATAATTTTTTAGAATTAAAAACTAAGTAAGGGGAAGTGTTGCAAAATTATGAAAAATAAAGAAGCCATATACATTTTACAGATTACTGATAACCGCATCATAATCTTGAGGAGTATCAATATCAATTAAATTTATTTCAGGCATGGTTATAATGTTAGAAGTATGTTGTTCTAAAAAAAGTTTAGCACCTTTATCTCCGGTTAATGTTAGTAAATTACGATAATACTTTTTAGGAAATAAAGCAGGTACACCCGCTTTATGACCGTAGTTAGAAGCGATAATATATTGCGGGTTTTCTTCTCCGGTTTGTATCATTTGGTTAAGATATGCAGAAGAAATATGAGGTTGGTCTGCTAATAGAATGAGTACGTTATGAAACCCTTTTGTGTGTACATAATCAATCCCGGTAACAATGCTTGTGCTAAGTCCGTTATTAAAATCAGGGTTATAAAGTATGGTGATTTTTTCAGTAGGTATTTCTTTTTCTATAGCAGTAGCATTAGCACCCAAAATACAAAATACCTTTGTAGAAGTATTCAACGTCTGTTCAATAGTCCAACCCAATAAATGAGTATGTTGGTAAGGTAGTAATTGCTTAATGCGTCCCATACGAGATGAAGTACCTGCGGCAAGAATAAGAATAGCTGTTTTCATCTGCTTATATCTATTGCTTTTTTAATGGCCGGATGTAATTTTCTAAGCATGCCATTTTTATACGTTAAGAATGAATTTTACCGGTTACCTTTTTTAATGAAAATACTTCTTTATCACGGATAACCGAAAGTATTTCTGCTACGATAGACACACTTATTTCTTCCGGAGTAATGGCACCTATATTTAAACCGGCCGGGGTATGAATGGTACTTAAAAAATCATCAGAGAGTTCCGGAGCAATTTCAAACAGTTCATTAAAAAGTTTTTCACGCCTTTTGGCAGCTCCTAAAATACCAATATAGGCAGGTTGTGTTTTTTGTAATTGTATTAAATAACGCAAATCATAAGTAAAATTATGATTCATAATTACCACGGCGGTATGCTTATTTACTTGTGATAACTCTGCTAACTCAGGTGTTTGTGCTGTTACAGAGGACGCGCCCGGAAAATCAGCAGCTTGTTTAGGGTCTTTTACTGAGGTAATCACATCAACTTCCCATCCTAAAAGCGCGGCTTGCTTGCATAGTTTTACCGCATCATGTTCACCGCCAATAATAAGCAGTCGGAAAAGAGGCGATAGGGTTTGTTGAAACTGAGTGAGTTTTTCAAGATGCTCACTGTTAAAATGCTTATTGAAAGTAAATGCCTTTTTATTAAAATGAACAACAGATCCGTAATTACCCGAAATTTCATCTTCTTTTTGATAAAAAGAGGTTATCGTAAAATCGGAACGTTGTTTTAGTGCTTCAGAAAAATGAAGCACAAATTCATGAGCAATTACTAAAGGCTCTAATAAGATATATAAAATTCCCTCGCAGCCTAATCGATACCTACCATCATAAGCTATAATTTTAGGAATATGGGTAGTAAAAACCGATTGAGCTCTGCGTTGTACTTCTTTTTCAACACAGCCACCGCTCACAGCTCCTGTTATTGTACCGTTAGAAGATAATAGCATACGAACCCCAGGTTTTCTGTAAGAAGAACCGTCTAGAGCAACCACCGTAGCTAATACATTATGTATTCCTTGTTGTTGGTTGCGTACTGCCTGTTGAATAATTTCTTTAAACTCGTGTGTCATGTTTAGGATTGCTACCCCTAAATGTACAATTTTTATATGATAGTTAAGACTTACATTAGGTACGTATAGCTATTAGGGTTGTAGTTATGAACTACATGAAAGCATTGAGCAACCTACCTTATGACGTGCCCATTCCGGGCGTTTGGCAAACCAATGTTGATAGGCAGGTTGTTCGCTGTAAGGCTGTTTTAATAATTGATATAATTCGTCTATTAAACTATAATCACCTTCATTAGCTTTATTAATAGCTAATTGTGCCATGTAATTACGCAGCACATATTTTGGATTTACTTTATTCATAGCAGTAGCTCTTTCAGCGTCTGAACGTTTTTCTTCTTGCAAACGATTACTATATAGGGTAAACCAATTTTTCCAATGCTCTTGTATTTCCTCGGTATATTCGGTAAGATTATAAAAGGCATCGTTAATTTTTTCAATAGCCGTAATAGCGGTATCTTTTTTAGTTACATGAGCCAATTTTCTAAAGAAAATGGTCATATCTGTTTCAATTAATTGTAGCGTTTCTTCCAATCGCCCTGTAAGTTCATTATCATTAGAGTTATTTGGTTCAAGCCCTAATTTTTGTTGCATCATTGCTATATATTTCTGCTCATATATACTATTGTATTCTTCTAACAAAGATTGAAGAGGTGTTGCTTCTTCAATAAGAGGATACAAAGCATTAGCCAACTGAAATAAATTCCACAAGCCAATATATGCTTGATTTCCGTAACGGTAACGTTTGTGTTGTGCATCGGTAGTATTAGGAGTCCAGTTCCAATCATAACCTTCTAACCAACCATACGGACCATAATCTATGGTAAGCCCTGATATAGACATATTATCGGTATTCATTACACCGTGTACAAATCCAATACGTTGCCAATGAATAATCATGTCAATAGTTTTATTGCGCACTTCTGTAAAAAAAGCCAAGTATTTTTCTTTTCCAGAAGATGTAATTTCAGGATAAAAATGAGCAATAGTATAGTCGGCTAATTGTTTTAAAGTTGCATAATTTTTTCTGGCGGCAAGAATTTCAAAATTACCAAAGCGTATAAAATTAGGTGCCACCCTGCATACAATAGCTCCTTTTTCGTAGGCAGGATTGCCGTTGTATAAAATATCACGAAGTACCTGATCACCGGATAAGCTAAGCGATAAAGCTCGGGTAGTAGGAACTCCTAAATAATGCATGGCTTCACTACATAAATATTCACGAATAGAAGAGCGTAAAACTGCCAATCCGTCGGCAGAACGAGAGTACGGAGTTTCACCGGCTCCTTTTAATTGAACAGCCCATTGTTTATTGTTATAAGCAACCTCAAACAAATTAATAGCTCTTCCATCTCCTAATTGACCTGCCCAATTACCAAACTGATGTCCTCCGTAACACATAGCATACGGATGTGTATTAGTAAACACAGAATTGCCTGTGAAAACGTGTAAAAATTCATTTGTAGCCGCATCTTCTTTTGTCAATCCTAATTCAGTAAGCATAGCTTCTGATACATGTAATAATTCAGGGTGTGTTGTTTTTTTAGGAGTTACATACGAAAAGCAAGCATCTAATACCTGTCTGCGTGAGTTTTCAAGATTTTTATCGGCCGGAAGTAAGGTGCTAAAAGTGTTATGTATGTCTAATTTCATAGGATATGTGTAGGAAGTAACGAACCTTTTACAAAGATACTGAAGTTTTAGCAGGATGAGAAAGTGGTTTTGTAGTATTCTTTAGAAATAAAAAATCCTCAGTTAATGCCGTATAACTGAGGAATAATTTTTTATAAGTAATAAAATTATGCTTTAGATAAAGCTTCTTGAAAGAATGATTTTATTTCTTCATCAAAGGAATCATAATTAAATCTATCTCCTGAGAAATCAGTTTTGTTGATGATAACCTGATTTGAGCGTAACGACTCTCTATAGACAACTTCTGCAGTAAAACTAAGTTTTTCTTTAGAACATTTCCAATTTGAAATGGTTATCACAAAATCGTTAACCCATCTTGCTATAGTAATAACTCTGGTTTCATTTCCTACTAGTCTTTCTCGCCTACTTATAGTTCCACGATTAGTTTCTGCAAGAATATCCATAATAAAAGCATCACAACTACCTCTATTATCAAAAACTTTAATGTTTACAGATCCTCTCACAGGAATCCTTAAAAATTCAAAATTTAATGGTATTGTTTTATCAATAATAACTGGTCCTCCGTTGGTTAAATCGCTCATAATAAAAAGTTTTTACATTCCTTACTCATATGGCTTTTCAGGATACGCCTCGTTTGGTGTAGTTTCTGAACTCTACTTTATTTGGTTTTTAGAATACTACCGTAGCGCTACAGGTTGTTTTCTGAAGTTAAAATTAGATGTTTAATAGGTTGTAAATCAGTATTGTTCAGTAGAAGGGTGACGGAAGTACGTGAACGTAGTAAAAAAAGGAGTAAACGATAAACACTCTAATTAAAATAACATTGTTACTAAAAAAACAAAGTAGTATCTTGCAGTATAACCAAACTACCTAGTAATGAGTACTAAAAACAATGAGGAATTAAACTCTATCATTAAAGAGTTTACAATTCAGAATATAAATAAGGAAGGAATTCCGGTTCGTATTGATAATCATACTTCTTTAGGACCTTTTGTACGAATCACAGAAACCGGCTCTTTGAATTATATATATGTAACTGTTTTTTTTGATAGTGATGTTGTAAAAGGAAAACCCGAAGAGTTTACTTTAACAGCTACCATTGTTAAAAAACAATTAGATGTTTTAATAACTCCTAAGCAAGAAACAGATACCAAAGCTGAAAAGCAGTGTTTATTAACTTTTATTCTTACCATAAATGATGATGAGTTTGATAAAGTTACGCAAGTAAACGTTAGGGTTAATTTTAATGATCCAAACGGAATCGATATTGAACCAACAAGAGGTACCATTGCCATTCCTCCGGGATCTTCTAAGTAATAAAAAAGAGTTTAAACATTGAAGTGTGTTTTTTAAAGTAAAAAGGTATTGCTTTCTTTTTATAGGTATTGTTCAGGTTGGTTTTTCACAAACAACGTATATAGAAGATTTTTTTATCAAAAACTGTAATTCTTGTTATCAGACAACTAAAGAAACCACCGTAAAATTACCTGATACCTATGAATATGCCTGGCATAATGCCCATGTAGCTTTTTCAAATAAAGATTATGAAAAAGTAAATTACTATTTGTTAAAAGATACATATACCAATCCTGATTTAAAAAAAATAATACAAAGTCATTTATTGTTTCGTCTGAAACTATATGATGAAGCTGAAAAGCAAATTAGAGATCTTGAAAAGGTTAAAGATGAAGATTATCATGTAATCATTGCAAAAACACTGGGGGACTTTTACGAAAAAAGAAACTACGATTCTGCTATTGTTTATTATCATAAAATTATAGAAGAAAAAAACATTTCTATACAACTGAAAAATGAGGTCAATGAAAGTTTGGCGTATATTCATTTATCTAAAAAAGAATTTAAAAAAGCCGAAACTTCATACAAGGCATTATTAAAAGTTTATAAAAAAGATAAAGACAAAAAGATAAGGAGTTTAGCCAGAGTTTACTCTAATTTAGGAAATTTATATTTTGAACAATATAAAGATGAACTGGCAAAACGTTATTTTGACTCTGCGTATGTGTTAGCCAAACCTTCTAAAGACCTGCCTCTAAGAAGCTTTATAGTATATAATTTATACATAGTGTCTGAAGCAATGAAAGAGCATGAAAAAGCTGTTTTGTATTTAAAAGAATATACAGTATTGCAAGACTCTATTCAAAAAGAAAATACAGTTTGGCAAGTAGCGCAACAAAAAGAAGCCTTTAATATTGCTAAAAAAGAAGCTGAAATTGAAACAAAAACAGCTCAGCGAAATTTATTTCTATTCTTTTTTATAGCCGTATTGGTATTGCTGTTAACTATATATATGTTTTATAAACAATTAAAGCATAAACATGCAGAAATACAAGTTTTAAATAAAGAGTTGGAAGAAGCCAATACCCTTAAAAATCAAATGTTCAGTATTGTGGCGCACGATTTACGAAGCCCTGTAGCGTTGTTAAAACAAAAACTTGAATTAAGTGAGTTAAATGAAGAGCAAACAACCATTACTATTGATAAAAAAGTAACGTCTATTATAGACTCCTTAAGTTTTTTGTTAGATAATTTATTAAACTGGTCTTTAAGTCAGTCAAACTTACTACATGTACAAAAAGACTGGTTTCCTTTAATGCCTGTTGTAAAGCAAATAATACAGCAGTATTCTTCCTTATTACAAGAAAAAAATATTGAGTATAATGTTAACCATATAAGTTCAATATTAATTTTCGGAGATATGGAACTGTTTAAAATTGTGCTTCGTAATTGTTTAGATAATGCCATAAAATTTACACCAAAAGGAGGGAGGATTACACTTTCAGGAAGTGCAGAAGAAGATCTTTTTAAGCTGAGTATTCAAGACTCAGGAGTGGGCATTCCGGATACAGTATTAAAAACAATATTTGAGGTACATGCACAAAAAGCACAAAAAGACACCGAAGGAAGAAAAAGTTCCGGTTTAGGATTACATCTTGTAAAACACATGATGGTGTTAAATGACGGAGTTATTACAATTCGTAATCATATACAAGGAGGTACTGTGGTAACCATATCCATGCCTTATAAAACAATAACATAAACACAACGCATGGAAAAAATTAAGGTGTTAATTTTAGAAGATGCTTTAGAGCAAGCTCAACTACTGGAAAAAATACTTTCAAAAGACTATACGGTGGTGGGCATAGCCTCTAATTATATAGAAGCAGTTGCTTTTTACCATATGTATACTCCGGATTTAGCGATACTTGATATTTTTATAGGAGCTGAACGTGAAGGAATTCGTTTTGCTGATTACATTAATAAAAACAGAGCTATACCTATTTTGTTTTTAACCAATGCAAAAGATACGCTAACTTTTACTGAAGCAAAAAATGCCAATCCGTATAACTATCTGTTAAAACCGGTAGATCCGTTCGGAATTACGTTTGCTATAGAATTGGCAATTGAAAAATTTGCAAATCAAGTAGGGCAATTATCAGCAAAAGAAGAAGGAAGTATTAAAGTAAATGAAGAGTTATTTATAAAAAAGAAAGATTCATTGTTTAAAGTAGCCATAAATGAAGTATATTATATAGAAGCTGATGATAAATATTGCTATGTTTATACAAAAGATACACAGTTTTTAGTACAAAAAGCGTTGAAAAGCTTCGCTGAAGAATTTCCGGATATTTTTATTAAAACTCACAGAAAATACCTTGTGAACAGACAACAAATAGAAAGAATAGATACGGTTGACTATGCTATTATTCTTAAAAATAAAGCAACCGTACCGTTAAGTCAACGTCATAAAAAAGAAGTATTAGATGCTTTTACTATTTTAAAATAGAAAACGGAGATAAAACTACTCTGTATAAATGCTCTAAGGCTCCTGCACCATGCAGGAAGCCTCTGTAGTGAGTACAAAACCATTCTGCATGGTGCAGGGGCCTCTGTAGTGAATACAAAACCTTCCTGCAAGATGCTGGAACCTATTTTGATAAAAAGCACATTAAGAACGTAAGAAAAATAAGTTACTTCAATTTGTCAGCAAACAATTTTCTAAGTTTTTGAAGCTTAGGAGTAATAACAAAACTACAGTATGATTGTTCTTTGTTTTGTTCATAATAATTTTGATGATACTCTTCTGCTTCAAAAAATAGAGGCGCTACACTTATTTCGGTAACAATAGGATTATCAAAATATACCTGTAACTCTTGTAACAATTCTGTAGCTGTTTCTTTTTGACTCTCTGAATGATAAAATATAACAGAACGATATTGCGTTCCTACATCAGCACCTTGTCTGTTTAATGTAGTCGGGTCATGAGTAGTCATAAAAATAGTGAGTATTTCTTTGTAAGAAATTAAATCACTATCAAATGTAATTTGAATTACTTCAGCATGGCCGGTTAAGCCTGAACATACTTCTCGGTAGGTAGGTTTTCCGGGAACATTTCCACCCGCATATCCCGAAACTACTTTGGTAACTCCTTTTATTTCTCTAAAAATGGCTTCGGTACACCAAAAACAACCTCCGCCTACAGTAGCTATTTGTTTAGGCATTATTTTGTAATTTAATAGATAATGAATTTACACAATAACGAAGTCCGCTAGGCTCCGGTCCGTCAGGAAAAACATGTCCTAAATGAGCATCACATGTATTGCAAAGTATTTCAACTCTAATCATTCCGTGTGAAGCATCTTTATGATATTTAATAGTATTAACTTCAACAGGTTGTGTAAAGCTAGGCCATCCGGAATTCGATTCGTATTTTATAGTAGAATCAAATAAGGGAGCATCACAACAACTGCAATTATAATTGCCTTCTGAAAAAGCGGTACAGTGTTCTCCGCTAAAAGGACGTTCTGTTCCTTTTAAGCGGGTAATTTGAAATACTTCCGGAGAAAGAATTTCTTTCCATTCAGCAGCTGTTTTTTCTACTCTGCGTGTTGGTTTCGGATTTTCGTTTACCGTAAAATCAATAATATTTTTCCAAGTAAGCATACCATTAGGTTTTATAGAGTTACTAGTCGTATTAATGCGTATAAAATTACAATTATTAAAAATGCCAAAGTTTGGTTATTTTTACATTTTAAAAGTAGCTAATTCATGAGTAATTTAGTAGAAAGAGCCGAGTATTTTGCGTTAGACATTTTAAACAATCGTTTAGAAAAAAAGTTTATATATCATAATATAGCGCATACACAACGAGTTGTAGAAAAAGCTAAAGAATTAGCAGAACTGGAAAAAATAAGTGAAGAGGAGGTAACTATTTTAATGGTGGCGGCTTGGTTTCATGATACAGGGTATACTGTAAAACCGGAAACTCATGAAGAAGAAAGTGTGGTTATTGTGGCTGAATTTTTAACTGAAGTAGGAAGAGAAGATATATTGCCGGAAGTTTCTAAAGTAATTTTAGCTACTAAATTAAATGCTGCACCCACCACATTGTTAGAAAAAATAATACGAGATGCAGATTGCTCTCATTTAGGAAGTAAAAATTATGAAGAATATACAGAGTTACTTAGAAAAGAATTAGAACTCACTAAAGAACTTACTTTTACAGATCTTGAATGGCAAATTAGCAATAGTACCTTTTTAACACAAACACATCAGTTTTATACCATAAGTGCTTTGCGATTATGGGAAAAACAAAAAGGAAAAAATTTAGCTCAGCTATTACGAGTTGAGAAAAAAATGAAGCAAGAATCGGTTAAAAGCAAGCAAAAAAAAGAAGAAATAAAGCTGAAAAAAAATAAGATTGAATTGCCGGAAAAAGGAATAGAAACTATGTTTAGGGTAGCTTTACGAAATCATATTACCTTGAGTGATATTGCTGATACCAAAGCAAATATTTTACTGTCTGTAAACGCCATTATTATTTCTATGACCTTGTCAACATTACTACCAAAGCTTGACAATCCGTCTAATCATTATTTAATTAATCCTACTATCGTTTTTATTGCTTTTACAGTCGCTTCAATTATATTATCTGTTGTGGCAACCCGACCTAACGTAACCAAAGGAAAGTTTACTAAAGAGGATGTTGCTCAGAAAAAAGTAAACCTGATTTTCTTTGGTAATTTTCATAAAATGAGCCTGCCTGAATTTGAATGGGCTATGGATGAAATGTTGAAAGATAGAGATTATTTATACGGATCGTTAACGAAAGACTTGTATTATTTAGGATTGGTACTTAACAGAAAGTATAATATATTACGAATAACCTATACTGTATTTATGATAGGTATTATTGTAAGTGTTATAGCTTTTGCCGTGGCTTTTTATATTGTCCCGTCCTGAAATAGCGTTACACTAAAAATTAAGTGTCATGAAAAACAAACATGTAAAACGTACTCAAAAA
>NZ_JBOCUK010000013.1:94860-97402 GCF_050606265.1 Tenacibaculum sp. TC6 | reverse complement strand
TTGTTCCTGTTCCTGTGATTCGGTAAACTCCCTCAGGTAAATTCTCATAAGTTAATGTACTCGTATTTATCGTTCCTGCATAAGGCCCTCCACTTAAAACACTTATACTATAACTTAATGGATTGATACTGTTATTTAACTCGGTTATCTGAATAACTCCGGTACTGCTTCCATAACATATATTATTAACACTCGCTACGGCACTGAAATTCGGTACAATCGCCGGGGAAATTGTGATTTGTTGTGTTATCATACAACCTGAAGTAACATCTGTCATAATAATTTCATAAGTTCCTTCAGCAGTTACTGTATGAGTTGTTGAAGTTGATGTTCCTAAAATACTTCCCGAAGTTAATGCCGGATTAGGTGTAGCACCTACTCCATTAATTGTATATGTAAAGTTACCTGAGGTACTTAAACCTGCTCCTGAATCTACAGTTATTCCTATAACAGCTTCTCCTGGTACACAGTTTAAATTCTGAGTAGTTATTAATGTAAAGTCTAGCTCAGGATAAATTATTATTCCATTTTGAGCTGCGGTACAACCATTAGCATCTTTTACAACTATATCATAACTTCCAGGTGTTAAACCATTAAAAGTATAACTTGTATTAGTTGTTGAAGCTGAGTATGTTGTTCCTCCATCACTAGAATACTGGTAAGGAGGTGTTCCACCAAGAGCTAAACCATTATTTCCTGTTACAGTAATTGTTTTATTAGTTCCACAAGTACTTGTTGTTATATCTCCTATTTCTAATGTTGGTGAAGGACTTAATGTTAAAGTAACCGGACCTAAAGTTGTAGTACATCCATTTGTATCTGTTATCGTAACTGATACATCTACAGAAGTAACTCCTCCTAATGCTGCATCATCCACTGAAATTATATTTCCAGTTAAAGTAAATGCTATTAAATTACCAGGAACTCCTGTTTCATTAACTGTAGCTGCATAAGTATATCCCGGGAAACCTCCATTTACCCCCTCTATACGCACAGTTCCATCAACATCACAGGTAATATTGTTTACCACTGTTAAATTACCAGCAATAGGAGTTCCGTCTTTAATTTCAACATCAGGACTACCCCATGAACAAGAAGATGCCATTCCTGAATCTCTTTCTATTACTAAATAATAAGAACCAGGATTAAGCCCAGAAACAACTAAGTCATACGGATAAGTAACTGTATTAGCTATGGTTCCTGTAACTGGTGTTGTTAATGGTGCATTAGTGATAGCATCAAACAATTGCCAATCGATTGTATTTAATTCCAAAAGACCATCAGTATCATTTATAGTAAATGTTATTTCTCCATCATTTAATGTTCCAGAACAAGACTCATTACTAGTTGTAGCAGTAATATCTACATCGTAACTCGAATCAGGGAAAGTTAATGGTAAATCATTCATTTCTATACACCCGGTATTGGTATCTCTAACATAAAACTGGTAGTTCAATCCTGGAGTTATATTGGTAAAAATATGTCTTCTAAAATCAGAATTTGGATTTGTAGGATCTAAATCTACCGGTCCTGCTTGGATAGCTGATAACCAAGGCCCCGTTGATGAATTTATCGAAAATTCAAAAGGACCTAAACCGTTAAGAGCTCTTACTGTTACATTATATCCCGTTGTACAGTCTCCTGAAGGTTGAACATCTACAACTATACCACTTACATTAAACGGTATAATATATTGTCCATAACTTAAAATACATCTTGTATTACCCGTTCCTCCGGTTCCATCAGAAATTCGTAAAGTTGGATATACAATATCTCCCGGATTGTATCCTCTAATCTGACCGTTAGTGAAATCAAACCAAGTAACTCCGTTATCTACACTATACTGTAATGTATACGGTGCATAATTGGCTGGATTTATATTGATAAAATTAAATCCGGTATTAGCAGGATCAGATACACCACAAAGTGGTGGTGGTACTCCTTCAATATCCATTACTAAAGCCGTCGGGTTGGTTAAAGTAACTACTTTACTATCTGTACACCCTAAACTATCTGTTATTGTTATTGTATAGGTTTCTGCCGGTAAATCATTAAAAGAAGTTGATGTTCCAACAAAATTTGTCAATGTAGCAACTGTAGCTCCTCCTGAATTAGTTACGACAAAACTATGTGGAGACTCTCCATTTGAAATAGTAATGTCAATACTTCCTAAATCACCATTACAAACAGGTTGATTTGCTGTTTCTGAAATACTAACATTTACTACACTAGCAATAACAACATCTTCAATTATAAACTGACAATAGCCAGCTGCTCCATTTTGATCTCTAATATACACATCATAAGTTCCGGCCGGTTGAGATATTGGATTTGTATTGTTAAATGTTCCATCAGCCGGTATTGGATCATTAGCTGTAACAACAGAATACACATAATTTCCGTCTCCTCCTAAAGCAGTAACATTTATAGCTCCATTTGAACAACTTGCATTTGTTACAACAACCGTTCCGGTTAATTGATCGTTGATTGTTACTGTTTGTTGTGCTCCACTACATCCTGCTCCATCTACTACATCTATCGT